>CANGEG010000046.1 GCA_947452725.1 Comamonadaceae bacterium | reverse complement strand
TGTGGGTTAATATCAGCGTTCTGCACGCCATAGGCGCGCAGTGTCATTTTTTCGCATTGCGGCGCCGCGCGCTGCGCGAAATACGAACCAGTTAAGTATTTTCGGACTGCCGTGCGCCTCAATTCCATCAAACTTGCGGGTTTTAAATCTTTTGCCGAGCCGACCAACTTCGTCTTGCCGGGTCAACTGGTGGGCGTGGTGGGGCCAAACGGCTGTGGAAAATCCAACATTATGGACGCGGTGCGTTGGGTGCTAGGAGAGTCCAAGGCCTCTGAATTGCGTGGCGAGTCCATGCAAGACGTGATTTTTAACGGCACTAACACCCGAAAACCCGCCAGCCGCGCCAGCGTAGAACTGGTGTTTGACAACGCCGACCATCGCGCCGGGGGGCAGTGGGGCCAGTTTGCCGAGATTGCCGTCAAGCGCGTGCTCACAAGGGACGGTAACAGCAGTTACTACATCAATAACCAGCCGGTACGCCGGCGCGACGTGCAAGACGTTTTCTTGGGCACGGGCTTGGGCCCGCGCGCCTACGCCATCATTGGACAGGGCACGATCAGCCGCATCATCGAGTCGCGCCCCGAAGAGTTGCGTTTGTTTTTGGAAGAGGCCGCCGGCGTCTCCAAATACAAAGAACGCCGACGCGAGACTGAAAACCGATTGTCGGACACGCGCGAGAACTTAACGCGGGTCGAAGACATCTTGCGCGAGCTAAATGCCAACTTGGAAAAGTTGGAAAAGCAAGCCGAGGTGGCGCAGCGCTTCAACACGCTCAAGGCAGACAGTACGCTCAAGCAGCATCAACTGTGGTTCATCAAACGCTCTGAGGCCGAGGCCGGGCAAGGCAGTTTGAAGGAAGACGTGGAAAAAGCCGCTAACGATTTGGAGTCGCGTATCGCCGACTTGCGCCATGTCGAGGCTGACTTGGAAACCATTCGCCAAGCCCATTACGCGGCAGGCGATCAGGTGAACCAGGCGCAGGGCGCGTTGTACGAAGCCAGCGCTGAAGTCGGGCGTTTGGAAGCCGAAATTCGTTTCGTGGTCGAAGGCCGCCAGCGCGCCGAGCAGCGCTTGTTGCAGCTCAAAGAGCAAGCGGCGCAGTGGGCCGACCGCACGGCCGAGGCGCAAGTGGAAATTGAAAATTTGGCCGAGCAAGCGGTGATGGCCGAAGATCAGTCCATTACTCTGGCCGCCCAGGTTGAAGACCAGGCCCAGACCTTACCTGACTTGGAGGAGGCTTTGCGGAAAGCCCAAAGCAAAGCCAACGAGCAGCGAACCAGTGTCGGCCAAGTTCAGCAGCAAATCCAGGTGTTGGCCGCAGACCAGCGCAACACCGAGGAGCAATCGCGCCAGTTGAACCAACGCCGCGATCGCCTGACCTTGGACCGCAATGCATTGGCGGCCCCCGACGAGCAGCAACTTGTGGGCTTGCGTGCTCAATTGGCTCAGGCCGAAGAAGCCGCCAGCGAAGCCAGTGGCCGTCTGCAAGAGCTTCAAGAACAAGTGCCGCAGCTGGACGAAGACAGACGCAGCCGTCAGCAAGCGGTCAATACCGAGTCGGCCCGAATGGCCGATTTGGCCGCAAAAGTCGAGGCGCTCAAAGCCTTGCAAGAAAAAGTGCGAACTGACGGCAAGCTCAAGCCTTGGCTTACTAAACATGGTTTGGAGGGGATGCAAGGTTTGTGGAGTCGCATCCATATTGAGTCAGGTTGGGAAAACGCTTTAGAGTCGGCGTTGCGAGAGCGCTTGTCGGCACTCGAAGTCTCGCGCCTGGATATGGTGCGCGCTTTTGCCAGCGACGCGCCGCCCGCCAAGTTGTCTTTTTTCAGCCCACCTGCTGCCGGCGTGACTGCAACCCGAACGGGGTTACCAGCCGGTTGCGAGCCCTTGGCCGATCTGCTGCGCTTGAATGATGCTGGCTTGTCGGCCTCGCTAGGTGCTTGGTTGCAAGGTTGTTATACCGCGCCTAGCCTGGAAGTTGCTTTGGCTTGGCGCGATCAGTTGAAAGCTGGTGAAGTGTTGTTTGTGCAAAACGGTCACGCCATCACGCTGCACAGCGTCAGTTTTTACGCGCAAGACTCGGAGCAAGCCGGTTTGCTGGCGCGTGCGCAAGACATTGAGAATTTTGAAAAGCAGCTTAAAGGCCAAACCCTGATCAGTGATGACAGTCGCACCGCCTTGGTTCGCGCCGAAGCCGCTTATGCTGATGCAAGCGCCCGCTTGATCTCTGCCCGGCGCGAAGCCACAGAGTTTCAATCCCGCGCGCACGAGGTGCAGGTCGAGACTTTGCGCTTGTCGCAATTGGCAGAGCAAACCCGTGCCCGCAGCGAGCAAATCGCCGGCGACATGGCCGAAATCGACGCCTTGCTTGAAGAATTGCAAGAGCGCCGGCTCACCGCCGAAGGTCGCTTTGAAGAGCTTGACATGCAGCTGGCCGACAGCCAAGAGCGCCATGCGCAGTTGGACGACCGGGTGATTGCATGTGAGAGAAAATTGTCTGAGTGCCGCGAGCAGCAGCGCACCCTGGAGCGCCGCGCTCAAGAGGCCGCATTCGCACAGCGCAGCTTGGAGTCGCGCCGTGCCGAACTTAGCCGCGCCATCGAAACTGCCGCTCAGCAAGTCACGAGTCTCGCCGCCGAAGAGCAACGCGCGCAAGATGAACTCTTGCGCTTGAACGATGCAGCTGCGCAAGGCGGCCTGCAAGACGCATTAAACATGAAGCTGGAGCGCGAAAAAACCCTGGGCGCTAAGCGCAGCGAATACGATGACTTGACCGCCAAACTGCGCGCCAGCGACGAGCGGCGCCTGAGCTTTGAGCGTGAGCTGGACCCTCTACGCCAGCGTATTACCGATCTGCAACTGAAAGAGCAAGCCTCACGCCTGGGCGTGGAACAGTACACCCAGTTGCTGGCCGATGCCCAAGCCGACTTGGATGCCGTAGCGCGGTCTATCGAAGTTGGCAATGTTCGCTTGACCGGGTTGCAAAGCGAGATTGACCGTTTGAACCGGGAGATCAACGCCCTTGGGGCCGTCAACTTAGCTGCCCTGGACGAATTGGCTACGGCCCGCGAACGCAAGACTTTCTTGGATTCGCAAACCGCCGATTTGACCGAAGCGATGAATACCTTAGAAGACGCAATTCGCAAGATTGATGCCGAGACGCGCGATCTGTTGGGGGGAACTTTCAAGATTGTGAACGAGCATTTCAGCCGCATGTTCCCTGAGCTGTTTGGTGGCGGTAACGCGCGCTTGGTGATGACCGGTGACGAGATATTGGATGCCGGCGTTCAGGTGCTGGCGCAGCCACCGGGCAAGAAAAACCAGACCATCCATTTGCTCTCGGGCGGCGAAAAAGCCCTCACAGCCATTGCCTTGGTGTTTGCAATTTTCCAATTGAATCCTGCGCCGTTTTGTTTACTGGACGAGGTTGACGCACCGCTGGACGACGCCAACACCGAACGTTATGCCAAACTGGTCTCCAGCATGGGCAAAGAAACACAATTTTTATTCATCAGTCACAACAAGATCGCCATGGAAATGGCTGAACAACTCATTGGCGTGACCATGCAAGAGCAAGGTGTTTCGCGCATCGTGGCGGTAGACATGGAGTCTGCGGTCTCTATGGCTGACCTTTGAAGTCTGAACTGACTTTCACACCCATTTCATTCCTTATTCAAAGCATGACTTCATTGCAAATCAGTTTGTTTGCCATCGGCGGTGTGACGCTGCTGGCGGTTCTGGGCTACAACCTGTGGGTTTCGCGCAAAAATGCACCGCGCCAAGCTGATGTTGTTCCTGGCCCCATGGCCGTTGAGACCTCTGATCCAGAAGCTTGTGGCCCCGTCGAGCCCGTCATGGGTGAAGATTTAAGTAGCTTGCCCCAGCCAGAAAAAAAACCGGCTATCGATGCCTTGATCGACGCTATCACTCCGATCGAAGTCGAGTCATTGGTATCGGGCGATGCCATTTTGGCGGCCTTGCCGCACACCCGCCGAGTCGGCACCAAACCGTTTGCGGTGGAAGGTTTAAATGAAACTACCGGCGAATGGGAGGCGCCAACGGCTGGACGCCGCTACAGCGCTGTGCAGGCCTCGGTTCAGTTAGCCAACCGCGTAGGGGCCATCAACGAAATCGAATTTTCTGAGTTCGTGATCAAAGCTCAGGCCGTGGCTGATGACTTGAGTGGTGACACAGTGTTTCCTGACATGCTTGAAGAAGTGGCCCGCGGCCGCGAGTTGGATCAGTTTGCCAGCGCTCATGATGCGCAACTGAGTTTCACCTTGTGTGCCAAGGCGTCAGCCTGGAGCCCGGGGTATATCCATCAGCACGCTTCGCGTTTAGGTTTTGTGGCCGGTGTGATTCCTGGGCGCATGGTCTTGCCTTCTGCGGTGTCGGGCTTGCCCCCCGTGCTGGCTTTGTCGTTTGATACCCAAGCGGCCATGGCCGATGACCCTGCGCTGTCAGCGATTCGTGAATTTGATTTGAGCCTAGATGTGCCCCAGATCAGCCGCACCGAAGCGCCTTTCAGACAATTGCGTGATGCGGCTTTGCTGCTGGCTCAAGCCATGGACGGCGTGGTGACCGATGGAGGTGGTCATGTGCTGAGCGAAGCGGCCTTGGACGCGATTGCGATTGATCTTGAGCAGTTGTATGACGCGCTCGATCTGCGCGAACTGTCGGCAGGATCGCCCCAAGCCCGCCGCTTATTTTCGTGAGCAATGCGCCGCTTGAAATGAGCACTTTGGATCTTTTTTCAGACCCATCCGAACCCGATGTCTCTTTACCGCTTCAGTCGGTGATGGAGAAAATGCAAGCTTTGCGAGAGCAGTTGCACCACCATGGCCATCTCTACTACACGCTGGATGAGCCCGAAATTCCTGACGCGCAATACGACCTCCTGTTCAAGCAATTACAAGCCTTAGAGGCGACGCACCCTGAGTTGATCACGTCTGATTCACCCACGCAAAGGGTGGGCGGCTCGGTACTTGATGCCTTTGCCACCGTTCGGCACCGGGTGCCGATGCTCAGCATTCGCACCGAAACCGACACTGAATCGTCGGGGGCGAAAGCCTTTGATGCGCGCGTGCGGCGCGAGCTTGGCTTAGACGATTCGGCCCCCGCGATCGAGTACGTGGCTGAACTGAAATTTGACGGGCTGGCCATGAGCTTACGCTATGAAAACGGCGTGCTGGTGCAAGCGGCCACGCGAGGCGATGGCGAAAGCGGTGAAGACGTCACCACCAACATCCGCACCATCGGTCAAATTCCATTGCGCTTGCAAGCAGTGCAAGCCCAACCCCTTCCCGGGGTGCTTGAAGTGCGCGGTGAAGTGTTCATGCGCCGCGATGATTTTGGCGCCTTAAATGAACGCCAGCGCATCAAAATTGCCGCCGGTGCCAAGGGCGAGAAAACCTTTGTGAATCCGCGCAATGCCGCGGCCGGCGCAGTGCGCCAATTGGATTCAGGCATTGCTGCGCAACGCCCCTTGAGTTTTTTTGCGTATGGCCTTGGCGACGTAACGCCGTTGAGCGAGGGGGGGCCGCAGTTCGCGACCCACTTTGAGATGCTGCATGCCTTTAAAGCCTGGGGCTTTCCAGTGGCCGATGAAATTGCATGCGTGAAGGGTGCCGATGGCTTGATTTCCTACCACCAGCGCATTGCGCAGGCGCGCGACAGTTTGCCCTTTGACATTGATGGTGTGGTCTACAAAGTCAATGACCTGAGCCTGCAAGCTCAGCTAGGCTTTGTGACCCGAGAGCCTCGATGGGCTGTGGCGCATAAGTTTCCAGCGCAAGAGGAAATTACCACGGTGTTGGCCATCGATGTGCAAGTAGGTCGCACCGGCAAACTCACGCCCGTTGCCAAATTGGCGCCTGTGTTTGTCGGCGGCGTCACTGTGACCAACGCCACCTTGCACAACGAGGATGAGGCCCGCCGTAAAGACGTTCGGGTGGGAGACACTGTCATTGTGCGCCGCGCGGGCGATGTGATTCCCGAGGTGGTTTCGGTCTTGTTGGACAGGCGCGTGGGCGATACCGCTGCATTCACCATGCCCCGCATTTGCCCGGTGTGCGGTAGCGATGCCGTGCGCGAAGAGGGCGAAGCTGATTACCGGTGTACGGGCGGCCTATTTTGCAGCGCGCAGCGCAAGCAAGCCATATTGCATTTTGCACAGCGCCGAGCGGTGGAGGTGGAAGGCCTGGGCGAGAAACTGGTGGACCAAATGGTGGACAGCGGAGTGGTCAAAACCCTGCCCGACATGTACCGTTTGGGCTTTGCCGGTTTGGCTCAGCTGGGGCGCATGGCCGATAAATCGGCACAAAACATTGTGTCTGCGCTGGAGGCGTCCAAAGCCACGACCTTGCCGCGTTTTGTCTTCGGCTTAGGCATCCGTCATGTGGGTGAGGCCACAGCCAAAGAGCTGGCGCGCCACTTTGGCAGTCTGGACCGCATCATGGACGCGACTGAAGAGGCATTGCTTCAGGTCAACGATGTGGGCCCGGTGGTGGCCCAAAGCCTGCGCACCTTTTTTGACCAATCACACAACCGCGAAGTGGTGGCGCAATTGCGCTCCTGCGGGTTGCACTGGCCTGAAGGTGAACCTGCCGTGCAAGTTGTCCAGCCGCTGGCGGGCCAAACGTTTGTCCTGACCGGCACATTGCCCACGCTCAGTCGCGATGAAGCCAAAGATCTCCTGGAAGCGCAGGGCGCCAAAGTGGCAGGCTCGGTGAGCAAGAAAACCAGTTACGTTGTCGCGGGTGTCGAGGCCGGCAGTAAGTTAGACAAAGCGCGAGAATTGGGTGTGAATGTGTTGGACGAAGACGATCTATTTAAACTCTTAGCAACTTTGGCTGAAACAGCCACACCAGTTCAAGGCGCGCATTTAGCGACAGAAAGTCAATCATGACCGTTCGTGAAATTTTAAAAATGGGCGATGAGCGCTTGTTGCGTATCGCCCCTGCTATCACTGAATTTGATACACCAGAACTGCACGCTTTAGTGGCTGACATGTTGGAAACCATGGCCGCTGTCAACGGCGCCGGTTTGGCCGCGCCGCAAATTGGAGTGAATTTACAGCTTGTGATTTTTGGCAGCGGCGAGGTCAATCCGCGCTACCCTCACGAGCCGCCGATTCCTGCCTCAATCCTGCTCAATCCCGTGATCACGCCATTGGACGAAGAAGAGCAAGTGGGTTGGGAGGGGTGTTTGTCCGTGCCGGGCATGCGGGCTATGGTGCCTCGCTGGCAGCGAATTCGTTACAGCGGCTTTGATGTTCAAGGCCGCGCAATTGAGCGCACCGCAGAGGGCTTTCATTCCCGGGTGGTGCAGCATGAATGTGACCACCTGATCGGTAAACTTTACCCGATGCGTGTGCGGGACTTTAGTCAATTCGGCTTTACCTCGGTGTTGTTTCCTGGGCTGGACGACAACACAGACGATTGATTTTTACAACTGAGCTAACCTGCCAATGGCCTTGTGCAAGGTCATGTCTTGTTTGGCAAAGCAAAAGCGGATAACGCGCTGGTCAAAACTGTCGGCATAAAACGCAGACAGCGGAATCGCAGCTACGCCAATGTCGGTGGTCAGCCATTTGCAAAAATCGGCTTCACTCAAATTCTTCTCAGGTACGGCCAAATCTGAGATGTCCACACACTGAAAATATGTTCCCTCGCCTGGTAACAGTTTGAACTTGGTCTTTGCCAAGCCTTGGCGAAAGAGGTCTCTTTTGTGTTGGTAAAACGCGGGTAAGTCCAAATAGGGCTGTGGGTCTGCCATGTAGCGCGTGAGCCCGTATTGCATGGGCGTGTTTACGGTAAATACGTTGAACTGGTGCACTTTTCGAAACTCGGTGGTGAGTGATGAAGGGGCTGCTACAGTGCCGATTTTCCACCCGGTGACGTGGTAAGTTTTGCCAAAGCTGGAGACGATAAAAGCGCGCGCAGCCAAGCCATCAAATTGTGCGGCACTCCAATGACGGTTCGGTGCGTAGACCATGTGCTCGTAGACCTCATCGCTGATCAGCAGCACGTTGGTCGGTGCCAAAATCTCTTGCAAGCGCAGCATGTCTTGCTGGCTCCAGATCATGCCGCTGGGGTTGTGCGGTGAGTTGATGATGATGACGCGAGTTTTGACCGTGATGGCCGCCTGAATTTTGTCAAAATCGGGCCGAAAGGTGCCGGGGGTGAGCGGCACGCGCACCACCACGCCGCCCGCCATGTCGATGTTGGGCACATAGCTGTCATAGCAAGGCTCCAGCACGATGACTTCGTCGCCCGGGTGAACCACCGCCAACATGATGGTCAAGATGGCCTGCGTCGCTCCGGCGGTGACGGTGATTTCGCTGGCCGGGTCGTAATGGCGGCCATAGAGGTTTTGAATTTTGGCGCTGACCGCTTCACGCAGCGGCGCAATGCCAGTCATGGGCGGGTATTGATTAAGTCCCTCTTGCATTGCGCCATTCACAGCTTCTGTCAGCTTGGGGTCGCAAGCGAAATCGGGGAAACCTTGGCCTAAATTCACAGCCCCTGTTTCTGTGGCTAGGCCGGACATGACGGTAAAAATGGTGGTCCCCATGTTGGGGTGTTTAGAGACGAGGGCAGGTGTGTGAGGGGTCATGTCACAAAGGATAAAGGAAATGAAAAAAATCAGAGTTCGTAATCGGCCACATGGCCAGTCATTGCCTTGGCAATCAAGGCTGGGGTGAGGCGGTCGCTCAGCATTTCGGCAAAATGGTAGACAAAATTGCGCAAGTAGGCGCCGCGCTTGAACGCCACACGGGCCACGTTCATACCCAGCAATTGGCCCATTGGGCGGATCACCAGGTCTTTCACCGGATCGTCTTTGACCGCCATTTCGGCCACGATACCCACGCCCAGGCCCAGACGCACATAGGTTTTAATCACGTCTGAGTCAATAGCCTCCAAGGCGATGCGTGGATGCAGTTTCTTATGCGCAAAGGCGGAATCAATTCGGGTGCGCCCTGTAAAAGAAGGATGGTAGGTGATGAGGGGTTCTTTCGCCACGTCTTCGAGCGTAAGGTTTTCTTTTTTTGCCAAAGGGTGGTCCAAAGGCAAGACCAGCATGTGCTGCCATTCGTAGCAGGGCAGGGTGATCAACTCGTCATAGTCAGCCAAAGACTCGGTGGCCATACCAATCTCGGCCGTGTCGTCGAGCAGCATTTTGGCGACCTGGTCTGGCGCGCCTTGGTGCAGGCTAATGTTGACCTTGGGATACTTCTCGCGTAATTTAGCAACAGGCAGTGGCAGCACATAGCGCGCTTGGGTGTGGGTGGTCGCAATCGACAAGGTGCCGCTGTCTTGCGCACTGTATTGTTCGCCGATACGTTTGAGGTTACCGATCTCACGCATGATCACTTCAATGCTTTGCAGCACATGCAGACCCGGCTCGGTGATGCGTTTAAGTCGTTTGCCATGCCGCGCGAAAATGTCGATACCGAGCTCTTCCTCCAGCTCAATGATGGCTTTGGACACGCCCGGCTGAGATGTGTGCAGCGCTTTGGCTGCCTCAGTTAAGTTGAGGTTGCGTCGTGCAGCCTCTTGGACAAATCTAAATTGGTGCAGGTTCACGGTAAATGGCCATAAAGAATCCTCTTATTATGCTTTATGTGTCTATGGCGATCTGGGCCATCAAGTCGATCAGCAAGGGGTTTTCACCCACCGCGGCTTGTAATTCAAAGTGAATCTGAGGATGGTCGTCTCGCAACTTAGCGACCAGAACTGGCAAGTCTTCGCGCGCGTGACGTCCCACGCCCAAAAACATAGGCACGATGCGAAGGTTGAGGGCTCCTGAGGCGATCAAATGGGCGGACACGCTGGGCAGGTCTGGCGTGGTCAGTTCTAAATAAGCGCATTCCACCAGTGCATCAACTTGGCGCTCGCGAATTCGAGCGGCAACGGCCTCGATGGGTAGTTTCCACAATGGATCACGAGACCCATGTGCGAACAAAATGATCCCTTTTTTGGCTGTCCGAGTTGTTGTAGTCATGTCATTGCTTGAGAACTAGCCACCAAAAGGTGGCCAGTGAAATAGCGCTGTAAATCAGCGCCGGTGCAGCCGAGGTGAGCCAAGGCTGCCAATTGTTCAGATTGCCCATAAAGCCGAACACATTGTTCAGCAAATAAAAGCTGATCCCAGCCATCACGCCGCCAAAGACATAGCCTGTGATGTGGCCGGAGCGGAAATGCAAATAGGCAAATGGCAAAGCCAAGGACAACATGACTAAACAGCTGAGCGGATAAAAAACTTTGCGCCAAAACTCAATTTCGTAGCGCTGCGCGTTTTGGCCGTTTGCGGCCAGGTGGTTCATGTACTGAAACAGGTCAAGTGTTTGCATGCGGTCGGGGCTGAGCAGTGCGGCGGCTACCATTTCTGTGGAAATCTCGGTGGGCCAATGCATTTCAGCCGTGCGCTTGATATCAATGTGTGCGGCTGTATTGCTATCGAGTTGATAGTCACGCTGCTCAGCGTTTGACAGCAGCCACTCGCTGTTACCAATGCGGGCCGATGGCGCGCTGGCGATGTACTTGAGCCGTCCGTCCGGGCTGAATGCATGAATTCGAATTTGCGCCAATTCCCCATCGCTGTTCATGGCGCCAACGTTGACGGCAAAGTTCAAGTCGCTTTGTTTTTCTTTCAACCAGGCGCCAGTTTGGCCCACTGTGATCAGCCCTTGAAACTGGGCTTTGAGCAATTGCGCTTTGCGGTTGGCAACGGGGGCCACATAGTCCCCTACAAAAAAGGTCAAGGCCACAAAGACCAGGCCGAGTTTGAAGAGCGAGCCCAGAGCCCGCCAAGGCCCCAGGCCGCCAGTGCGCAAAATAGTGAATTCTGAACTTTGCGCAAAACGGGCCATGACAAAGATGCTGCCGATCAACACCGACAGAGGCAGCAACTCGTAAAGGTGGCCAGGAATCAGCAAGCTCACGTAGATCAGAGCATGTTTAAACTGATAACCCGACTTGGCCAAGCGGTTCAAGGCTTGCAACTGGTCCACGATGTCAAAAAAGACAAACAAGGCCAAGAAGCCGAGCGCGACAAAACTGACCGCTGCGATGATCTCGCCGTGGATGAGTTTGCGGATCGTTTTCATGCCGTGGCCTTGTTGGCAAGCAATGGGCGAATCCAAAGACTGCGCCAAGACAGGTTGAAGTGTCTTGCGGCGATCCAAGCCAAGGCAAGCAAAAATACGCCCCCATGCAAGGCCAGTAAAAAGCCAGAAAAACTCACACGGCTTGAGCTGATCCAGCTTTGTCCCACGTTGATCATGTTGTAGTACACAATGAAAATCAGCAGCGCCAAAGCCGTGTGGTAGCTGCGCCCCACGCGCGGATTGGCTGTCGCCACCGCCAATGCCAGAAGCAACAAATTCATCGCAGCCAACCCTAGGCCCAATCGCCAGGCCAATTCACCCATGTGCTGGGGAAGGGGGTCCCTGATTAGATCCAGGGTCGACGTCATGCTGGGGGCATTGACCGAGACGGCCTTGGCGTCTGAATCAATCACCACTTCGTATTGCTGGAAATCAATCACACGAACATCGCCTGTTTGGGTGTTACGCAAGACCTGTTGGCCGGCTTTCAAGCTCAAAATACGTTCGCCATTTTTCACCTCAATCAAGCCCTGTCGGGCTGAAGTGATGCTTTCCACGTTGCCTTCGGTGCTTGAAATAAACACGTTGGTGCCGGTTTTATTGTCGGGTGTGTCTTTGTCAATAAAAAAGACCCGCTTGCCCCCGGCTGACTCCTGAAACTGGCCGGGCGCCACTCGCTCAATGTCATTGCGCTGCTCATAGCGGTCACTCAAGTCTTGCGCTTGCCGGTTGCTCCACGGCCAGACGACCAGAGCCAGCAAGGTGATCACTAACAAGATTGGCCAGGCAAAACGAAAAATTGGCGGGGCAAAAGAGGCCAACCCCCGGCCGCTGGAAAACCAGATCACCATTTCACTGTCGGCGTACATGCGCGACAAGGTGGAAACGATGGAAATAAACAGACTCAGCGTCAAGATGGTAGTCAAGTGCCCCAGCACCGCAAAACCCATGACCAGCATGATTTCAGAAGGATTCACACCGCCTACGGTCGCTTGTCCCAAAGTCCGAATCAATACGTTGGTCATCACAATAGTGGCCAACACCACCACGGTGGCACCAAAACTGCGGGACAGATCCTTGCGGAGTGCGGAATGGAATAACATTGCTGGGTCGCAAAAAAAATCAATTATGAACTTCGAACTCACCCCACTTTCACTCGCAGGCGCATGCCAAGACAAGACCGAAGCCTTGATTGTCCTCGTTTCAGAGGCTTTCAAGCCTGGCAAGGACGCAATTTCTTTGTTAATTGCCCATGCCTTGGCGGCCAAGGACTTGGACTACAAAGCAGGGCAAATGCTCGCGGCTTATCGCGTCCCCGGTATTGCGGCGCCTAAAGTGTGGCTGGTAGGGGCGGGGCGGGGCACAGCTGCTCATATTAAAACGGCCATGGCGGCGGTGACACCTCAGATCAAATCTCTCGAAATCAAAAAACTGAGTATTTTGTGCACGACGGCCTTAGAGGCGCCCTCCATCCATGCCTTGGTGGCTGCGGTCAGTGACGGCAGTTATGTTTACACCACCACCCAGTCCAAACCTAAGGGGCGACAGCTCAAAAGTGTTCAGTTGGGCTTGGTGGGCATCAATGCCGCGACCCAATCGGCCTTTAACACCGCCAAAGCCACCGTCATGGGGGTTGAGGTGGCCAAAGAGTGGGCTAACCGGCCAGCCAATCACGCCACACCAACGGCATTGGGACTGGCTGCCAAGAGCCTGACCCTTGGCGCCAAGTTCAGTTGCGAGGTGCTGGGGCCCAAAGAAGTGGCCAAACTGGGTATGGGCTCTTTCATGTCCGTGGCTCAAGGTTCTCGAGAGCCTTTGCGTTTTATTGTCATGCGCTATCAAGGGGCCGCCAAGTCTGTGGCGCCCGTGGTGTTGGTGGGTAAAGGCATTACCTTTGACACCGGCGGTATCTCCATCAAGCCTGCAGCCGAAATGGACGAGATGAAGTTCGACATGAGCGGCGCGGCCAGCGTGCTGGGTGTTTTCAAATCATTGAGCGTGCTTAATCCGGTCATCAACGTGGTGGGGCTGATCCCGGCCTGCGAGAACATGCCCGATGGCTTGGCGGTTAAGCCCGGCGATGTAGTCACCAGCATGAGCGGTCAAACCATTGAAATATTGAACACCGACGCCGAAGGGCGCTTGGTCTTGTGTGATGCGCTCACCTATGCAGAGCGCTTCAAGCCTGCGGCGGTGATCGATATTGCCACCTTGACTGGCGCATGCATGATCGCCTTAGGCGGGGTGCGATCGGGCTTATTTGCCTCAGATGACACCTTGGCCGATGCACTGCATCAAGCTGGTGAAGCATCTCAAGATCTTTGCTGGCGCATGCCTTTGGATGAGGCCTATGCGGAAGGCTTGAAGAGCAATTTTGCCGATGTCGCCAACGTCGCCGGGCGCGCAGGCGGCGCGGTGTCGGCCGCTAAATTCTTGCAGCGCTTTGCCAAAGCCTTTGCGTGGGCGCATTTGGATATTGCAGGAACCGCATGGAAAAGCGGCGGGGCCAAGGGCGCTACAGGACGCCCAGTAGGCTTGTTGCTGCACTATCTTTTGGCGCATGCTGCAAAGGCGCCAGCGGCCGCGAAAGTGCCCGCCAAGCGCAAGTTGAAAGCTTAAACACCTTGGCTGGAATGACCCAAATTGAATTTCATTTCAATGCGACCGACAAACTGCCTTATGTCTGCCGGTTGTTGCGCAAAGGCGTGTCACAAGGCCAGAGGCTCTTTGTTGTGGCTGAGCCAGATTTTTTAAAGCGCCTTGACAGCGCGCTTTGGGCTGTTTCGCCGCATGATTTTGTGTCCCACTGTTTGGGCACTGAAAACGCCATGTCTGTGAGCCAATCGGGGGTCATCATGGCGACAGAGCTGATTTCTGTGGCTGGCGTGAACACGGCGATCAATTTAGGGCCTGATTTACCCCTGTATTTTGAGCGGTTTGAGCGCCTGATTGAGGTGGTCAGTGATGACCCCTCGGACAAAGCAGAAGCCCGCGCCCGCTGGAAGCAATACACCGCCTTGGGCTACACGCTGATTCGGCGTGATTTAAATTTAAAAAATTAGCCCCCAAGCCCTTGGATTAGAACCTGACCTGACCCCGCCCCCGGCAGATGAGATCTTGAGCGGCAGGGTGTGTCCAGACTGATGCGGGGCCATGGTTTCTTGATTTTGCTGCGGTTGACTGAAAAAAAGTTACTTTTATCAGCTTGTGTCAGCGCGCGCAGGCGCATAAATTGCGTTATCGTGTCGATTGCTTCATTCGGAGCAATCATTTATTTTCGGAGTGCTTATGCAAATGAAATTCAAAGCAACTGCGGTTGCTGTTCTGACCTTGGTGGCGGGCGCAACTTTCGCTCAAGAAGTGGTCAAAATCGGACACGTGGCTCCGATCAGCGGTGCCATTGCCCACTTGGGCAAAGACAACGAAAACGGCGCACGTTTGGCCATCGAAGAGTTGAACGCCAAGGGCGTGAAAATTGGCGGTAAAGCCGTCAAACTCGAATTGGTCTCCGAAGATGACGCGGCCGATCCCAAGCAAGGCACTGCAGCCGCGCAAAAGTTAGTTGACTCCAAAGTCAGCGGCGTGATCGGTCACTTGAATTCGGGCACCTCGATCCCTGCTTCCAAAATTTACAGCGATGCCGGGATCCCACAAATCTCGCCCTCGGCGACCAATCCCAAGTTCACACGCAGTGGCTACAAAACCACCTTTCGCGTAGTGGCCGATGACGTCCATTTGGGCGGCACCCTGGGCCGTTATGCCGTGAACAACGTCAAAGGCAAGTCGATTGCCGTGATCGATGACCGCACCGCTTATGGTCAAGGCGTGGCTGAAGAGTTTGAAAAAGCAGTCAAAGCGTCCGGCGGCAAATTGGTGGGTCATGAGTTCACCACTGACAAAGCTTCCGACTTCATGTCCATCTTGACCACCCTGAAGGCTAAAAAGCCTGACGTGGTGTTCTTCGGCGGCATGGACGCAGTAGCCGGCCCGATGATTCGCCAAATGAAATCTTTGGGCATCAACGCCAAATTCATGGGCGGCGATGGCATCTGTACCTCTGAGTTGGCCAAGTTGGCGGGTGATGCAATGTCTGACGGTCAGGTGATTTGCGCTGAAGCCGGTGGCGTTGAAGGTCAGCAAAAGAAAGGCATGGAAGATTTCTATGCGCGTTACAAAACCCGCTTCAATGCAGACGTGCAGGTCTACGCGCCTTATGTGTATGACGCGGTCAATGTGATGGTTGATGCCATGGTGCGCGCTAAGTCGAGTGAACCTGCCAAGTACTTGCCTGAATTGGCTAAAACAACAGGCTATAAAGGTGTGACCGGCACCATTACTTTTGACGAAAAAGGCGATATCAAGAATGGCGCTCTGACTTTGTACACCTACAAAGCTGGTAAGCGCGATCAGATCGCTGTGGTGCGTTGATCGACTTTGATCCAATCTGAAAAGGGCCTCGCAGTGCGAGGCCCTTTTTGTATCTGCGCCCAGCATGGGCGCACACCTGCGGATACAAGTCCTGCTGCGAGCTGGTCACCGTGACCGGCTGCTCAAAACGGTGCTGAATATTGCGTGCTAAGACGGGCTAGGCGTGCCATGGCTGTCGTAACCTCAAACTCTCGAGCCGCCCGGTGCGGACCCCCCTGCCGATTAGTTGATTCAATTTTCCGAGATGGCCACGTAAGGCTGTGGCAAAGTTCGCAGGACCCTCAAATAGGGCCGCCATGTAGCGATCAGAGCAACACTAAGCGTACCGATGCCAGCCAACCCGATGGCCCATGTCATTCCATAGTGTTCGGCTGTCCATCCGCCAAGCAAGGCTCCTGGGCCGGCAGGCAGCAGGGAGTACCAGCGCATAGTTGCTGTCATCCGCCCGAGCATGTGGCTCGGTGTAATGCCTTGCCTGATCGATAGAAAATTGATAAACATGAAAGTGGCGCCAAAGCTGTAACTAAAAAGCATTGAGCTAAACAACACCATATGTGACAGCCAGTTCTGGAGACAAGATGCGATCAGCCATCCTACCGACGTGATCGCGATACCTGTCAGTAATCCTGGTCCGGGGCCAATATATTTTGAAAATCTAGGCCCCATAAAACCTCCCAAAATCGAACCTAACCCTATGGCAACATAAGAGAGTGACACGACATTTTGTTCCAAAGCCAAGTCGTTGATTGCAAAAATAATCTGAATTGACAATGCCATTTTTGCAAAAAAATGCCAGCCTCCCATCGTCCATGCGATTTCTTTGAGGAGCCTTGTCTGGTGGACAAAGTCCAGCCCCAACTTCATTTCTTTCCAAAAGGGTATCGCGCTTGGCGGTGGTCGTTTCTCGTTTATTCGAATACCTTTGAGCATAGTGACCGACCCGATTAGCAAGATAGAGTTCATGAGCAATGCAAGCGGCGCACCCCAAACCTTGATCAGCAAACCGGCCAAGCCGGGCCCCAAGACCTCAGCCGCTGAACTGGCAATAGCGTTCTGTGCATGAGCCCTGACCAAATTTTCACGGCCTACCAATTGGGTCAACACGATTTGCGATGCCGATCCCGCAACGGTGTAGACAGCGCCGATAGCCACACTGACGACGTATAGCATTGGCATCCGCAAAAAACCTAAAACCCAGGCCAAAGGCACACTCAGTACCAATAAACCTATTGCTCCGGCCCTGTGAAGTTTAAGCAGCATATCGAACTCGGCGGTCCTGGAAGTAGCCAATAACCCGCTCGGGTGTTTTCTCCAACATGGTCATATGCTCGTTGGCCGCTTCTCGTAATTTGGCTTTGGTTCGCACCGGAACGCGTTTGCCCATCTCCTGCTTCAAGTCCGCGTTCAGCCGCTCTTCTGGGTTGAGTTGCGGGCTGTAGCTGGGCAGGTAAAAAAGCTCTATCTGATCTTTGCGCTCAGCTACCCAAGCCTTGAC
>CANGEG010000045.1 GCA_947452725.1 Comamonadaceae bacterium | reverse complement strand
TATCGGATCAAGATCAAACTAAAAGGGCTGAGTCCTGTGCAATACAGAACTCAGCCCTCTATGGCCTAATCAGCTTTTTAAACTGTCCAACTTATTGGGGTCAGTTCACTCGGGCGGCTTTTTTGCGACTGTGTACGCGAGTTGCCGATCAACTGGCCGTAATGCCGGCCTCTCGAATTAGCTTGCCATAGCGGTTTAACTGAGCCTTGAGCAAGGCCGAGAGTTCGGCGGGCGTGGTCCCTAAAGGCGTGAGGCCTTGTGCAGCGAACTGCTCTTTGACGCTTGAATCCGTGAGCGCTTTGACGACTTCGCTTTGGAATTTGTCGATGACGACTTTGGGGGTACCGGCAGGCGCCATCACAGCAAACCAAGAATTCATTTCATATCCAAGCAAGCCCGACTCGGACACGGTTGGAATATCGGAAAACTGCCCCAGCCGCTTGGGGGCAGGTATGCCCACAATGCGCAGCTTGCCGGCTTTGACCAGGGGGCTGACAGTGGCAATACCTTGCAAGCAAGTTTGCACCTCATTGGCCGCGGTGCCCACCGCCGCCTGTGTGGCACCTTTGTAAGGCACGTGGGTCAATTGGATACCCGCTTGCATGGCGAACAAGGCCATGGCAATGTGCTGCGGACTGCCGTTTCCGCCTGAGCCGTAATTGATTTTGCCTGGCGCCTTGCGTGCAGCTTCAATCAAATCGGCGGCTGTCTTGATGGGCGAATCAGCCGGCACCACCAAGGCCCACTCGATGGTGGCCACCAGCGAAACGGGTTCAAAATCCCTGAGGATGTCCCAAGGCATCTTGCTGTGAAAGCTCGGCAGCATGGTCATGATGCTGTCGTTGAAACCGCCTAAGGTGTAGCCGTCGGGCGGAGATTTGGCTACACGTTCAGCGCCGATCAACCCAGCTGCGCCAGCTTGGTTGTCGATGGCGATGCCCACGCTCATGTTCGTGGCCATTTTTTGCGAAACAATACGGGCCGCACTGTCGACGGCGCTGCCCGCAGCCAAGGGAATGATCATCTTGATCAGTTTGTTGGGGTAGGTACTTTGCCCGTTTACTTCACCCAAGAACATGCCTGCAGCCGTGGTCAGGCCCGATTGAATGACAAGGCGTCTTTGCATGCGTGTCTCCGGTTTCAGTGAGGGGTTTCTGCCAGCGTCGGTACGCCCAATTGCCGAGCTACGGTATCGAGTTGGCGGGTCAATGCAGCAGGAACATCAATGCCGTGCTTTAGATGCTTGATGCGCTTCAGATGGCTTTGCTCACCCGGCACCCAAATTTGCTCCACACCAGGCATGCGTTCACTGGCGTGAATTTCTTGCACCAGCTTGTCCACGTGCAGCTTGAAGGACTGGATGTCGCCAAAAGCTGCAGGGTCAATAACGGCAATGGCCTGACCGGTGTTGGTCACGCTGGTGTCGTCGTTATTGAAGTCCACGACCTCACGGCCCATGGCGGCGCCATTGAGCGTGCCTGCCAGCAAGCCCACAATCATAGACAGACCATAGCCCTTGTAGCCGCCAATCGGCATCAAAAAACCTTCGTCACTGCGTTTGGGGTCAAGCAGCGGTTGTCCTTGGCGGTCGATCATCCAGCCCTCGGGCATCATCTGGCCCATCATGGCCTTGGCTTTGACTTTGCCATAGGCCGCCACGGTCGTGGCCATGTCCAGCACCACGGGCGCTTCGTGGTGTGTGGGAAATGCCGCCGCGATCGGGTTGGTCGAGAGCAACATGTCCAAGCCGCCCCATGCTGGTAAATGGTTGGCGTTGCCCACCGCAAAATACAAACCCACCATGTCGTGCGCCAGCGGCATGCGCGCATACAAAGAGGCCGGCCCAGCATGGTTGCTGTAACGGCTACCCACCCAGGCGATGCCGCAGGTGCGTGCTTTCTCAATCGCCAATTCGGTCGCGCGTTTCATCACCAGATGACCCATGCCATTGTCGCCATCGACCAAGGCTGTGGCTGCACGTTCTTCAACTACGCGGATCTGGGGTTTGACGTTGACCGCACCGCCAAGGATGCGGCGAATGTAAACAGGCACGCGAATAACACCATGTCCGTCCGAGCCTTGCAGATCGGCTTCGGCCATGAGTTCGCCCACAGTGCGGGCATCGTCCTCAGGCAGGCCCACCGCGCGCATGGTGGCGGCAATGAAGCGGCTTAACTGCGAGGGGGAAACATTCAAATCAGACATTCATCATCCTTTGGCGCAAGGCCGTTACCGCGCAATCGGGGCTGGATAAAACGGGGACTGAGCTTTGGCGTTGCGCCCAGGGCTGAGCGGCGGCCATAGAAAACTGAGCCAACAAAATCACATCACAGGTAGGCAATGTCAACACCGCGTTGGCAATTTTCTGGTGGTGCAAATCGGCTTGCCCACGGTTAAGGTCATCCATGGCCTCGGGCACATGCGCGGTATGAATTTCTAGTGCAATGCCCAAGTGTTGCGCCATTTGTTTAAGCTCCACGACCATGGAGGCAAGGGAGGGTTCAAATGTGGCCAACAACCCGATGTGCAGCACGCCCTGAGGGCGCGCAGTCGCCAGTGCCATGTCAAACATGGCTTGGTTTGGTTTGAAGGTGGGTAAAGGGGTGGCTAGCGCTGCAGCCTCAATCGCAGGACCGAACGCGGAACAGGTAAACAAGATCGCATCACAGCCGCAACTCATCGCGTAATGCGATAAATCGATAAAACGCTGCGTCATACGTTCTGTGAGTCGACCATCGCGAGCGCGATCCACCGACAGGCTATCGTCCAGCATATTTTGTAATTGGGCCTGAGGCCAAAGCCGTTCAAAAGAGGCGGCTATGGGAGCCACTGCCAGTGGGGTTGCATGGATCAAACCAAGGCGTTTCAAAGTGGCCGTCCTCTTTAAAGTGGCTTAAAGCCCATACCTTTGACAACCTTGCCCCAGTTTTCAAAGTCTTTGTTCATCAGGTCTGTAAAAAATTCGGGCGACTCGGTGTGAATGTCTAGTCCCATTTTTTTCATGCGATCGCGCACATCGGGTTGTTGCAAAACCCAATTGACTTCCTTGTTGATGAGGTTGGTGACCTCGCGCGGCACCCCTGCTGGGCCAATGATGCCAAACCAACCGCCGGAGGCATAGCCAGGAACGGTTTCAGCGATGGTCGGTATATTGGGGTAGTCGGGCGAGCGCGTGGCGCGAGCGATGCCCAGCAAGCGCAGTTTGCCCGATTCGGCCAAAGGTTGAACGGAAATAAACGAACCTACTGAAGCGTTGATGTCACCCCCAAGCATCTGGGTGAACACTGCATTCATGTCGCGGTAGGGAATATGCATGTATTCAAACCCCCCCATCATGCGCAATTGCTCGGTAGCAAAGTGCAAAAATGCGCCTTCACCGTTGGTGCCAAAAGTCAATTTTCCGGGGTTGGCTTTGCCGTAGTCAATCAATTCCTTGACCGTTTTAAAAGGCGTTTTGGGACTAACCACCAAGGCCACAAAGTTGGACGCCATCATGGCCATAGGCGTGAAATCTTTGCGCGAATCGTAGGCGACTTTGGCATAGGCCAAGGGCACAATCACCATATTTCCGCCTTGGCCGCAACCCAATGTGTAGCCGTCGGCTGGGGCTTGCTTGAGAAGGGTCAAACCCAATTGCCCCGCAGAGCCAGCACGGTTATCGATCACGATGGGTTGGCCAAGACGTTCGGTTAATTTGGGCGCAATCAGTCGGGTCAAAATATCGCAACTGTCACCGGCCCCCGCAGGCACAATGATCCGAATGGGTTTGTTGGGATAGCCCTGTGCCATGGCATGGCCACCAACGGCCCAAAGCACGGATGCCGAGATCAAGGCAAATAAATTTTTCAACATCGGTATCGTCCTCTTAATCAGTTCAATGCGGGCCTTGAAATCATTCGGCTTTGATATGGCCGTCGAGGATCACTTGGCCCCAGCGCAGTAACTCCGACTTGATATAAGCCGAGAACTCATCAGCACCCTCGCCGCCGAGCTCATAGCCCAGGCTTTGTGCGTCATCGCGGAACGCGGGGGTCGCCATAACGGCAGCCACCTCACTTTGCAAGCGTTGAATCACAGCGCGTGGCGTGCCTGCGGGCACAAACAAGCCGTTCCAGCCGGACGCCTCGACATTCGGCAAGCCCGCTTCTGCCAAGGTTGGAACCTCTGGCAAGATGGGGATACGCCGCGCGCCAGCCACGCCCAAGGCAATCAATTTGCCAGAACGAATGTGCTGCGCCACCACTACGGGCGCCAAGTAGGCAGCGGCCACATGGCCGGCCAACAGGTCGGGCAATTCCGCGCCAATGGCTTTGTAGGGGATTTCTCTTGCCTGAAGGCCGGACACCAAATTGATTTTGGTGCCAAGTAACTGGGTGATCGAACCGTTGCCGCCTGATGCAAATGTCATCGATGCGGGTTGGCTTTTGCCCAGCGCCAAATACTCTTTAAGTGTCTTGACGCCCACGCCTGGAAAGACCACCATCACCAGCGGCGTACTGGTCAGTTTGGTGATGGGAATTAGGGCTTCGTTGAGACGGCAGCAAGAATCGTTGGTCAACAAATCGTTTAGAGAATTGTTGATGTTGGCGTGGAATAAAGTATGGCCATCAGGTGCAGCGCGGGCCGCCTCTCTGGCGCCGATCGCACTGTTGGCGCCCGGACGGTTTTCCACGATGACGCTTTGTCCTAGGCGCGCAGACAAGCCTTGCGTGAGTTTGCGCGCAAACACATCGACCGCACTGCCGGGGCCGGCCGGCTCGATGATGCGAATGGGTTTACTGGGAAATGTTTGTGCCAATGCCGGCATGGCTAACACTGCCCATAAGCAGGCGCCTGCCAAGCCGCTCCAAATAGGTTGAGAAGTGCGCTTAGTTGAGCCGTTCATGGGTGTGTCTCCTTGTTCACGGCGTTCATAAACTCGGCGAACACGGCGGCCAACGTGGCTTCGTGTGGCGCCCAGTCGGAAAACGGCAGCAGTGGGACATCCTGATCTTGGATCGGTAGCTCATACAAGATGCTATTGGGGATCAGGGCGTGCGCGGCGTGGCCGTTGACGGAGGCATGCGTTTTGTCATTGCCGGGCACCACGATGGTGGGCACACGGATCGCGCGCATGACGTCCTCTTCCATGCCCAGCACCGGTTTGCGGGGGCCTTTGAGAAAGATGGACAGCCAATGCTGCATCACGCGGATGTACTCTGCTGGGTCCATGGCCATCAAGCGTTCCAAGTTCAATGGATTGGCCTGAATGCGCTCGCGGTATTGCTCGGTTTCGCATACGGCTTTCATTCCGCCCTCTTGCGCGGCGCGGATAAATTGCTGGTAATACATTTCGGGCAATCGACCTGCGGCGAAATCACCGCCTGTGATGCGCATCAGCAAAAGTCCTTGGACTGCGCCAGGATGGCGTTGGTTGAACAACATCGACAAACGCGCCCCCGATGAGGTGCCGCCAATGAACGCGGGGGTTGCCTGTAATTTTTCTAGCAATACGGCCAAGTCGTCAGCCCAGATTTCTTCTTCGCCATCGGTACCGGCAATCAAGACATCGGAGGAGCCTGTATTGCGGCGATCGTGCAGCAAGACCCGAAAGCCTTTGGCGGCAATTTTTTCAGCAAAGGCAATGAACTCATTAAAACCGCGTCGTCCTCCGGTGATCAATGTCAACCAAGGACCGGCATCGCCAAAGACACGATAGTGAATTTGGACATCGCGAATGTTCAAAAAAGGCATGTGGATGGTCTTTCTGTGAATCAACCGAAGGCGGTCAACGTGTGCTCGCCCGCCACCACGGGTTGCGCGTGAATCAAGATGACCGAAAGTACGCAGGACTCGGTGCCGCGGTTGATCCAGTTGTGCACGGTACCTCGTTGCACCATAACGTCACCGGCTTTAAGGTGAACTTCTTCGCCGGTTTCCAGTTCCATGTCGATCTCGCCAGACATCACTACGATGTAGTCGACCGTGTCGGTGCGGTGGACGCGTTGCTGCACACCAGGTTTGAATTCAATGATGCGAAACACAGTGCCGTTTTCAATCATCGTGAATTTACCCTCGCGCTTTCCTTTGTCCTCTTGGCCAGAGTTGTCGGCGGGCGCAGTGTCTGTGGTCCAGACGTTGCAGACCATCGCGCCCGGACGACCTTCGCGGTAGTGATTGCAAATTTCGTCAATTTTGACGATGGCTTTTCCGGCTGCATCATGGCCAGTTACGATGCGACGAACACTCGGTAAACTCATTTCAATTTCCTTGATTTCAAACGGGGGCAAAGTTTTCGGTTGCCATCATGCTGCCTTTGACAAACAGCAATGGGGCGTGATCGGCGGTATCAAATCGAACCACTCGTGCCAAGATGATGCTGTGATCGCCGCCTTGAAACACGCGATCTGTTTCACAGTAAAAACGGGCCACACACCCGGCAATCACAGGCGCATGAAAATCGTCGTTCAGCACATAGTCGACCTTTGCAAACTTATCGACTTTCGGGTTTGAAAATTGATAGGCCAAGTCTTTTTGTGTATCGGCCAAAATGTGAATCACATGTTGCGAACCCAAGTCGAACGCGCCCAAATTGGGAGATTTGTTTGAGATGGACCACAGCACCAAAGCCGGATCCATGGAGACCGAGCTAAAGCTGTTAACGGTCAGTCCCACCAGGCCTTCTTGCATAGACTGGCGTGTTGTGATGACGGTGACCCCAGTGGCGAAATGGCCCAGTGCATTTCGCAAAGCACGTTGTGCCTTGAGGTGATCCTCTGCAGAAGGCGTGGCTGTGGAGTTTGCTGAATGTGTCATGGTCGACGGCTCACAAGGCCAACATACTTGTCGATGTCGCTCGCGCGACCTGGCCAATGGGGTCATTTCTGTTGTTCAAAGTTAAGCAGTCTTTGACTTGAAACGGCATGACGCGCTTTGGCAAGGCAACGGCTCCACCCCTCTTTTGCGAGGAGAACAGCCCGCCAAAACGACCTCAAACCAGGTGCTAAAAAGAATGTCCATACGGTTTCCAGCGAATGGATTGATGTAGGTCAATTACCGTAGCACAAACAAAATGTGCGTGCAATTGATACGCGCATGTGAAAACCCTATGTATACGAACGATCGAATTCGATCTACGCTCGTTGCGTAAACAACCTCCATAAATTGGGTTCACCATGCGTCTTGGTTACTTCACAATGCCCGTGCATCCTGCTTCGCGCAGCCCCACAGAAACTTTGCGCGAGGACAGAGACATCATCATCTTGGCCGATCAACTCGGCTATCACGATGCCTTTGTTGGTGAGCATTTGACCGATCTTGTTGAGAACATCACCAGCAGCATGATGTTTCAAGCGACGCTGATTCACTCGACCAAAAATATCAGGCTGGGTACAGGCACATCCAATTTGGCGCATGTGCATCCGGTCTTGGTCGCCTGTCATGCCGCCATGTTTGATCACTTGTCGGAAGGACGCTTTATTTTGGGCGTCAGCCCGGGTGCGCTTGCCTCGGACGCGGAGGCGCTGGGCATCATCAATGAAGATCGCAACAAGATGTTCGCGGAATCGATTGATGTGATTTTGAAACTTTGGCAAAGCGAGCCGCCGTACAACATTGACTTGCCTGATAACCGATTCAAGGTAACCACTGCCACAACGTTGGATGAGTTCTGTCACACGGGCAAGATGTACAAGCCATACCAGAGTCCGCGTCCCGAGATTGTGGGCACCGTGGTGGCGCCGTTTTCAAAAGGTGTGATTGCGATGGGTGAGAAAGATATGCATCCCATCTCGGCCAATTTTCTTTTTGATCAATGGTTGCCATCGCACTGGAATAACTATGCCTTGGGGAAAGCCAATGTGGGCATTGAGGCGTCACGCGCTGATTGGCGCGTGGCACGAACCATCATGGTCCACGACGACGACAAAGTGGCGCGTGACTATGGCAAGACCTCTGAGCAAAGCCCGTATCGCTTTTATTACCGCAATTTAGGCTACAAGTTGCGTAAAGGAAAACGAGATGCGGTATTCACCATGGACGGCAAAACGCCTGATGCCCCGGTACCTTTAGATGACATCCTTGACCAATTGGTGATCGCGGGCAGCGTCAGCCACGTTGTGGATGAAATACTGAAGCTCCATGAAAAACTGGGCGGATTTGGTGAGCTGGTTTATGCCGGCTTAGACTGGGCCGATCCCGTGCTGTCGCGCCGCTCGATGGTGTTGATGGCCGAGCAAGTCATGCCCCGAGTGCGTCACGCACTGGGCCTGCCTTCCTGAATTAACTTGGAGATTTAATGAGTCAAACTCACTTGGGATCTGCGGCACTGGACCGTATGCCAGCCATTGCCGATGCCGACATGACGCCCGATCAAAAAGCGGTCATGGACGAAATTGCAGCCGGCCCGCGTGGTCGCATTGGTGGCCCCTTCATTCCACTCATGCGCAGTCCTGAGTTGATGAATCGCGTGCAAAAAGTCGGCGAGTATCTGCGCTTTCACAACACGGTGGGTTTGCGCAATTCAGAATTCGCGGTATTGATCGTGGCGCGTCACTGGGGCCAGCCGATCGAATGGGCCATTCACCGAACCATCGCGGAGCGCGAAGGCGTTTTGCCGGCGACCTGCGATGCTATTGCGCAAGGTCGACGTCCGGACGACATGACGGCAGATGAGACGCTGATTTACGACACGCTCGAGGAGCTGCGATCCAACCGCTGCCTCAGCGATGTCACTTTTGAGCGCGTACGGCAACGCTTTGGCGAGCAAGGCGTGATCGATATGGTGGCGCATTATGGCTACTACAGCTTGCTGGCTATGACCATGAACGTGGCACGCACAGCCTTACCCGAAGGCACCGAGGGTGTCTCTGGGCTCAAGACTTTTCCCGGTTAACTGCCACTGACGCGACTCTATGAAAAAAGCCCCGGTTTGTGACCGGGGCCTTTTCATAATAGGTGGCCAAGTCAGGCCACCCATATCTTGGTTTACAGGGTCGCCAAGCGGGTTTGCAGTGCAGTTTTGGTCTCCAGCAGGGCTTGGGGCAAGTGGTAAGCGAGTTGCTCAAAATGGCTGCTGTGCAGTTTGAGCTCGTCGATCCAAGCGGCTTTGTCGATGCTGGTGACGGTCTTGAATTGGTCGGCGCTGAAGTCCAAGCCTTTCCATGTGATCTCAGCATACAGAGGCGCAACGCCAAACATAGTGTCCTGACCCGCAGCCTTGCCTTCCAAACGGTCAATCATCCACTTGAGAACGCGCATGTTTTCGCCATAACCGGGCCATACAAATTTCCCGTCGTCGCCCTTGCGGAACCAATTGACGCAGAACATACCCGGCAGTTTGTGGCCGGCAGTCTGGGCCTTCGCGCCGATGTCAAGCCAGTGCTGGAAGTAGTCGCTCATGTTGTAGCCGCAGAACGGCAACATGGCAAATGGGTCACGGCGCACGACGCCTTGCGTGCCCACCGCAGCAGCGGTGGTCTCAGAGCCCATGGTGGCGGCCATGTAAACGCCTTCAGTCCAGTTGCGCGCTTCGGTCACCAAAGGCACTGTCGTTGAGCGGCGTCCGCCAAACATGAACGCGTCAATTGGCACCCCAGCCGGGTCGTCCCAAGCCGGATCAAGCGCCGGGTTGTTGATCGCGGCCACGGTGAAGCGGGCGTTGGGGTGGGCTGCTTTGGCGCCGGTCTCTTTGGCGATTTGCGGTGTCCAGTCCTTGCCTTGCCAGTCGATCAAATGGTCTGGCAGCTTGCCCGTGTCTTTCTCCATGCCTTCCCACCACACGTCACCATCATCCGTCAGGGCCACGTTGGTGTAGATCACATTCTTGTCCAAGCTGGCCATGCAGTTGGGGTTGGTGTGAAAGTTGGTGCCAGGGGCCACACCAAAATAACCGGCTTCAGGGTTGATGGCGTACATCTTGCCGTCAGCGTGCGGCTTGATCCAGGCGATGTCATCACCGATGGTGGTGACTTTCCAGCCGTCAAAGCCTTGTGGGGGCACAAGCATGGAGAAGTTGGTTTTGCCACAAGCGCTTGGAAAGGCGGCGGCCACATGGTACTTTTTGCCTTCTGGGTTGGTCACGCCCAAGATCAGCATGTGTTCGGCCATCCAGCCTTGTTCACGCCCCATGTTGGAGGCGATGCGCAAGGCAAAGCATTTTTTGCCCAGCAAGGCATTGCCGCCGTAGCCTGAGCCGTAAGACCAAATCTCGCGCGTTGCAGGGTAGTGAACGATGTATTTGGTCGTGGGGTTGCAAGGCCAGGACGTGCTGTCTTTTTGTCCGGCAGCCAAAGGCGCGCCCACGGTGTGCATGCAGGGCACGAACTCTCCATCGGCGCCCAAGACATCAAACACGGCGCGGCCCATTCGGGTCATCAACTTTTGGTTCACCGCCACGTAAGCGCTGTCTGTCAACTCAATGCCGATGTGGCTGATGTGCGAGCCCAAAGGACCCATAGAGAACGGCACGACGTACATCGTGCGCCCGGCCATGCAGCCGTCAAACAACGGTCGCAGGGTGGCACGCATTTCTGCGGGCTCCATCCAGTTGTTGGTCGGGCCGGCATCTTCTTTTTTGGCCGAACAAATATAGGTGCGATCTTCCACGCGGGCCACGTCAGACGGGTCAGAGCAGGCCAAAAAACTGCCAGGGCGCTTGGCGGGGTTGAGCTTTTTAAAGGTGCCGGCGCTCACCAGTTCGGCGCACAGGCGGTCGTATTCCTCTTGCGAGCCGTCGCACCAGTAAATGCTTTCAGGTTTGCAAAGTGCAGCCATCTCGGCCACCCAGGCGACCAGCTTGGCGTGTTTTACATACGCGGGCGTATTCAGGTTCAGGCCCTGCATCACGGGTGAGTTCATGGGAAAGCTCCTAAGTTTAAAAATCGATTTTTGGAAAACGGCCCGCGGCCAGGACTGCTGTTTTTCAGAAATCGACTTTGCCGGGTCATCACGTCGTCATACCATTCATGTACCCACGCGGTAACCGGACCTGAATTTTAGGGAGTCGAGCCTTTGTGTGCCTTGCAAACAAGGAAATAATTATGCAAAACATGCATAAGGTTATGCGCTTTATCTCGCGCTGAGAGGTTTGATTGGGCCTGGATCTAGGCAGAAATCAGATTTCTGCCACGCCAATAAATGAAGCCCGCTGGGCGTGAACCTTGAGCGGGCTGGCGCAGCCGGAGCAGACCGGTGCGAATCAGGCAGGAACCTTCAGGCCATGAACACGGCAATAAAGGCCAGCAGGAAAATCAAAACTGCACCTGCAGCAGGAATCACCAACGGAATGTGTTTCACCACAGCCTCGACGGGGTCGATGGACTCGTGGGTATCGTTATGAGCTGACATGGGAAATCTCCGATCTCTTGAATTGGACCTATTGTAGCCAAGTCGGTGCAACTCTGGGTTGAGGATGGCTGCTGCCAACGACGCACCCAATCAAAGCGCTCACGCACAGTCCTTGTGCATTGTCGGCGCCGGTCAGGCTGGCTCAACGGGGTGAAAGCATCTTCATTGCCTCAAAATGGAGCTCTCGAGAGTGGTTCACATTTTGCTTAATCAGTTTTGTTGGATTTATCCCAACCTATTTGGTGCAATCAAAGGAACCTTGTTATGCAAAAAAAACTCAGCATCGCTGCTCTCGCTCTTTTGGCTTTGACCGGAGCGCAAGCTGCCGATTGGAGCGATACATCTTTGGGCTATCGTTATGGCACGCAGTTTGATGAGCCGTTCAATGGCAAAGCGATCAGCAAAAATATATTTAACCTGAACCACGTCAGTGGTTACAA
Organism: Comamonadaceae bacterium; assembly: GCA_947452725.1. Lineage (GTDB taxonomy): Bacteria > Pseudomonadota > Gammaproteobacteria > Burkholderiales > Burkholderiaceae_C > Limnohabitans_A. The sequence goes on along the minus strand of CANGEG010000045.1, from coordinate 5,429 downwards.
ATACGGCTCAAATTTCTTCAATGCTGATTTGCTCTTGTCCGACAGCACTGACCCGGCAGGGAAGGCTTCGACTAACGGCGCGCAAGAGGTTTATGTGGTGTATCGTCACACGCTCGAACTTGACAAGGTCACAGGCAGTAGCTTTAAATTTGGTCCTGTCCGAGGCGTGGGCCTGACGGCAGGTTTTGATTTCAACACCAAGGCCGATGCGGGCTACAACTCCAAGAAACGCATGCTGGTGGCCGGTCCCACTTTCATGATGGATGTCCCCGGCTTTTTGAACGTCAGCGTTTTGGGTTTGTGGGAAAGCAACGCCCCATTTAACACTTTCTCGGGCACTTCAACGCCACGTTACAGCTATGACCCGCACGCCATGGTGGGCTTGGCATGGGGCATCCCTTTCAAAGCGGCCAGTCTGCCGTTGTCTTTTGAAGGTTTTGCCAACATCATTGCGGCCAAAGGTAAAAATGAATTTGGTGCGCAAACAGCAGCCGAAACCAACGTTGACATGCAAGTCATGTATGACATGAGCAGTGCAATGAATGCCAGCAAAAACACTTTCAAAGTTGGTCTGGAATACCAATTCTGGAAGAACAAGTTCGGCAACGATGCGACCAACAACAAAGGGGCTTTTGCGAAGACTCCCATGATCCGGGGTGAATATCACTTTTGATGAAATTCATGCCGTCTGCTAAAAATAGCGGTCGCATTGAATAGCGCAAGAATACAGACCCCATGGGGTCTGTATTACTTTAGGGGTTTTCGCAGCACAAATTAAGGTCGGTATTTCTCGATCACCGACTTCACCGCGTCTGAGAGTACATAGCCTTCACCGTAGCGTGCGGCCAACTCGGCACTGCGTTTGGTGAATTGGGCCACGCCTTCGGAGTAAATGAATTGCATTGCCCCACCCGTCCATGCGGGAAAGCCGATGCCCAAGATCGAGCCTATGTTGGCGTCATGGGTCGAGGTCAACACGTTTTCGGCCATGCAGCGCGCGGTTTCTATTGCCTGGCGGTACAGCAGTCGGTCTTTCAACTCCTGCAATACAACCAGGGGGTCTTCAGTGAACGGTTTTTCAAACTGCTTAAGGCCAGACCACAAGTGTTTTTTGACACCTGCCGGGTAGTCGTAATAGCCGCCACCTGCCGCACGTCCCGAGCGGTTGAGCGTCTTGACCATTTTTTCCACCAACAACTCGCCGCGTGAGGGCGTGTAGGTTTGGCTCTGGGCCGCAAAGTCGGCGCGGGTTTGTTCCAGCACATGCACCGACAAAGACAGCGAAGTTTCGTCCAGTACCGCCAGTGGGCCCACTGGCATGCCCGCAGCCAAGCCGGCTTGCTCGATCAGGGGCGCTGGAAGGCCCTCGTCCAGCATGGCCGCGCCTTCCATGACGAAGGTGCCGAACACCCGGCTGGTGAAAAAGCCGCGTGAGTCGTTCACCACAATCGGCGTCTTGCCGATCGCAAGCACGTAGTCATAAGCGCGGGCCACCGACTCGTCATCGGTTTCTTGGCCGCGAATGATCTCCACCAGTTTCATTTTGTCGACCGGCGAAAAGAAATGGATGCCGACAAACTTGTTGGGCCGCGCACTGGCCTTGGCCAAACCGCTGATCGGCAAGGTTGAGGTGTTGGAGGCAAAGGTGCCGCCAGCGGCCATGACCGCCTCGGCCTCGCGCGTGACCAGCGCTTTGAGTTCGCGATTTTCATACACAGCTTCTATGATCAGGTCACATCCGGCCATGTCCGCCACATCAGCGGTAGGCTGAATCAAACGCAACAATGCACTTTGCTTGGCTGCGTCCATGCGGCCTTGGCTGATTTGTTTGTCAGTCAATTGACGGCTGTAGTTGAGGCCAGCTTGCGCTTTGTCCAGTGTCACGTCGCGCAGCACGGTGGCGATGCCGCGCGCCGCGTTGGCATAGGCAATGCCTGCGCCCATCATGCCGGCGCCCAGCACGCCGATCTTGCTCGGTTTCCACGGCGCGATGTCGGCAGGTCTGGATTTGCCGGCCTTGATGGCGTTCATGTTAAAGAAGAACGCGGTGGTCATGTTCTTGGTGGTTTGCCCCACCATCAACTTGGACAGCTTGCGGCTTTCGATGCGGGTGGCGGTGTCGTAGTCCACTTGCGCACCCTCGACCATGGCCTCCAAAATGGCTTGCGCCGCAGGGTACAGACCGTGTGTTTTGTTGAACATCATGGCGGGCATGACGCTCAACGCTTGCGCAATCTTCGGGTTGGCGGGCGTGCCGCCGGGCATTTTGTAGTCCTTGCGGTCCCAGGGCTGAATCGCTTGTGGGTTCGCTTCAATGAAGGCAATGCCCATGGCGAGTAACTCTTGCGCGTCTTTGGCCAGACCTTGGATCAAGCCCAGCTCCAGGGCCTTGAGCGGGTTGAACAGTTTGCCCTCCATCAAATAAGGCTGCGCGCCCATCAGGCCGAGCAGTCGCGTCATTTTGGTGATGCCGGTCGCGCCAGGGATCAAGCCCAGGGAGACCTCGGGCAAGCCGAGTTGGATTTTTGGGTTGTTCAGACAAAAGCGTGCATGTCCGATCAAAGCCACTTCCCAGCCGCCGCCCAAAGCCGCACCGTTGATCAGGCTGACCACAGGTTTGCCCATGCACTCGATGCGGCGAAACGCTTGCTTCATTTTTTCGATACCAAAGAAGCCGGGGGCTGCATCGGCGGGGGTGAGTTTCAGTACCCCTTTCAACTCCGCCCCGGCAAAAAAGGTGGTTTTAGCTGAGGTGAGCAGCACGCCGCGCAACTGCGGTGCATCGCAGCTGAGCCGCTCGGCCAGCGCGATCAAGTCTTGCTGCCACTGCGGTTTCATGGTGTTGACGGCGGAGCCCGGTTCGTCAAAGGTGACCGTGGCAATACCTTGGTCGAGGGAATAGCGAATCGTTTCCATGTTTACACCAGTTCAATGATGGTGGCGATGCCCATGCCGCCGCCCACGCACAGCGTGACCAGGCCGCGCTTGAGTTGGCGGCGCTCTAGTTCGTCCAGCAGCGTGCCGATCAGCATCGCCCCGGTGGCGCCCAGCGGGTGCCCCATGGCAATGGCGCCACCGTTGACGTTGACTTTTTCGTGCGGCACATGCATCTCCGCCATAAAGCGCATGGGCACCACGGCAAAAGCTTCATTGACTTCAAACAAGTCGATGTCGTCGATGGTCAGGCCCGCTTTGGCAAGCGCTTTGCGCGCTGCTGGCATGGGGCCCGTAAGCATGATGGTCGGGTCTGCACCGGACAGTGCGGTAGCCACAATGCGCCCGCGGGGCGTCAAGCCCAGCTCGCGGCCTTTGGCTTCGCTGCCGATCAGCACGGCGGCCGCACCGTCCACGATGCCCGACGAATTGCCGGCGGTGTGCACATGGTGAATGCGCTCCACTTGTGGATAGTGCGACAGCGCCACGGCGTCAAAGCCCATGGCGCCCAGTTCGGTGAAGGAGGCTTTGAGACCGCCCAAGCCTTCCAGCGTGGTGTGCGGTTTGATGAACTCGTCTTCTTCGAGCACAGGCAGGCCAATGTCATCGGTGACCGCGATGACCGAGCGTTTGAAGCGCCCGTCAGCACGCGCGGCCGTGGCACGGCGTTGTGATTCGAGCGCAAAGTGGTCCACATCGTTGCGTGTGAAGCCGCCCAGCGTGGCGATCAAATCGGCCCCAATACCTTGCGGCGTGAAGCCCGTGTCGCAATTGGTGGCTGGGTCTTGCGCCCAGGCGCCCCCGTCTGAGCCCATGGGCACGCGTGACATGCACTCCACACCGCCAGCAATCACCAGGTCCTCCCAACCGCTGGCGACTTTTTGCGCGCCCAAGTTCACCGCTTCCAAGCCCGAGGCGCAAAAACGGTTCACCTGAACGCCGGAGACGCGAAAGTCCCAGCCTGCCTTGAGCAGCGCTGTTTTGGGCAGCACCGCGCCTTGGTCGCCAATGGGCGTGACGCAGCCCATGACCACGTCATCAACCTGGGCCGAATCGAACCCATGACGCTGGCGCAGTTTTTCAAGTAAACCGCCGAGCAGATCGACCGGTTTGACCTCGTGCAGGCTGCCATCTTTTTTGCCTTTGCCACGGGGCGTGCGCACCGCGTCAAAGATGAACGCTGAAGTCATTTGCATCTCCTTTTTTTGCCTACAGCACCGGGCGCCACAAAGCGCTGGGCCGAATATTGGAAAAGCCATTATGAGTGGCGCGACCCACAAAGCAAGAGCCAGACGGGTGACTTTTGAATGCCAAAGACCCCTGTGCGACAAACTGGCCATTGAGTTGCAAACCCCATTGACACGGGCATAACCGCAAGCTGGTAATGGAGGTCACCGTCAGTCTGCAGCCGGATGGTTAAAGTGACAATCAATTTGTCAAGCACGTGGTACAAACCAACCCAAAGCGACGGATTGGATCAAGCCCAATGTCCGCTAACTGGGGCAGATGCCAAATTAGGCAACGAAAGACGAGACACACAGCCATGGGCGCGAGTAAAGGTATACCGAAATGATTAACAAGTTTGCCTCCAGCATTGCTGAGGCTTTGGCCGACACCCGCGACGGCGCCACTGTGCTCATCGGTGGCTTTGGTACGGCAGGCATTCCCGATGAATTGATCGACGGGTTGTTGGCCCATGGTGCGCGTGATCTGACCTTGGTTAACAACAACGCGGGCAATGGCGAGCAGGGCATCGCCGCTTTGCTCAAGGCGGGGCGAGTGCGCAAGCTGGTGTGCAGTTTCCCCAGGCAAGCCGACTCCTACGTCTTTGACGGGTTGTACCGGGCCGGTCAAGTGGAGTTGGAGTTGGTGCCGCAGGGCAATTTGGCTGAACGTATCCGGGCGGCCGGCGCAGGTATCGGCGGCTTTTTCACGCCCACGGGCTATGGCACTGACCTGGCCAAAAATGCCGACGGCTCACTCAAAGAAACCCGTGAAATCGATGGCCGTATGTATGTGTATGAAACGCCGATTAACGCCGACCTGGCCTTAATCCGGGCCGAGTGCGGAGACCGATGGGGCAACCTTACCTACCGCAAGGCGGCGCGCAATTTCGGGCCGGTTATGGCCATGGCGGCGCGCAAAACTGTGGCCACGGTCTATGAACAAGCCCAGCTGGGCGAGATGGATCCGGAAGCGGTGGTCACGCCGGGCATTTTTGTGCAGGCGCTGGTCCTGATTGACCGTGTGGCCACACAGGCTGGAGGAATCAAAGTATGAACTACACCCGTCGCAGCAAAGACGAATTGGCCGCGCGCGTGGCCCAAGACATTCCCGAAGGGGCCACAGTCAATTTGGGGATTGGCCAACCCACATTGGTGGCCAATCACATCCCATCGTCTCGTGAAATCCTGTTGCACAGTGAAAACGGCATTTTGGGCATGGGCCCCGCGCCCGCACCGGGGCAGGAAGACTACGACCTGATCAATGCCGGC
>CANGEG010000044.1 GCA_947452725.1 Comamonadaceae bacterium | reverse complement strand
GACTCTAAGCGCGCTCCGGCATTCACCTGCCCCCAAGGGGTGGGCAACTCTTCGTGCACAAACACAGCCTGACTGGCCGAGCGACTGAAAGGCGCAAACGCCTCGTCACCCACCGCCGAAAAGCGGCCAGACTCAGCTTGCACACCCACCACGCCGCGCCAGCCGCCCAAGCTCAGCAAAGCGCGATGCCGCGCTTCCAATCGCAGCTCTTGGCCGCTGTTGGCAAACACGGTGCCGGGGTTACCGGTGTCAAATTCGGTGTGTTGGTAATCGGTGTGGCTGAGCCGCGCTTTGGCGCTCTCCCACACACCGGGCAGGTTGCGCACCTGGCCTTCAAGTGCGTAGCGCGTTGTCTGCATACCAATCGTCACGCGGTCCTCGGCCACTGTGCCGTAGTCGCTTTGGTAGGTGCTGACCGAAGCGCCCAAGTAGCCAGAGTCCCAGAAGGTGCTGGCACCTAATGCGCCGCCGCGCGACTGGCTGTCGGAATTGCAAATGCGTTGCGTGTAAAGGGTTTCGCCCGTTTTTTTACAAGCCAAGAGCACCGGCACGGTCACGTCGCCGGTGCGGCGGTCAAAACCGTCCACGTGCAGGGCCCAGCGCTCGTTGCCGGTTTCCACCAAGCCTGCTGCGCTACGCTCTGCATTGCCCGTGCCCACTTGCACTTGGGCCTTGCCCAGCACACCACTCATGGCTTCGCGTGGGATGCGGTTGTCAATCACGTTCACCACGCCCCCCACCGCGCTGCCCCCGTATTGCAAGGCCGCTGGGCCACGCAGCACCTCGATGCGCTCGGTCGATAACACATCGAGTGGCACCGCATGGTCATAACTCAGCGCCGAGGCATCCAGACTGGAGGCACTGTTGTTCAGCACGCGAATGCGGTCTCCGTCGAGGCCGCGAATGATGGGACGACTGGCGTTGGGGCCAAAGTAGGTGCTGGAGACGCCGGGCAATTGGTTCAGCGTTTCGCCCAAAGTGCTTTGCCCACGCTCCAACAATTGCAGCCCCGACAGGCTGCTGGCGGGTGTGACCCGCGCTTCAGAGCCCAAAGGGTTGCCGGTGATGACGACTTCAGAAACCGTCGCCGTTTGCGCGCTGACGGTTGCAGCGCACAGCAGCAGCGAGACGGATAACGCAATGGGCGTGGGCGTGGGCGTGGGCCTGGCCCAGGCCTGAGAAATGAGTGGCATTGAAAAAACCTTTGAAATGAATGACGCGCACCGCCGAGAGTGGGACTCATCGGCGAGGGCAGAAAAGCTTCAAAGGAATGCGGGTGGGCCTCGGGCTTGGAAGAAGGCGACTGGGCGGGATGCGCAAGGTGAGCGGGAAGGGCTTTGCCACAACAAGGTGGGCACATCCAACACCGCCACATCCAATTGAGGCAGTGGCCCATCAGAGGTGCTGCTGTGATCCAGCAGTTGGCAGACCTGCGAGCCCTCGGCGTGCGGGCCGAACAAACGGTCAAACTCAGAACGCTCAGCGGGCGCCAACGCGTCATTTGCTCTGGTAGCCTGCGCCGCCATGACAGCCACGCCGTGCCCAAGGTGCACCACATGGTGCATGCGCGACAACAGCGGCGACAGCGCCAACGACAAGACCAAGGCCAGCATCCACCACGCAGCGCGCACACGCACACCCCACACCATCAAGGTGGCAGCCAACACAGCGCGGGTATTCGGACTCATCAGTCCTTGGCCAACCGTGCAAAGGTTTTGCGGAACTTAGCCACCTTGGGCGCCGCCACGGCCAGGCAATAGCCTTGGCCAGGGTTGCGCTCAAAAAAGTCTTGGTGGTACTCCTCGGCCGCGCTGTAGTTTGCCAAGGGTACGACCTCGGTCACGAGGGTATCGCCGTCAAAGGCATCTGTTGAGGTCAACTCCGCTATCAGCGCCTGGGCCACCTCGGACTGCTCAGGTGTGGAGAAGTAAATGCCGCTGCGGTACTGCGTGCCGCGGTCGTTGCCCTGGCGGTTCAAAGTGGTCGGGTCGTGGATCACGAAAAATATTTCGAGCAATTCTCGGGTGCTGATCTGCGTCATGTCGTATTGCAGTTTGACCACCTCGTTGTGGCCGGTGCGCCCGGTGCAAACCTGCTCGTAAGTCGGCTGCAGGGTTTGGCCATTGCAGTAGCCGGACTCCACGTCCAGCACGCCTTTGACGCGCACATACACCGCCTCAGTACACCAAAAGCACCCACCACCTAACACCAGGGTCTCGATCATTTTGAGTCTTTCAAGCTGGGTCTAAAGCGCCATTATCGGGGTCCAGCGTGACCGCTTGCACGGCCTGGGTGAATGCGGTGAGCGCTTGCTGGTCGCGGTCACTGCGCCACAGGCAATGCGTGTCGTAGGTGACGTGCAAATCAGCAATAGGTACAAAGCAAGAGCCGGCCAGCGCCGATTGCTGCAAAGCCGCGGGGACCAAGGCTACGCCCAGGCCTTGCGACACCAGGGACACCACACTCAGCCAATGCTGCAGCTCGTGCCGCACCTCTGGCGCCCAGCCCGCGGTGGCGCACAGGTGCACGATGCGCTCGTGGTAATCGGGCGAGACCGCTCGGGATACCAGCACCAGTGCCTCCCCCGCCAATTGCGACAAGGCCAAACTGCGCTGCCCCGCCAAGGCATGCCCTTTAGGCAAGCAGGCCACAAAAGGTTGGCGGGCCACCAGCAATTGAGAGAACCCGGCCGGCACCCGGGTGGTGTGCACAAAGCCGACATCCAGCCTGTCTCCCACCAATTCGGGCAATTGCTGGCTGGAACTGAGTTCGCGCAGCACCAAACGCAGGCGTGGATGCTCTAACTGAAAGCGCCCCAAAATTTGGGGCAAGCCGCAGTACAGCATACTGCCAGCAAAGCCAATTTGCAGGGTACCGGCCTGGCCAAGTGCCACATCGCGTGCGTCTTGCGCAGCTTGGACAGCCTGTGCCAACAGGGCCCGTGCGGCGGGCTCAAACGCACGCCCTGCCTCGGTCAGCTGCACGCCGCGGCTGTTGCGGTTGAACAATTGGGCCCCAATGGAGGCTTCAAGTTGCTGAATGTTCAAGCTCAGCGGCGGCTGCGAAATGGACAGGCGCTGGGCCGCCCTGCCAAAGTGCAGCTCCTCGGCCAGCATCAAGAAGTAACGCAGGTGACGGAATTCCATAAATTAAAAATTAATATTGCTGCATCGATAATCAATATTAGACAACTATTCATGTAGCGCCAACAATGGCTCCCGTCTGCCGTTCATTCAACGACCCTATTTTTCTCTTTCCCACTTATTGCCTCAGGAGCCCCCATGAAACCAACCTTCCAATGGAATGACGCCTTTTTGCTGAACGAACAGCTCAATGATGACGAGCGTGCCATCGTCGAAGCCGCCAACACCTTTTGCCAAGAGCGCCTGCAAAGCCGCGTGCTGATGGCCGCGCGCCACGAAAAGTTTGACCGAGAGATCATGAACGAAGCCGGCGCCATGGGCTTTTTGGGCTCCACCATTGAAGGCTATGGCTGCGCCGGCCTGAGCTATGTCGCCTATGGCCTGATCGCCCGCGAAGTCGAGCGCGTGGACAGCGGCTACCGCAGCGCCATCAGCGTGCAAAGTTCACTGGTCATGCACCCGATCAATGAGTACGGCTCTGAAGCTCAACGCCAAAAATACCTGCCCAAGCTGGCTACCGGCGAATGGGTCGGCTGCTTTGGCCTGACCGAACCTAACCATGGCTCCGACCCGGCCAGCATGCTGAGCCGAGCCAAGCCAGTCGATGGCGGCTTCATCATGAACGGCGCCAAGATGTGGATCACCAACGCGCCGATCGCTGACGTGTTTGTGGTCTGGGCCAAATTGGAAAACGCCGACGGCTCGGTCGGCGGACAAGAAGCCATCCATGGCTTTATCTTGGAAAAGGGCATGAAGGGCCTCACGGCCCCGAAGATTGAAGGCAAGATGAGTTTGCGCGCCAGTATCACAGGCGAAATCGTGATGGACGAAGTGTTTGTGCCTGCAGAAAACCTGCTGCCCAACGTCAATGGCCTCAAAGGCCCGTTCGGCTGCCTGAACAAAGCACGATATGGCATCGCCTGGGGCGCCTTGGGTGCAGCCGAGGACTGCTGGTTCCGCGCTCGTCAATACACCATGGACCGCGTGCAGTTTGGCCGCCCTCTGGCGCAAAACCAGTTGATCCAAAAGAAGCTGGCAGACATGCAAACCGAAATCACTCTGGGCTTGCAAGGCTGCCTGCGCGTAGGCCGCTTGATGGACGAAGGCAAAGCGGTGCCCGAGATGATCAGCATGATCAAGCGCAACAGCTGCGGCAAGGCGTTGGACGTGGCGCGCATGGCGCGCGACATGCACGGCGGCAATGGCATTCACGACGAATACCACGTGATTCGCCACATGATCAACCTGGAAACTGTGAACACCTATGAAGGCACGCACGACGTGCACGCGCTGATTCTGGGCCGCGCGCAAACTGGATTGCAGGCGTTTTACTGACCGGCCGAGTCAAAAGTCGCACGCGCTTTGCGCAGGGCCGTGCGGTTGAAGAAGGGGCAGCAACTTCAGAAATGAATTCTCATGAACCCTTCAAGTCATGGGAGCCAGCCAAGCCGCGAGGCACGCAGGCAGAGCAGGCAGCCACTGGCTCTACCTGACGTGTGAAATGATTTATTTCATTCAAAAAATCAGCCACTGTTTTTTCAGGCTGGTGCGACAACCACAGCGAAATAAAGCCGGCAACTATGGGCGCTGCGTAGCTGGTGCCAACCCCACGGTACTGAGACGAGGGCCGATCTTGGCCAATGAAGTTAGATTCGTAGCTAGCCACTTTGAGTTTGTTGACTGACCATTCGGCGTTGCCCGATAGCGCCGGCCCCCCACCGGGGGCATACAACACCGTGCGCGGATCTAAGGCAGAGTAAGGCGCAATGCGGTTTTGCGCATCCAGCGCACCGACCGAAATCACGCCATTGCAATTGGCAGGTTCTTGTAAAGTCTTTTGAAAGTTATTGCCGGCGGCCGCAATCACGAAGATGTTTTTAGCCGTGACCTGCTTCAGCAAGCGCTGTAAATCCTCACCACAGGTCGCAAAACCACCGGACAAGCTCAGGTTGATGATGCGCGCAGGGTTAGGGTTGTCGGGCAGGTCTTTTACGGGCAGACCTGCAGACCAGGCAATAGCGTCCAGCAAATCTTGTCGCGAAGTCGCGCAAGCGCCAAACAAGCGCACGGGGACAATTTTGGCGGCGGGGTTGACCCCTAAGACACCGTCCACCCCGTTGCCAGCGATCAGGCTGGCCACTTCGGTGCCGTGCAAGCGAAATGCGCCCGAGAGGAGTCGCTCGCCGCAGCGCGCATCGCGCTCCTCGGGGCTGAAATTGCTGGAGCGGCCCTTGCGCAGGTTGCTTTGCGCCGAAACCATGTCGTAGCCTGGCAACAACTGGCCTTCCAAGCTGGGGTGCCCGGCAATCACGCCACTGTCAATCACCGCCACCACCACAGGGTGGGGGCCCGGTTGATTGCCCGCCGTGTTGATGGCAGAGGGCGCCGCCTGTGTTCCGTCCACGCGCCCTAAGTGCCAGGGGATTTCATGGGCACAGCACAAGCCCGCCCAAAGCAGCCCGCCCCAAAGCAAGAGGATGGCAGACTTTAACGTCGCGGTGATTTGAACAGACATCTAAAACTCCAACGAATCCTGGCGTAAGTCCCAAGGCCAGGGTTGGCACAGGAGAAAAACGCATTAATAAAACGGAGGTTAGGCTTTTAGACGTGTTAACTCAAAGTTCTCATTAACCCCAGCTCGGGATCTGCAGAGTTCGCTACATCATTGATTTGTATAGATTTTTTTTAATTTCCGAAGTTAATGTGCGTACGTTTCTTTACTTTCAAGGGCTCGGCCACAGGAACCACATATGAACAGAACAAGATAAGCGTCAGATGGCGCAATGAAACATTACAATTCGATAGGTTAAAACATGTAAAAAGTGCAGCGTTAAACAGACAAAGTTGCCCCAATGGGGAAATTTCACAGCATCCAAGACTTCATTTAAATGACCCGTATCAACCTCCAACTGACATGTCCCGCACCATCCTGATCGTCGATGACGACAAAATAAGCCTGCGACTTTTGAAGTCCTACTTGGAAAAACACCAATATGAAGTGCGTTCGACCTGTGACGGCAGCAGTTTTTTGGCCGAGTTTGAGCTGTACAAAGACGATCTGAGCTTGGTGATTCTGGATGTGATGCTGCCCGACACCGATGGCTTTACCCTTTGCCAAACCGTGCGCAGCAAATCTAAGGTTCCGATCTTTATGCTGACCGCCAGCTCGGACGATACCGACCGCATTGTGGGCTTAGAGCTTGGCGCGGACGATTACATTGCCAAACCCTTCAACCCGAGAGAATTGTTGGCACGCATCAAGGCCTTGCATCGGCGAATGAACTACAACGGCTCTCCCGACAAGGCGCGCTACTTGCGCTTTTCAGGCTTCACCATGGATTTGGTCGAGCGACTGGTGACCGATGGAGTTGGCGCGCAGGTACTGCTGACCAGCATGGACTTCAATTTGCTGCGCTTTTTTGCCGAGCATGCCGGCGAAACACTGGACCGCACCCAGCTGATGGAGCAAACACGGGGCCGTGACTTGGGCCCTATGGACAGATCTTTGGACGTGCAAGTCAGTCGCCTGCGTCAGCGCCTGAATGACGACGGCAAGCAGCCCGTGCTGATCAAAACAGTGCGCGGCAGCGGCTATGTCTTTTCTACCGACGTGGCCAAGCTGGACGAGTTCCCAACAGGGTAAGTTGCTGGGGCAACGGCGCAGTGAAAGCGAAAGGAGCTTGGCATGATCCACCACCAAGACTTGAGCGTCGAAACCTGCGCCTGAAAACGCGTTGGTTTCACATAAAGCGTGCGAGCCTCACAAGATCACGGGCGCATCAGACATCGCATCGGCCCGCGCATGGTGAGAAGCTTGCAAATCGTGAGCCTGGGACATGGCGGCATCCCCCAAGGGCACAGGAAAATTCAGCGCTATGACCTCCGACACAGCGTCCACCGCCTGCATCAGGCCCAACTCGAAGTCGCCTTGGACAAAGGCACGCTGCATTGGCGCAAGCACCGACGTCCAGGCTTGGGTTGCCACAGAGGCATTCAGCCCTCGATCGGCCACCACGTGAATGGCGCGTTCGGCCAGCAACACATAAATCAACACACCGTTGTTGCGCTCGGTGTCCCAGACTCGCAACTTGGCAAAAAGCATCAAAGCGCGCTGCTCGATCAACTGCGGCAAGGACGCGCCTTGTCTCACAAAGCGCCACAAATAGCTGCGCGGCAAATGGGTCTCAACACACACCCGAACTTGTCCGGTGTGTCTGCGCTCGCCTTGCGTCACCCGAGCCTCGATCCGCGCCAGACTGCGGGGCGGCAAGACTCGGCGAGTGCCGCGCACATCGGCCAAAGCATGACGCCACCACAACGGCAAGGCTTGCAGCCAACCGGTAAGGGGACTGGAGTAGTAAGAATGTGAAGTCATTCTGTTGTCTTTCACCATTTTCCGCTGGCGCCACCGCCACCGAAATCACCACCGCCGCCAGAGCTAAAGCCACCGCCTCCTCGGCCACCCCAGCCGCCGCCCCAACCACCACGCCCTCTTCCTAAACCGGAGTTCAAACCAGTGGAAGCCAAACCGCTGAATAAACTCCAGACCAACGCGGCCACGCCCACCCCCAAAGCCAGTAACAGGCTGGCGCTCAAAACATAGGCCAAGCCAGCTCCAATAACACCGGCCACCACGGCGCCCAGGCCTCGCCCAAAGAGGCGCCGCAGCATTTGGCTAACGACCAGCAAACCTACCAAGATCAATGACCAGTTATCGCCTAGGTTTAAACCGCTTCGCGCCGCAGGCTGTTCTGGCGCCGGCAAGTTCTCGCCCGCAATGCGCTGACCCAAGGCTTCAATGGTTTGCCTCAATCCCCCAACGTAGTCGCCGCGCTTGAATGCAGGCGTCATATAACCCTCAATGATCTGCTTGGCGGCCAGATCGGGAATGGCGCCTTCCAAGGATTTTGCAACCTCAATGCGCATATGGCGATCTTCTACGGCGATGACAATCAAAAGACCATCGCCCACTTCTTTGCGGCCTATCTTCCACACATTGGCCACGCGGTTGGTGTAAGAAAAAATATCTTCAGGCGCGGTGCTGGGCAGCATCCACACCACCACCTGGGTGCCGCTGCGCTGCTCCAGCGCAGCCAGTTGCTGCTCAATGCTCGCCACATCTTGCGCGGCCAGCGTCCCGCTGCTGTCCATGATGCGTGCGTTCAGCGCAGGCACTGGCAACAGCTCTTGCGCCTGCACCGGCGCTTGCAACAAAGCCAAGGCCAGTACCCAGCACAGGCCTGTGCACAAACGGTGCCCGGCAGTAAGCAAAAATGAGAGCAAGCGCAACGTCATGGCTTACTTCTTGTTGAAGTCCACCGTAGGCGGCTGCGAAATTTGCGACTCGTTGGCCACGGTGAAGCCCTCTTTGGCCTTGTAGCCCATGACCTTGGCGGTCACGTTGCTGGGCAAACTGCGTACCAAAATGTTGTAGGCCTGCACGGCTTTGATGTAGCGGTTGCGCGCCACGGTGATTCTGTTTTCGGTGCCTTCCAATTGAACGCGTAAATCGCTAAAAGCCTGGTTCGCTTTCAAGCTGGGGTATTGCTCTGATACCACCATCAAGCGGCTCAGCGCCGAACCCAATTGACCTTGGACTTCTTGAAACTTCTTGAACGCCTCGGGGTTGCTCAAGGTCTCGGGCGTCACTTGCATGGCCGTGGCTTTGGCGCGAGCCTCGATCACGTGGGTGAGTGTGTCTTGCTCAAAAGATGCCTCGCCCTTGACGGTGGCCACCAAATTGGGAACCAAATCGGCACGGCGCTGGTACTGGTTCAGCACCTCGCTCCAGGCAGAGCGGGTCTCTTCGTCCAGCTTTTGAAAATCGTTGTAGCCGCAGCCACTCAAACCGGCCACCAAGAACAACGCCATCCACCCACGCCAAAAAATTTGAAACATAAAGCATCCTTTCAAAACAAGGAGGTGAGCGTACACCTTTCACTACTCGTTCACGGTCATCCACCGCGCACAGCAGGGGTTAAAGCTGCACCGATCTTTACAATGTTGGCTATGTTTCGCCTGATTTCAATTTCCTGCCTGCCCCGCGCCCAACTTCATCGCTTTATTTGCATGTTGGCGACAGCGGCGGCGATGGCCACTTCGGCCTGGGGGCAAACCGAATTTCAACAATGCCTGTCTGGACTGCGCAACCCGGCCAAAGCCGCTGGCGTGAAAGAAGACAGTTTTGCACGCTTCACCCATGGCCTGACAGCGGACATGGGCATCTTGGACAAGATGAACAACCAGCCCGAGTTCCGCATGCCAATCTGGGACTACCTTGCCGCCTTGGTGGATAACGAGCGGGTGGCCGAAGGCCAAGCCCAGCTGGCCAAGCACCATGATCTACTGGACAAGGTCGCGGCCCAATACGGCGTGGACCCGGCCACTGTGGTGGCGGTGTGGGGAGTGGAAAGCAACTTTGGCCAAACCTTGGGCAAATACCAGCTGACACAGGCGCTGGGCACGTTGTCTTGCTTTGGCAGCCGACAAAATTATTTCCGAGGTGAGTTTTACGCCACACTTCGTATCCTGCAGGCCGGGCATATTGAGCCCGAACGGCTGGTCGGCTCCTGGGCCGGCGCCTTTGGCCACACCCAGTTCATGCCCACCACTTTTGAACGCCTGGCGCAAGACTTTGACGGCGACGGCCGACGCGACCTGATGGACAGCGTGCCCGACGCGCTGGCCTCCACCGCCTATTTTTTGAGCAAAGCCGGCTGGAACTCGGCGCAAGTCTGGGGTTTCGAGGTCAAGCTGCCGGTCGGCACCGATGTATCTGGCGAAGGCCGCAAAACCAAACGCCCCTTGAACGAGTGGGCGGCACGCGGCCTGACGCAGGTTGACGGCAGCGCCCTGCCCTTGAATGGAGGCCCTGCAGGCCTGATGATCACAGCAGGATTGATGACACCTGCGGGCGCTAAGGGCCCAGCATTTTTGGTGTCCCGCAACTTTGATGCGATTTACAGCTACAACGCCGCCGAAAGCTATGGCCTGGCAATTGCCCATTTGTCAGACCGACTGCGCGGAGCGGGTCCGTTTTCAACACCCTGGCCGACCGACGACGCGGGCCTGTCGCGCGCCGAACGACGTGAGGTGCAAAACCTGTTGAGTGGCCGAGGTCACGACATTGGCGAGATCGACGGCGTGTTGGGCGACAAAAGCCGCATCGCCATCAAGGCCGAGCAGTCCCGCCTAAGCCACGAGGTCAATGGCCGGGCCGGACAAAAACTGCTACGCGCTTTGCGCTAAAGCTGCTAGCGTTTGACGCCAGCTTAACTGTCGAGGGTTTGACGGCGCTGAGCCGATGACTTAAACTAATAACCAGTCAGTCATTAAAAAATCACGTGTCCGAGCAGCAACCCCATAAAAGAGAACGCCGTAAACAAGACCGTCCCGGTGAATTGCTGGAGTCGGCCTTGGACCTGTTCGTCGAAAAAGGCTTTGCCGCCACGCGCGCGGAAGAAGTGGCGATGCGCGCCGGCGTGTCCAAGGGCACTTTGTTTTTGTACTTTCCCAGTAAAGAAGAACTATTTAAAGCGGTGGTGATGGAAAACGTGGCGCGACCGGTGGCCCAAGGCATCGCGGAAGCCGAGAACTTTGCGGGCAGCAGCGGCGAACTACTCACCTGGATGATGCTCGAATGGTGGCGCCGCTATGGCGCAACCAAAGCGTCGGGTATTTCCAAACTCATGATGAGCGAGGCCAGTAACTTTCCAGAACTGGCTGATTTTTTCCGTAGTAACGTGATCTTGCCTGCCCAAACTTTGGTACGGTTCGTTTTGCAACGCGGCATTGCGCGAGGCGAGTTTCGCGCCATCGATGTGGACAACACCATTTACTCGGTCATGGCGCCCTTGATCTTTTTGGTCATGGAAAAGCACTCGACGGGCGCTTGCAGCGCGGCCAAGCCGGCCATCAACCCCGAACAATTTATTACCCACCACGCCGACCTGTTGGTACGCGGCATGGCTGCCGGACATTGAAATCATGAAACCTTATCTGCGCCGCACGCTGCTGGCCATCGTTGTACTCGGCGCCGCTTTGGGCGCTTACAAAGTGATCGCACAACGCAAGGCCACCGCCCAGGCGACTAGCGCCGCGGCCGAAGCCGCCAAAGTGGTGGCGCAGACTTTGGAGCTAGCCCCCTCTGACATCGTCGTGGCCCAAGCCCAGACGCTGACCCAAGGCCTGCCCGTGTCCGGCACGCTCAAAGCCGTGAACTCGGCCATGGTCAAAGCGCGTGTGACGGGGGAGCTGATGGACTTCACCCTGCGAGAAGGCGACCGGGTCAAGCAAGGGCAAGTCGTCGCCCGCATTGACCCGACCGAATACCTGGCTCGCCAGCGCCAAGCGCAAAGGCAGGTGGACGCGGCCATGGCCCAAGTCGAAGTGGCACAAAAGCAGTTTGACAACAACAAGGCGCTGGTCGATCAGGGCTTTATTTCCAAAACCGCTTTGGATACTTCGTTGTCAAACTTGAGCGGCGCCAAGGCCAGCTACTTGGCTGCAGTGGCCGCGCTCGATGTGGCGCGCAAATCAGTGGACGACACCACGCTCAAGGCACCGCTGTCGGGCCTGATCGCACAGCGCCTGGCCCAGCCCGGCGAACGCGTCGCACCCGACGCCCGCATCGTGGAAATTGTCGATCTGAGCCAACTGGAGATCGAAGCGGCTGTGCCCCCGGCCGACGCCGCTGCCGTGCGCATGGGCCAAAGCGCCAGCTTGACCATGGAAGGCAGCCAGCGCGTTGTCCAAGCGCGCGTGCTGCGCATCAACCCCAGCACGCAAGCGGGCAGCCGCAGCGTGCTAATTTATTTGGGTGTAAATAATCAAGCCGAATCCCGCCAAACCGAATTGCGCCAGGGCCTGTTTTTGCAAGGCCAGCTGGCCACGACCGAACTCTCGAGCCTGGCCGTGCCCGTCACCAGTGTGCGCACCGACAAACCGCAGCCCTATGTGCAATGGATCGACAACAGCCAAGTGCGCCACATGACCGTGAACCTCGGTGCACGCGGCCAAGTCAATGAGCAAAATATGGTGGCGGTCACCGGCGTGGGCGCCACGCTGGCCGAGGGCACTCAGATTCTTAGCGCCAGCTCGGGCGCGGTGCGTGAAGGCACGCGGGTGAAGTTCACCGCTGTCAAACCTTAAAGCGCGCCATGTGGTTCACCAAAGTCAGTTTGAAAAATCCGGTCTTCGCGACCATGATCATGCTCGCCATCGTGGTGCTGGGCTTGTTCTCGTTACAGCGTTTGAAGGTCGATCAGTTTCCGAACATCGATTTCCCGGTGGTCGTGGTCTTGACCGACTACCCCGGCGCCAGCCCTGAAATTGTCGAGAGCGAAGTCACCAAAAAAATCGAAGAAGGTGTCAATTCGATTGCCGGCATCAGCGCCCTGACCTCGCGCACTTATGAGGGCCAGTCGGTGGTCGTGCTGGAGTTTGACTTGAACATCAACAGCCGCAAAGCCGCCGAAGATGTTCGCGAAAAAGTCGCTGCCGTTAAACCCTTGCTTAGAACCGAAGTCAAAGAGCCGCGCGTCTTGCGTTTCGACCCTGCTAGCCGCGCTGTGTGGTCGCTGGCTGTGATTCCGCAGGCTGTGCCGCAAGGCAAAGCGCCTACGCCGGTCGAGCTGACCAACTGGTCAGAGCAGGTGCTGAAAAAGAAATTGGAAAACGTGCGCGGCGTGGGCTCGGTCACGGTGGTGGGCGGCAGCCGGCGCGAACTCAACTTGTACCTCAAGCCGGACGCCATGGAAGCCTTTGGCGTCTCGGCAGACCAGGTGGTCAATGCCGTGCGCAACGAGAACCAAGACGTCCCGGTGGGCACGCTCAAATCGGCAGCGCAAGAGCGCGTAGTGGAGGTGCAGTCACGCATGGTGAGGCCGGAAGATTTTGGCAACATCATTGTGGCCAAAAAATCGGGCACCTCAGTGAGGTTGGCGCAGGTGGCATCGGTCACGGATGATGCGCAGGAACTGGAAAGCCTCGCCATGTTCAACGGCCAGCGCACCTTGCTGCTGACGGTTCAAAAGTCTCAAGACGAAAACACCATTGAGGTGGTGGACGGCCTGGTTAAAGCGCTCAAGGACATCGAACAGCAACTTCCACCCGGAATTCGACTCGAGCCTGTGACCGATAACTCCCGCTCAATCCGCGTTGGCGTGGACAACGTGCGCCGCACCTTGATCGAAGGCGCTTTGCTCACCATACTGATTGTGTTTTTATTCCTCAATTCCTGGCGCTCCACGGTGATCACCGGCTTGACCTTGCCGATCTCCATCATTGGCACGTTTTTGTTCATGGATCTGTTTGGCTTCACCATCAACATGATCACGCTGATGGCGCTTTCGCTGTGCGTGGGCTTGTTAATCGACGACGCGATCGTGGTGCGCGAGAACATCGTGCGCCATCTGCACATGGGCAAGAGCGCGTTTCAATCGGCCATGGACGGCACGCAAGAAATTGGCTTGGCGGTTCTGGCCACCACCTTGTCCATCGTCGCCGTGTTTTTGCCCATCGGTTTCATGCAGGGCATCATCGGCCAGTTCTTTCACGAGTTCGGCATCACCATCGTGGCGGCGGTTGGCATTTCCATGTTTGTCAGCTTCACGCTGGACCCCATGCTGTCCAGCATCTGGCACGACCCGAGCATCCACACGCAGGGCAAATTCGTCGCCATCAGCCTGTACGACAAAACCATTGGCCGCGTCACTCACTTGTTTGACATTGCCACGGAACGACTGTCAGACAGCTACCAGTCCATCTTGCGCTGGGCTTTGCGCCACAAACGCGCCACCGTGCTGTCGGCTTTGGGCGTGTTCATTCTCAGCGTGGTCATGGTGCCGCTCTTAGGCACCGAGTTCGTGCCCAAGGCCGATTTTTCGGAAGCCAGCGTGGCCTTCCAAACCCCGGTCGGCTCGTCGCTCGAAGCGACCACCGCCAAGACGCGCCAGGTCGACGCCATCCTGCACGAAGTGCCTGAGGTGCGTTACACCGTGGCCACGATCAACACCGGCAATGCGCTGGGCAAAAACAACGTCAGTTTGGCCATCCGCTTTGTGGACCGCAAAGACCGCCAACGCAGCGTGGACCAAATTTCGGGCGCCTTGCGCGAACGTTTGAACCAAGTCTCAGGCATCACCGTGACGCAGGTGGGCACCACCGACTCGGTGGGCGGCAACAAGCAAATTGAGTTCTCGCTGCAAGGCGCGGACCAAAGCGAACTGGAACGCCTGACCTTGCTGGCCCTGGACAAGCTGCGCGCCATCCCCGGTCTGGTCGATCTGGACTCCAGCGTCAAAGCCAACAAACCCACCATCGGCATCGAAGTGCTGCGGGACTCGGCTTCTGACTTGGGCCTGGGCGTGGCGCAACTCTCGGGCCCCTTGCGCACCTTGGTGGCAGGGCTGACGGTGGGCAACTGGCGCGCACCGGACGATCAAACCTATGACGTGAATGTGCGCCTGGACCCCACCGCACGAAACACGCCGCAAGACCTGGAGCGCCTGCCCTTTGCCGTCACCAACCCGGCCGACGGCAGCATCCGCAACGTGCGCCTGGGGCAGGTGGCCAAGATCACCGAAACCACCGGCTCCAACCAGATCAACCGGCGCGATTTGATGCGCGAAGTGTCGATCAACGCCAACGCCTACGGCCGCACGGCGGGCGAAGTCTCTGCTGACATCAAAAAAGCCATGGAGGCCATGCCCTTCCCTGCTGGCTACCGCTACCAGTTTGGCGGCTCCACCAAAAGCATGAACGAGTCGTTTGGTTACGCCGTCTCGGCCTTGGCCATGGCCATCATCTTCATCTACATGATCTTGGCAAGCCAGTTCAAAAGCTTCTTACAGCCTGTGGCTTTGATGACCTCGCTGCCCCTGACCCTTATCGGCGTGGTGTTGGCGCTGCTGGCGTTTCGCTCGGCCTTGTCCATGTTCTCCGTCATTGGCGTGGTCATGCTGATGGGCTTGGTCACCAAAAACGCGATCTTGCTGGTGGACTTTGCGATTCGCGCCACCGAAGAGGGCATGGAACGCAACGAGGCCCTGTTGATGGCCGCCAAAGTGCGGTTGCGCCCGATTTTGATGACCACCTTGGCCATGATCTTCGGCATGATCCCGCTGGCTTTTGCCCTGAGCGAAGGCTCCGAGCAGCGAGCGCCCATGGGCCAGGCGGTGATCGGCGGGGTCATCACCTCCTCGCTGTTGACGCTGGTGGTGGTGCCCGTCATGTACTGTTACATGGACGATTTGGCGCAATGGTTGCGCCGAAAAGCCGGCTTCGCACCCGCGCGTCAGGCCGGGCCAGGTCCGTCCCTTTAAAATCAGCCCAATTTTGCCAATTTACCTCTTGGAGTCACGATGAATCTCGATCAAGCCCGTTTCAACATGATTGAACAGCAAATCCGTCCTTGGGAAGTCCTAGACGGCGAAGTGTTGGCCCTGTTGTCTGTGGTCAAGCGCGAAAACTTTGTTCCCGTCGGCCTGAAGGCCCTCGCCTTTGTGGACATGGAGCTGCCGCTGCGAGAGGGCGGCGCGCGAGGCCAAGTTATGTTAGCGCCGCGGCTGGAAGCGCGTTTGCTGCAGGATCTGGCCGTGCAAAAACACGAGAACGTGCTTGAAATCGGCACCGGTAGTGGCTACATGGCTGCCCTGTTAGCACACCGCGCAGCCCATGTGTTGACACTGGACATCGAACCCGAATTGGCGGCCCAAGCCCGCAAAAATCTGGCCACTGAAGGCGTGAGCAACGTGGAAGTGCGCCAGATGGATGGGGTCACCGGCGCCCCTGCCGACGGTCCGTTTGACGTGATCTTACTCAGCGGCTCCGTGGCCGAAGTGCCGCAAGCCCTGCTGGCTCAACTCAAAATTGGCGGCCGACTGGCGGCCATCGTCGGCGAAGAGCCCATGATGCGCGCCACCTTCATCACCCGCAACAGTGAAGCCGCCTGGACCACCACCGAGCCTTGGGACACCGTGGCTCCTCGTCTGGTGAGCTTTGCCGAACACTCGCACTTCAGCTTCTAAGTCATGCAACAGATCACGCCTGCACAACTGCCCGAATGGGCCGCCAGCGTCGCCGAGCGCCAACCCGTGTTGCTGGACGTGCGCGAAGGCTGGGAATGCGAAACCGCCAGCGTCTCGCCCACGGGCCTGCACTTTGTGCACATGCCCATGCAAACTATCCCAGCACGCCTAGACGAGTTGGACAAAGTCCGCCCGATTGCCTGCCTGTGCCACCACGGTGGACGCAGCATGCAAGTGGCTGCCTTTTTGGCGCAACACGGCTTTGAGGTGATCAACGTGGCCGGCGGCATCCATGCGTGGTCTACGCAGGTGGATCCGAGCATTCCGGTTTATTAATTCAAATTCACTTTCATCGGCTTCCAAGAAAGAACTGCATGCAACACACTCGCTCAACCCTGGCGCTATTTCAGCGCCCCTCCTTCAGCCTCTTGATCGGCATCGCGCTGTCCAGCACCGTTCAAGCGCAAAGCCTGATCGAGATTTACGACATGGCCAAAGGCTATGACGCGGCTTACCAGTCGGCCAAATCGCAGTTCCAAGCCAACTTGGCCAAGGCCGATCAGGGCAAGGCCAATTTGCTGCCTACTGCTGGATTGTCGGGTGGAGCCACTCGCACATCCCTGGGCATCACCACAGACCCTGCGACAACCACAACAGATCGCGCGTACACAACACAAACAGTCGGCGTCAATCTGACCCAACCGCTGTATCGTCCGGCTAACCTGGCCACTTACCGGCAGAGCCAGAAGGCGCTGGACGCCGCCCAAGCAGCCTTGATCCAAGCAGAACAGGATTTGATTGTTCGAATCAGCCAAGCCTACTTTGACGTGTTAGGTGCGCAAGACAGTTTGACCTTTGTCAAAGCCCAAAAAACCGCTGTCGCCGAGCAACTGGCCAGCGCCAAACGCAACTTTGAAGTTGGCACCGCGACCATCACGGACACCCGCGAAGCCCAGGCTCGCTATGACCTGGTTTTGGCGCAAGAAATTGCAACGGACAATGATTTGCGCGTCAAGAAGGTGGCTTTGGAACTGCTGGTGGGCAAGTCCGGCATTGCCCCTTTCAACATCAAGAACCAAAGCGTTCTTCCACCCGTGCCAGAGGGCTCCATGGACTTGTGGGTTAGCAACAGCGAACAACTCCACCCAGGCATTCAACAGGCACGTACG
>CANGEG010000043.1 GCA_947452725.1 Comamonadaceae bacterium | reverse complement strand
CTTTTTCTTGTTCCTGTTTAGCTGCCTCGGACTGTGCATTCCACATCAGTCCTGGCGCAAACATGCGACCTGTCAAGTCGGGACGACTCTGGGTTAGCCAAGCCCCAATTCTTACACCCGCGGGAGGGCTGAGTTTGATTTGCGATGCTGCATTGAGCGATTCATCGTTTTGTGCCTGTGCAAAGATAGGCAAAACAACGACCAAGCCGGCGAGACATGGTAAAGAGACAATCTTCATCGATTTTGAGCCGTTTTGGTGGCCGGCCATGTTTGCCAGCGCAAACACCATTCAGCGCCCAAGCATCGCTGCCCAGCTATCGTTTGCTTTCGTTCATTGACAGCGTAAAGTGCTAGACGTTGCCCGGTTGTAACGTCAATTTCCTCTAACCAATTCAAGTTCTGCTCACCATCAACCCAAGGCATGGGACGAGCCGTGACTGGCAGCGGTAGTGTTGTCACTGTTCTCACCAAACCCATATGAAATCCTGGCTGCTCATCCGATGTTTGCTTGAGTTGACTTGAGGATTGTTGCGACAAGGGTGTTTCAGATGTCAAGCGCCAATTACGGTTCGGCTCAGCAACGCCGACCAATCGACCTTCAACCAATCGGACCACTACGCCATCGGCGCTGAGCCAAACACTGGTTTCCCCCAGTGCACTGGATTCGTTACCAATCCAAACAAGCAACGCTTCACGCCCTTGTTGCTCAACCAAAAGGTAGCGATAACCAGGTTCAAGCTTTGCTTGACGAACCTGCAGCCTGTTGGGCATGACGTCTTGTTGCAAAGTTAAAAGCCCAGCCTTCATGTCTGAACTGCAGGCTCCGACGATTAAGCCCAAGAAAACCACGATTCCAACCCTAATTCCGAGCATGACAAGTGTTCCTGTGTCAGATCAGCGAGTACCCGTGGTTCCGCCGTTGAACAAAATCGCACCAACAACCAGCACACCAGCGGTGCCAATGAATTGATTAACACCAAGAATGCCTTGTGCCAGCCTAACGGCCGAAACGACAGAAGCTGGCGCTATTGGAGCCTCGGCCACTGGTACAGGCGGTAGGGTTTGTGCAACCGGTGCAGGGTCTACAGCGGGCGATGGCATCGTTGCAGGCCTGATGGAGACGGGTACGCCAGAGACAGGGCGCGGGAACGAGGCCCCAAACCAATTGTCGCAATCCCTCATAGTGACCCGTACTGCCTGGCCGGCCCTGTCATAGTAGACATTAACAGCCATATCCGCTGAGTAAGGAACGTACTTGCCTTGAAGTTGCTCTGCCACACCATCACGACCTGCTTTGTGTCCTGTCCCGATATCGCATGCGCCTCGCTTGTAATCCTGCGCCTGATAACCAAATAAGTTCCTTGTGTCTTGGGTGATGACAACCTCTCTCAAAGTCATCACTTGCACTCGAGTTTCTCCCGCGCGAAGTAAGCTGGGCTGACGTGTATAAGAGATGTAAAACTTGGCTGTTCCTGCGGCAATGGCCGCATCACATTCCCCCGCCGTGTCATAGCCCACATTGCCGTGGATGTCAGAGACCATGCCTGCAAACGCGTATTGGGCGACAAAAAGGTAGCCCAACAAAGCACCAGTGGCCAGAATTTTTTGATTTGACATAGTGATCTCCTTAAAGGTAATTGATCTTGGTGTAGTTTAGTTCCGTAAAATGTAATTTTTATAAAAATTAGCATATAAGAGCTCTATCCAACATATAAGTAATAATTTTTTGACTATTTTATAGTCTTGTGGTAAGTCGATCATGCAATTTTCATCTCGCTTGGGAATTGATTTTTTGGGGCACAAGACGGTTGCATCTCATCATCCAATACCTTCCAAACAATCTTTTAAATCTATGTGTGTTCTGGAATCAACTTCACGTATTCACGTGTGCCCAAGATTGAGGACCACGCGATGTGGCAAACTGCCCGGCTTCGCTGCAGTACCTTGAGAACAACAATGCAAAAAATCATCAGCCAATTGGCCTTAGAGATTCAGATTCGAACTGAACAGGTCAAGGCCGCCGTGGACCTGTTGGACGGTGGCGCCACCGTGCCGTTTATTGCGCGTTACCGCAAAGAGGTCACTGGTAATTTGGATGACATTCAGCTGCGTGAGCTCGAATACCGTTTGGGCTATTTGCGCGATATGCAAGATCGCCGCGCGACGATCGTGAAAAGTATTCAAGATCAGGGCAAGTTGACGCCCGAGTTGCTAAACGCTATTGATGCCGCTGCCACCAAACAGGAATTGGAAGACCTGTACCTTCCCTATAAGCCCAAACGACGAACGAAGGGCATGATGGCTCGAGAGGCGGGCATTGAGCCACTGGCGGACAGGTTATTTGCCGATCCCTCGCTGGATCCGCACGCTCATGCACAAGCTTTTGTGCAACCTGCAGGCACACCAGAGGGCACAGATTTTTCCACCACGGCCGCCGTACTGGATGGTGTGCGCGACATTTTGTCGGAGCGCTGGGCCGAGGACGCAGGGTTGGTGCAGTCTTTGCGCGAATGGCTTTGGCAGACGGGCTTATTTAAAAGCAAGCTGGCTGAGGGCAAGGACGAGAACCACGCTGACGTGTCCAAATTCCGTGATTATTTTGCTTATGACGAGCCGATTGGCCGTGTGCCTTCGCACCGCGCCTTGGCTGTGTTTCGCGGCCGCGCTCTAGAAATGTTGGACGCAAAACTGGTGCTGGCGGTCGAACCAGAACCTGGTCAACCCAGCTTGGCTGAAGGCCGGGTGGCCAACTATTTGGGTTGGAGCCACAGACAACGCCCGTCCGACGATCTGATCCGAAAATGTGTGGCCTGGACTTGGCGCGTCAAACTGAGTTTGTCGACTGAGCGCGATCTGTTTGCACGTTTGCGTGAAGAGGCCGAAAAAGTGGCGATAAAGGTGTTTGCTGACAATTTGCGTGATCTGCTGCTGGCCGCACCGGCCGGACCACGCGTGGTGATGGGTCTAGACCCGGGTATCCGCACTGGCGTTAAGGTGGCGGTCGTGGATACCACAGGAAAATTGGTTGAAACCGCCACCGTGTATCCGCACGAGCCGCGCAAAGATTGGGACGGCTCTTTGTTTACTTTGGCCAAATTGAGCGAAAAGTATGGGGTGAACCTGATCGCCATTGGAAACGGTACAGCCAGTCGCGAAACAGACAAACTGGCTGCGGATTTGATTAAGCAACTGGCCAAGCTGCACAACGGCGTTGAGATTCAAAAAGTAGTGGTCAGCGAAGCCGGCGCTTCGGTGTATTCGGCCAGCGAATTTGCCTCACAAGAAATGCCCGATGTGGACGTAAGCCTTCGCGGCGCGGCCAGCATCGCTAGGCGCTTGCAAGACCCCTTGGCCGAGTTGGTCAAGATCGATCCCAAATCAATTGGCGTAGGCCAATATCAGCACGATGTGAACCAAAGCGAATTGGCACGCTCCTTGGAAACTGTAGTCGAGGACTGCGTTAACGCGGTTGGTGTGGACTTGAACACCGCCAGCGTGCCTTTGTTGTCCCGCGTTTCCGGTTTGTCGGGTAGCGTGGCCAAGTCGGTTGTGCGTTGGCGTGAAGCCAACGGTGCCTTCAAAACTCGGCAAGATTTGTTGAAAGTCACCGGTCTGGGTGCTAAAACGTTTGAACTAAGCGCTGGTTTTTTGCGTATTCGCGGTGGTGACAATCCGCTCGATATGACTGGCGTGCACCCTGAAACATATCCGGTAGTTGAGCAAATTATTCTCAAGACGGCCAAGCCGATCCAGGAGATCATGGGCCGCAGTGAAGTGCTCAAAACGCTCAAACCTGATCTGTTTGTGAGCGATAAATTTGGCGCCATCACCATCCAAGACATATTGGGAGAGCTAGAAAAACCGGGGCGCGATCCGCGCCCAGACTTCAAGGTCGCGCGCTTTAATGAGGGCGTGGACGATATCAAAGATCTGAAAGAAGGCATGATTTTGGAGGGCACGGTGAGCAATGTGGCCGCTTTTGGCGCCTTCATTGACCTGGGCGTGCACCAAGACGGCCTGGTGCATGTTAGCCAACTCAGTCACAAATTTGTTACCGATGCCCGTGAGGTCGTCAAAACCGGCGACATCGTCAAAGTGCAGGTGGTTGAAGTGGACGTAGCGCGCAAACGCATCGGCTTAACCATGAAACTCGGAGAAGCCCCCGCCCGCAAAGATGGGCCCCGAGACAACCGCTTTGAAGGCGCTGGGCGCGACCAACGCGTTCGTGGTGGCGCAAGCTTTGGTCATTCAGCGGGGCAGGGCAGTGGATACACCTCGCCCCCTCCTGCAGGTTCGGCCATGGCCTCAGCGTTTGCCAAATTGCAAAGCCTAAAGAAATAATCATGCACTGATCGAACTATCAGGAGCAAGTCTGCCGGCGTTGAAGTCACACGTAATTTATGGTCAATTGCTTGCAAGCGAGCTCCTAAGAATTTAACACCACCATGCAAGCCCTCCACATCCATGCCGGCCCCAAGGCCCTGGTCCACATCCGTAACCACGGACTCAAGCCCGAGCACGTCAGCGTGATTCCTGGCGCCGCGGGAGGGCCAAAGGGATTGATCCTGGGTCCGATGGACCGCTTTCTTTTTGGCGAATGGCTGACGCATAGTCATCAGCCTGTCGACCTGGTCGGGGCCTCGATTGGCGCGTGGCGCATGGCCACGGCTTGTTTGAACCAACCGGTACAGGCGCTCAAGCGCTTGGAGCATGATTACATTCACCAGCATTACGAGTTGCCCAATGGCCAAAAGCGTCCAACCGCAGGGCAAGTAAGCGAGGAGTTTGGTCGCAATTTGAAGGCTTTTTATGGTGGACGAATTGAGGAGGTGCTTCAACATCCTCGCTATCGCTTACATGTTATGACTTCCCACGGCCAAGGGCTGCTAGAGAGAGAGCACCCGTGGCTCACGCCATTGGGCTACGCAGGGGCTTTTGCTCGTAACATCATTCACCGCCCGGCCATGGGGGCCTCATTGGAGCGTGTGGTGTTTTCTACCCATGCCCTTCTTCCTTTTGACGCCCACGATTACCGCACACAACAGGTTGCATTGACGAGTGAGAACTTTATGCCCGCTGTGCAAGCCAGTTGCTCGATTCCTTTTGTTCTGAAGGCCGTTCATGATATTCCCGCAGCACCGCCAGGCGCGTATTGGGATGGCGGCATCACCGACTACCACCTGCATCTGAACTACAAAGGGCTCGTGCTGTATCCGCATTTTCAAAAAGCCGTAGTTCCCGGTTGGTTGGACAAAGCCCTTAAATGGCGGCACAAGTCAACTGCATTTTTGGACAACACCATCGTGTTGGCACCCAACCCTGAATGGGTGGAAAATTTGCCCAATGGCAAGTTGCCCGATCGCACTGACTTCATGTCTTACGCGAACGACCTGCCTGGTCGCATTCAGGCTTGGGAGGGTGCGGCGCAAGCCAGCCAGCAAATAGCCGATGAGTTTGCTCAGTGGCTGCAAGACCCGCGGGCCGACCGAGTGCTCCCTCTGTAAAAGCATTCAGTTGTGTGAAAGAGGATTTTCATAATGAGTGACGCCGTTAACTTCTTGCAAGAAGTGTTTGAGTCATTTGGCCACATCACGGCTCGCCGCATGTTTGGCGGCTACGGTGTCTACTTTCACGGCGTGATGTTTGGCCTGTACGCGGCCGGGCGTTTGTATTTGAAAACCGATGAGAAGAACTTGCCCCAGTTCATCGCAGAACGGTGCGAGCCCTACACCTATGTGCAGCGCGGCAAAATAGTGAAACTGTCGTACTGGTCAGCCCCAGACATCATGATGGATGAGCGGGACCAGGCGCCAGTCTGGGCGCGCAGCGCCTTTGATGCGGCTTTACGCGCGATTGCCGCAAAAAAATGAATTTGTTAAGGCATCTGACGGCAACTCGCCATGAGGGCCCTGCGCTGAGCAGCTTTACATCGACGCTTCCAGCATATCTCGGTATTCGTCAACTGTTGCCAACCGAGGGTTGGTTTTGTGGCAATGATCGGCCATGGCGCCGTCGATGATTTTTTCGAACAAGACCCGCTCCACGCCTAAAGCGGCCAGTCCGTTGGGCAGTCCTAAACGGGCGTTCATGGCCGTTATGGCTTGGGCTATGGCTTCGGCCGCCTCGGCAGCGCCGTGGATTTCACCCAGGCCCATGGCGTAAGCCATGCGCTCCATGCGGCGCTCATTTTGCACCGACTCGGCGGCTGCGTTAAAGCGCACCACAGCAGGCAAGAACATCGCGTTTAAAGAGCCATGATGAAGCTTGGGGTTCACCCCGCCCAGACTGTGGCTCAAGCTGTGCACGCAGCCCAAACCCTTTTGGAAGGCCATGGCGCCTTGCATTGAAGCGCTCATCATGTGCAGTCTTGCGTCGCGGTCTTGGCCGTTTTGTGTGGCACGCTCAATGTGCGCCCAGCCCCGCGTCAAACCATCCAGTGCAATGCCATCGGCAGGAGGATTGAAAGGCGCGGCCATGAAGGTTTCCATGCAATGCGCAATAGCGTCCATGCCGGTGGCGGCCGTGAGGCCTGCTGGAAGTCCGAGAGTCAGTTCAGGATCGCAAATCGCAGCTTTGGGCACGATGAACCATGAGTGAAAGCCAAGTTTGCGGCCATCGTCGACGATCAAGATCGCACCGCGCGCCACTTCACTGCCCGTGCCGCTGGTGGTGGGCACAGCAATGATGGGCGACACCCGGTCCGTGATCTTGAGCGAGCCGCCTTCGATGGTTGCGTAAGTTTTTAAGGGCCCTTCGTGGCTCACGGCAATGGACACACATTTGGCGCAATCAATTGACGAGCCCCCGCCAACCGCAATCAGGCCATCGCATTGCTGCGCTTTATACATGGCCGTGGCGGCGCGAACGGCCGCTTCTGTCGGATTGGACGGGGTTTGGTCGTATACCGCGACAGCCACACCAGGAAGTGCGTCGAGGGCTTTTTGCAAAATGCCGGCGGCTTTAACGCCCGCATCGGTCACGATCAAAGGCCGTGTGATCCCGACTCGTGCACATTCTTGATGCAACAATTGAATGGCACCAAAGTCAATCTGGATTTGGGTGACGTAGTTGATGAATGACATGAGCAAGACTCCAAACTAAAAATGGGTGACAGGCCACCGGGGCAGGGCGCTGTACGATCTAGGTACATTGTGATTCAGGAATAGGCTTTGGCAAGGCCTTAAACTTGGCCTTAGGTCACTTTGGCAACACTACTTTGTATCCATTCGTCCCCCCTTTTTGATGAGCAGTCACCATACCAATCCTCGCGCTCTGCTGAGTGCCGCTTCGCGCAACCTGATCGACCGCATTCACCGCGCTGGCAGACCGCCCATGCACGCTATGACGGCGGTTCAGGCTCGAACTTTTTACGACATCGGAGGCCCGATGCTCGACCTGCCAACTCCTGCGCTGGATCGCGTCGAAGACCTGCTCATCCCCGCCCGTGACGGTCATGCCATGCCAGCGCGTCTGTATGCGCCCAAGCTATACGCGGAAGAAAAACTACCGGTACTGATGTACCTGCATGGCGGTGGTTTCACCGTTGGCAGCCTTTCCACGCATGACGTTTTATGCCGCCAATTGAGCCGTCTCGGTCACTGCGCTGTGGTTTCGCTGGACTACCGTCTGGCGCCCGAACATCGCTTCCCAGTTGCTGTGCAAGATAGTTGGGATGCGTTGAACTGGTTGCACCAGTATGGAGCCACTTTGGGATTGGACGGCCAGCGACTGGCTGTTGGCGGCGACAGCGCCGGCGGCACCCTGGCGGCCGTGTGCGCACTGATGGCCCGCGATGCGGGTTTGAAGTTGGCGCTGCAACTTTTGTTTTACCCCGGTTGTGGCGATCGACAAGCGACCCCTTCACATCACACTTTTGCCGATGGTTTTTTACTCGATAAAGACACCGTGAATTGGTTTTTTGCCAACTACATCGATGAGGCTGACCGGGGCGACTGGCGCTTTGCGCCCTTGAACGCGCAAAACCACAGCGACGTGTGCCCGGCTTGGATCGGATTGGCCGAATGTGACCCGTTGGTGGACGAGGGCGTGTTGTACGCAGACACTCTGCGCATGGCAGCAGTGCCTGTCGACTTGGAAATTTACCGCGGCATGGTGCATGGCTTTGTGACAATGGGACGTGCCCTGCCCGATGCTCTTATAGCTCATGCCGATGCAGGCCGGGCGCTGAAACACATTTTTGAAAGTTAAGCCAATGAAACGCCAGGACTTTCGTTTTTCTCATCGCCTGCGTGTGCGCTGGGTCGAGGTGGACATGCAACAGATCGTTTTCAACGGTCATTACCTAATGTATTTCGACACTGCCGTGACTGATTACTGGCGCCAAATCGCCATGCCCTATGCCGCCACTATGCAGCAACTGGGCGGCGATATGTTCGTGAAAAAAGCCAGCGTGGAATATCACGCTAGCGCTGAGATGGACGATTTTTTAGATGTATGCCTGCGCTGCGAGCGTATAGGCAATTCTTCCATGACCTTCGTTGGTGCCATCTTCCGTGGCGATGAACTACTAATCACCAGTGAGTTGGTTTATGTGTACGCGGACCCGGCAGTGAAGAAAAGCCTGCCCGTGCCTCCTGCGCTACGCGGAATGCTTGAAGCCTTTGAAAAAGGCGAAGACATGATCGAACTGCTGATCGGCCCTTGGACAGAGCTGCAAGCCTTGGCCAGCCCTTTGCGCACCGAGGTATTTGTGCACGAACAAAAAGTCCCGATCGAAATGGAATGGGATAGCGAAGACGCCACGGCGGTGCACGCTGTTGTAATCAACCGCATGGGCATGGTGCTGGCCACCGGCCGATTACTTCAATCGACATTTGGCGTGGCACGCATTGGCCGGATGGCCGTGAAAAAACAAATGCGCGGCAGCGACTTGGGGCGGCGCGTGTTGCAGGGGTTGATAGATGCAGCGAAAGACAGGGGCAACCATCAAGTAATCTTGCATGCGCAGTGCAGTGCGGAAGGTTTTTACCGGCGCTCCGGCTTTACGCCTCATGGTGCGGTGTTTGAAGAGGCCGGCATGGCGCATATCGAGATGCAGCTGTCACTGTGAATTTGCCGAGCATAACTTTGCGCTTAGAAATTCAAATATCTTCTAGCAGCGTGTAGGGCAGTGGCAATAATATGAGCTTGTCGCCATCGGCAGCGCTCAGTTGCCAACCCGTTTGCATGCTCTCCAGCGTGCCGCTGACCAAGGCGTCAAAGCCTTGAGGCTTACCAGCCTCATGAGGCCTTGAAGCGGCCAGCACCACTGTACCGCAAGCTTGCTCGGGGTCTGTAAGGGTGAAGACCTCCTGTCCGGCCTTTAGTGTCACATCACTATGCACCAGGGCGGCTCGCCGTTTCAAGGTGCCACGGAACTGGCTGCGCGCGACCACTTCTTGGCCTGGGTAGCAGCCTTTTTTGAAATTCACTCCACCCAAAGATTCGTAATTGAGCATTTGTGGCACGAACACCTCAAACAACGCATGGCTGAGCAAGGTGACGCCACTCATCACCTCGGTCCATTGCCATAGTTGTGTTGAGATTTCAGGCTCCTCGGGCATGGCCTGACTGGCAGGGGCCAGCCACAAAGCGCGGGGGATGGTTCTTTCACCAATTTTGGCAGGGTATAGCGCTACGGCGTATGCGCCGTTGTGAGTGACGGTGTACCAAGGTTCAGCATTGATTAACAACGCTTGAGAACTGTCTCCCAACAAGCCGCGCAACTGCCACTGCTTTGAAGCATCCGTTAATTTGACTTTGGCACGCATCACAAACATGGACAGGCGTTTGAGCGTTGCAGCCAGCAAGTCTTGGCTCACAATTAACAGCACGGTGTCGGGCGCAGTCTTGATGAGTACAAAACTGGCCTGCATTCGGCCTTTGGCCGAACAAAAGGCCGCTAAGCGCGACTGCCCTACAGGCAGCAGTAAAACGTCTTGCGTCAGTTGGTTGTGTAAAAAGTGGGCGGCTTCTTCGCCTTGGGCCTGAATTACGCCCCAGTGGGGCAGGGGGGCGCTGCCGCGCTGCGTGAGGGATTCAGGGAAATCGATGTCGATATGGGTCTCGGTATGCATCCCTCAATTATCATCCTCAGTTCATGACTATGAAGGTAATAGGGCTGTGCGACGTTGGTTGAAAACTTTTTTGTACGGAACAGTCCTGCTGGTTGTTTTAACGGGCGCCGGTGCTTACCAATGGTGGACGTACCCGTTATACCCCCATGGGGCAGTGCTGGACTTAACCGTGGAGCCGGGCACCTCACCCCGTGGAGTTGCCCAGGCTGTGGTGGAGTCGGGCGTTAAAACCTCGGCCGATCTGCTTTTTGCGAGCTTTCGACTCTCGGGCAAAGCCAGGCAGATTAAAGCGGGCAGCTACGAAATCAGCAACAGCACCACACCCCAGACCTTGTTATCGATGTTGATTCGCGGCGAAGAAACCTTGAGAACAGTGACATTGGTAGAAGGCTGGAATTTTCGCCAAGTGCGCCAGGCGCTAGCCAAGGCTGAACAACTCAAAGCCGATACCCTGCAATTAAGCGAAACCGAAATCATGTCGCAATTGGGCCGTACGGGACAACATCCCGAAGGCCGCTTTTACCCAGACACCTACACCTATGCCAAAGGTTCCAGCGACTTGGCCGTTTTGCAGCGTGCCCTCAAATCGATGGACAAACACCTGGCACTTGCATGGGAGGCGCGCGCTGCGTCAACGCCGTTGAGGTCGGCCGATGAGGCTTTAATTTTAGCCAGCATTGTGGAAAAAGAAACCGGCAAAGCTTCAGACCGCCCTCTGATTGCCGGAGTATTTGTCAATCGCTTGCGCCTCGGCATGATGCTTCAGACTGACCCGAGTGTGATTTACGGGCTGGGTGCAGATTTCGATGGCAATTTGCGCCGCAGCGATTTGCATGCCGACACCCCCTACAACACCTACACACGCACCGGCTTGCCCCCCACACCCATTGCCATGCCCGGTAAAGCCGCCTTGGCTGCAGTGGTACATCCAGCCCCCACTTCGGCCTTATATTTCGTCGCCAAAGGGGACGGCAGCAGCCATTTCAGCAGTAATTTGAGCGAGCACAATCGAGCGGTGAACCTTTACCAGCGAGGACTGCGACTGGCAGCCCCCTTTGCAAGCCCAGTCAGTGGACAATAAGACCTTTCAACATGAGTGCAACATGACACGCGGTTTATTCTTCAGCTTTGAGGGGATTGACGGGGCAGGCAAATCGAC
This sequence comes from Comamonadaceae bacterium, assembly GCA_947452725.1. Lineage (GTDB taxonomy): Bacteria > Pseudomonadota > Gammaproteobacteria > Burkholderiales > Burkholderiaceae_C > Limnohabitans_A. Next base: position 6,227 of record CANGEG010000043.1, on the reverse strand, counting down.
CCACATCGAAGGTCTGGCCAAGTTGTTTCGTGATCAAGGACGCCAAGTGGCCCTGACCCGTGAGCCCGGCGGTACACCCTTGTCTGAAAAGCTGCGCGAATTGGTGCTGCACGAAGCCATGGATCCGTTGACCGAAGCCTTGCTGATGTTTGCTGCGCGGCAAGAGCACATCGTGCAGGTGATCGAACCGGAACTGACCCGCGGCAACGTGGTTTTGTGCGATCGCTTTACCGACGCGACATTTGCATATCAAGGCGGGGGCAGGGGGTTTGAATGGCAGACGCTAGAAATACTGGAACAACTGGTGCAGCGCAGGCCCGGCCATGCCGGCATGTTGCAGCCAGATTTAACCATCTGGTTTGATCTGCCGCCCAGCGTGGCAGCGGAGCGCTTGGTGCAAGCCCGCGTTCCTGACAAGTTCGAGGCCCAGCCCGTGGCTTTTTTTGAACAAGTGCGTAGTGGCTACGCCAAACGATGCGCACAAAGCCCAACACGCTTTGCTCAGATCAACGCCAACCAAACGCGCGAAGCGGTATGGTTGGCGGTTGAGGCAGCGGTGTTGAGTGTGCTTGCCGCGCGACAAGCTCAGGAGCCCGCCACATGAGTCAGACTTTGAACGCGCCCTGGATCGCCGCACAAACCGAACAGTTGCTGGCGCAGCGCGGTCATGCCTGGATCTTGGCCGGCCCCTCGGGTTTAGGACAGTACGATCTGGCCTTGGCATTGGCCAGCGCATGGCTGTGCGAGCAACCCACAGCGCAAGGCGCTTGCGGCGTGTGCGGCAGTTGCCACGCCATCGCAGTGCGAACCCATGCCGATCTATGCGTTCTCATGCCCGAGACCGTCATGCTTGATTTGGGCTGGCCCTTGAGCGAGAAAGCGCAAGACGAGATTGACAAGAAAAGTCGCAAACCGTCTAAAGAAATTCGGGTCGATGCCATGCGCGAAGCGGTGGAGTTTTCGCAGCGAACCAATGCACGGGGCAGGGGCAAAGCAGTGTTGGTCTTTCCGGCAGAGCGCATGAACAATGTCACGGCCAACGCCTTGCTTAAAACACTGGAAGAACCACCGGGTGATGTGAAATTTGTCTTGGCTACCGAAGCGGCTCACCAACTGTTGCCCACCATCCGCAGTCGCTGCCTAGGCCACACGATGGTCTGGCCACAACGAGCTCAGGCTTTGAGCTGGCTTTCAGGGCAGGGCGTGCCAGCACCCGATGCGGATGTACTGTTGCATGCTGCAGGCGGACGCCCGGCCGATGTCTTGCGTCAAGCTGCATCTGGGCAGTCGCCCACTTGGTGGTCTGGTTTTCCAAAAGCTATGGCCCGGGGGGATGCCTCAGCTCTGTCCGACCTTACGCCGTCGCAAGCGATTGAAGCGTTACAAAAGCTCTGCCATGATTTGAGCTTGCGCCAGTCGGGCTCCGCGCCACGCTTTTTCAATTCCGAGGTCTTGCCTCCCAGTAAAGCTTCGTTATCCACGCTGACTGGTTGGTTCAAACGACTGAGCATGGCGGCGCGTACCTCAGAGCACCCTTTTAACGCCGGCTTGATGCTCGAAGCCCTTGCCAGCGAAGCTCGTTTGGCCATTCTTTCTTCACATTGATTTGCACCCTTTTTTTTTAGATGTACACCGACTCCCATTGCCACCTGAACTTTCCTGAGTTGTTCCAGCGCTTGCCTGAGATTCGTGCCGCCATGGCTGATGCCCTGGTCACGCGCGCCCTTTGCATTTGCACAACCATGGAGGAGTTTGACAACGTTCACCGCCTGGCTACCAGCTACGACAATTTTTGGGCTACGGTGGGCGTTCACCCAGATAACGAAGGCATCCACGAACCGACATATGACGAACTGGTGGCGCGAGCGGCTTTGCCTCGAGTGGTGGCAATTGGCGAGACGGGTTTGGATTACTACCAAATGGACGAGCGCAAAGGCGGGCGCACCCTGGTCGACATGGAGTGGCAACGAGATCGCTTTCGCACCCACATCCGTGCGGCGCGCACGACCCAATTGCCCTTGGTGATCCACACCCGTTCAGCATCTGATGACACTTTGGCCATTTTGAAGGAAGAGGGCGAATGCGGGGATTCGCTGTCGGCGGGCGGCGTTTTTCACTGCTTCACTGAGTCTCAAGCTGTAGCGCGGGCCGCTCTGGACTTAGGCTTTTACATCTCGTTGTCCGGTATCTTGACCTTCAAAACAGCACATGAACTGAGAGAAGTGGCCCAATTTGTGCCCAATGACCGCTTGCTAATAGAAACCGACAGCCCGTATTTGGCGCCTGTACCATTCCGCGGCAAAACAAATTCGCCTGCCTACGTGCCTTTTGTGGCCAAGCTGCTGGCCGAGTTACGGGGTGGCACGGCCGAAGATATAGGACAGTTGACCAGTTTGAATTTCGATGTACTTTTTTCCAAAGTCAGCGCCTAATCCAACTTCATACTTCATGTTATTTGTTTAAAGTAATTTATGAGAAATAGCATAAAGAGCTTTGTTTTAATTGTTATTTCTTTGTTTTCAGGCCTTTCCCGCGGAGGCTCTTACGACGATTTTTTCAAGGCCATTACTTTTGACGACGCTCGCACGGTTACCAGTTTGTTGCAACGCGGCTTTGACCCCAACACCATCAGCCCTAAGGGGATTCATGGTTTGTTTTTGGCGGTGCAGTCCGATTCGTTCAGATCGGCCAGTGTTCTGATTAACTGGCCTAAAACGCAGGTCGAATGGCGCAGTGACAAGGATGAAAGTCCGCTTATGCTGGCCTCGATGAAAGGCCATGTTGAGCTGGTCAAACAACTCATAGCCAGAGACGCTGACGTGAACAAGACTGGATGGACGCCTTTGCATTACGCTGCTTCAGGCGCCCAAGCGCCCATCATCGCCATCTTGCTGGATCACAGTGCATACATAGACGCCGAATCTCCCAATGGCTCGACGCCTTTGATGATGGCCGCAATGTATGGCAACGCTGAATGCGTAAAGATGTTGTTGGAGGCTGGTGCTGATCCCACGCTAAAGAACCAGCAAAGGTTAAGCGCAGTAGATTTCGCCATTAATGCATCCAGAACTGACTCTTTAACCTTGATCGAATCGGCCGTCATCCAGTGGCGTACATCTTCGACTAAGCCTTGAGGCCGCAGAGTTCTTTCAAATCACTATTGCGAAGTCCTTGAAGCTACTGGCAGGATTTCTGAAACCTTTAAATCACATGAATTTGACTTCATACGATGTATATTATGTTAAGTAAATGATTCAATAATTGACTCGTTATGAAAAATGGCGGACTGACCTTCAGGAAGTTCCACCCTGGTGAGATCACCGCCTTATTCGTGAGCCATGATTGCGGGGACTGGATGGAATCGAAGGTATCGGCCGTGAACCAGGCGCGGGCCTGACAACTCCATTGGGGGCTGGACGTCCTTTGTCGAAATCGGAACGATGCATGATCTGTTGAGGCGGTCCAACCCTGTAGCGCGGCCCCCAATTACCGTAGGGTCCGTACCAGGGGTCGTAATAGTCCAGGCCGATTCGAACATTGGGTGGATAGGCATAACCATAGCCACCTTCAGTCACAGCGCAGCTGGTCAACAAAAAAGTTAACAAACAGACCACCAGCGTTGTGACAGAGCCGCGAGTTTGAGCGAGTGTCATTGCGCAGCCCCTTGGTCCTGGGTTTCAGGCCACTCAAAAAGGCCAAAAGGCGCGCCCAACGGATCGGAGACAATTGCAACTTTTCCGCCATGCCTGTCCACTCGGGGCTCCACCAGAACATGACCACCCAGAGACACAGTCTTGGCGCTCATAGCGTCCACGTCTACGACACGCACGTAGTTCAACCAATGGGCTCGGGTATTGAGGCGGCTTGTTGGTAATGAATTCACGCTCGTACGCGCGTATCCATCAGAGGTCAATATCAAATGTTTGACGCCCTGGTCTGAAGGCAGATCGAAGACTTCGTACTTAAATAGAGTCTGATAAAAACCAGCGATGAGCTCAGGGTCTGTGGTACTAAGGGAACTCCAGATCCACTCTCCGGGATCTGCTAACTCGTCTGGCGGGTCGCCGCTGGTGGAACCGAGTACGCCAAAAACCGCACCCTGCGGATCCAAAAAAACGGCTTCTCGACCGCGGTTAGCAATCGTGTGCGGCTCGAGTAAGGTCTTTGCGCCAAGGGCTGTGGCTAGTTTTTGTATTGAGTCCACGTCGTGCACAGCAATAAAGCTCAGCCAACTCGATTGCCTAGTCTCATTAATTGGGAAGGGCTTGTGAATCAGTCCGGCAACAAGCTGACCATTCATCGAGGCTTCGGCATAGTCTTCGCCTTCTAGCTTGAGATCGCGAAATTGCCAGCCAAACAACCCGCCATAAAAGCGTTTGGCCAAAGGTAAATTAGGCGTAACCAACTGCACCAAGATGACCTTACCTACGTGATGCTCCTGAAAACCAATCGACGCCAGCTCGGACTGTTGCAAAGGCCCGGCCATCAACGACGTGGCCAGTAATAGACCTGAAACGAACAAGACCTGGGCTAAAACTCGTGCAAGAAGCTGATGAGTTTGTTTCGTCTTTTTCACTGGGTGAGCCCTCCTAGCGTAAAGAATAGAAACGACTCACTGATCGGTCTGTGCGTTGTCGAACTTGACCCAGAGTTTTTCGATTAAATTTCTGATCTTAAATGTGACCCCAGACCATCAGCGCATCGCGCCCTTCGGTGATCAAGTCCACCTTAGCGCCTACTGGCAAGAGCACCTTAGTTGGCACATGGCCAAACGGCAAACCAGTGAGAACCGGCGCTTTGATTTGACTGCGCAGCCAGTCCAAAACCGTCGACAGCTTGAATCCTTTGTCGTGCGCGGGCACCAGTTTGTAATTGGTGAATTGCCCGATCAATATCGCTTTTTGCTGGGACAACACACCCGCGTGCAAAAGCTGAGTCAGCATGCGCTCGATGCGGTAAGGGTGCTCTCCAATATCTTCTAAAAACAAGATGCCGCCTTTGATCGGTGGCAAGTACGGTGTTCCTAGCAACGATGTCAGTACCGTCAGGTTGCCACCCCAAAGCGGCGCGTCTTTTACAACCACGCGGCGTTCTGCTTGGTCCTTGGGCAGTTGCCAGCCGGTGCCCTCGCCTTGCTCCATCAGCAAGTCGTCGAAGCAAGCTTGCATGATCTCGTCGGGTTCTTCCGGCGTGCCGAAATCTTCGCCCAGCGCTGGACCTTGCCAACTAATACGGCCCGTCTTGGCCAGCACAGCTTGGTTAAAGGCGGTGAAATCGCTTAAGCCCACAAACTGCGTGCCACCATCAATGGCTTTGGCAATGAGCTTGTACGGTAAGGCGGGCAAGATGCGAGTGAGCCCGTAACCACCCCGTGAGATCAAAGCCACATCGGCGCCGCTGGCGGCAGCGCGGGTGATCGCGTTAATGCGGGTGACGTCTTCGCCTGCAAAGCGCATGTGGCTGGACAAAGCAGCTGAGTCCACTTCCACCTCATGGCCTTGCGCTTGCAAGCGCTTGAGCCCGCGACGAAATGCAGCTTTATCGCGCACGGCGCTGGAAGGAGAAAAAATATAAATGTGGGCCATTTGGAATTGTTTTTTAAGACCTGAAGTGTCGCACAGCCGCCTGGGCAATCGCCCTACCCTGCTCTTGCACAAAATGGCCGACATCGGCCAATAGAATTGGCTCTGAACAACCGCGAATTTGCGATTGCAAACGGCGCATCACCACCTCACCCAGCACCGGATCTTGCTGACCAATGGCCATCATGGTTTGGCCCTGCCACTCGTCGCGCCAAAAAGCCAAAGCCTGACGTGAAATGTCGGCGCCTTGGGAGTCAGCGAACTCAGGCACCATAGGTGGAAAAGCACGCAACGAGGCGCGATAGCCTTTGTCGGGGAAAGGTGCGTTGTATGCCGCAGCCTCTGAAGCGCTCAGACCAGGGTTGCCGCGAAGGAACAGTTTGCTCACATCGAACAGCGGCTGGCTTTTACACCAGTCGCGCCAAGCTAGAAAACCGGGGCTTAGGGGCTCTTCGCCAGTGGCCAAGGCGGTATTCATGACCAGCAAGCCTTGGTAGCGTTCGGGGGTGGCCATGGGCAGCGTCAGTCCCAAAATGCCGCCCCAGTCTTGCACCACCAACACCACGCGTTGCAAGTCCAGGCGATCGACGAGTTCGAGCAGGGACTGGCGGTGCGTTTCAAAGTTGTGAAAACTGTCCTTTTTAG
>CANGEG010000042.1 GCA_947452725.1 Comamonadaceae bacterium | reverse complement strand
TTCAAAGAAGGCATCGACAAAGGCATCGCCAATTCGATCCTGATCAAGATCAACCAGATCGGCACATTGACCGAGACATTTGAAGCCATCGAAATGGCCAAGCGCGCCGGTTATACCGCCGTCATTTCGCACCGCTCTGGCGAGACAGAAGATTCGACCATTGCCGACATCGCCGTGGGCTTGAATGCGGGCCAAATCAAGACCGGCTCCATGAGCCGCTCCGACCGCATGGCCAAGTACAACCAGCTCTTGCGCATCGAAGAAGACTTGGGCGATGTGGCCGTATACCCCGGCCGCTCTGCGTTTTACAACCTGCGCTAAAGCGCGGGCTACTGCTCTTTTAAGGCTCGCTAAACGTGATGGGGAATCGTTTTTTGCCAGTCGTCTTGGCCATCGTTCTGGTGGTCTTGCAGGCGCAGCTGTGGCTGGGCCGTGGCAGCATTCCCACGGTGACTGAGCTGGAGCGCAAGGTCCAGGAACAAAAAACGGCCAACGACAAAGCTCGCTTAGTGAACGAGCAACTCAGTGCCGAGATCAATGACCTCAAAGAAGGTCTGAACATGGTGGAAGAGCGCGCCCGCAATGAACTGGGCATGGTCAAGCCCAACGAGATTTTCGTTCAGATCGCCAAATGATGGCCATGACCGAAGTCGCTGGTTTTGCACTGGCGGTGGTGATGGTGTGGTGCAGCATCCAAGAGCTTCATTGGAGCTGGCCCTTGGCCATCGCCAGCTCGGCACTTTACTTCTTTGTCTTTCGACACAGCCAACTCTACGGCGAGGCCTCTTTGCAAGTCGTTTTTGCCTTACTGGCTTTGTGGGGTTGGGGGCAGTGGTTAAAGCCGCCCATACAGCACCCAACAGCGATAGCTCATGACGATGCGAGTTTTACTGCCATTGCCGATACCGAAGAAAAAAATCACCCCACAGACGCGGCCATCGGTATCACCCGCTTGACCGCACGCGGTCGATTGCTTAACTTGGCGGCCGCCCTACTGCTTTGGCCCATCCTGGCCCTGTTTTTAATACAGTTCACCGACACCGATGTGCCTTGGTGGGACGGTTGGGTCACGGCCCTTAGTCTGGTTGGCCAGTATTTACTAGGCCGCAAAGTCCTAGAGAGCTGGCTGGTCTGGCTGGTGGTCAATACCGTGAGCATCGGTCTGTTTGCCTACAAAGGTTTGTGGTTGACTGTGCTGCTGTATGCGATTTTTGCGGTAATGAGTGTGATCGGCTGGCGCAAATGGCAACGTCAAATTCGCTGATCCGCATTGCCTTGCTGGGCGCCGAAAGCACTGGTAAAACGCAGCTGAGTCTGGCGCTGACCACCTGCCTGCGTGCCCACGGCCAAGAAGTGCATTGGGTGGGAGAACACTTGCGTACGTGGTGCGACGCGCAAGGCCGCACCCCCGAGCCGCATGAGCAAGCGCTGATTGCACAACAGCAAGCCGACGCGGTGTTGCAGTACACCAGCGGCATTGTGATTGCCGACACCACGCCATTGATGACGGCGGTCTACAGCCATAAGCTGTTTAACGACGAATCTTTATACGCGATGGCTGCTACGCACCAACGTATTTACGACAAAACGCTGATCACGGGGCTCGATTTACCATGGGTGGCAGATGGTTTGCAACGCGATGGCCCGCATGTGCGCGAACCGATTGATGCGATGGTACGTGCTGCCCTGCAGCGCTCAGGCGTGGCTTACTCTGTGATCTATGGTCTAGGCAAGGAACGCTTGAACAACGCGCTGCTTGCTTTAGGCTGGGCTAAAAAAAATGCCGACTCGCTGGGCGATACCCTGCTGATCGCAGCTCAAACAACTCGCGCCCAAGGGCAGTATGCGTTGAACCGGGGTCGCACCGCCTGGGCTTGCGAGAAATGCTCAGACGCAGAATGCGAACACAGGTTGTTCTCAGATTTACTCAAATCCCCGGAATAGGCTTCGCCAGCAGCAATTACAAGGGCTGTAGCCACATCACATTAATGCAAATTAGCCGGCGGTTCAGTTTCAGGCGTTGGCGGGATCAGACCCGTGAAAATCGCAGCCGCATCAATCGGATCGAACCGATACTGCAAGCCACAAAACTCGCAAGCCACTTCCACCTGGCCTTGCTCTGCCAAAATGCTGTCCACCTCTTCCACGCCCAAGCTGCGAATCATTTGACTGACGCGCTCCTGGCTGCAACGGCAAGCGAACTTGGGCGCAGTCTCACCGGCGTAAGGCTCAAAGCGCACGATGGGCTCTTCCCAAAAAAGGCGGTGCAAGATTGTGTCCACCTCCAGCGATAACAATTCTTCGCGCTTCAAGCTCTTGGCTAAGATAGCGATGCGGTTGTAGTCTTCGCTGCGGCCCAGCAAGGCCTCGCGCGCCACTGAATCCACCTGACCGGCCAAATTACCATCGCCCTCAATCGGCAAACGCTGAATCAACAAGCCTGCAGCCACCTGGTCGTTGGCCGCCAGCACCAACACCGTGTCCAACTGCTCGGACTGCAGCATGTAGTGCTCCAGCACCTCGGCAAAGTTTTCAATTTTTTGTTGCTGATCATCGAAAAGCGGCACCACGCCTTGGTAGGGCTGCTGCCCGGGCTGGCGATCCAGCGGGTCCAAAGTGATGGCGCAGCGCCCCTGGTTATTCACATTTACCATGTGGCTCAGCGGCGCGTCAAAGGCGATGTCCCCGGTTATTGTGGCTGTGGCGCGTAGGCTGAAGTCGGGCTGAACCTCAACTACTGCCAGCTTTAAAGGGCCGTCGCCCATGATTTGCAACACCAAGGCCCCGTTGAATTTGATGTTGCCTTGCATCAACACGCTGGCCGCGGCCATCTCGCCCAGTAAATGGCTGACCGATTCCGGGTAAGCGCCCGAGTCGGTGTTAGCCGCACGTCGCGCCAAAATGGCTTGCCAAGCGTCGGTCAGTCGCACCACCATGCCGCGGACGGGCAGGCCTTCGAATAAAAATTTATGCAATTCAGACAAGTTGATCAAAGCGGACAGTGCCGCGTTTCCGTGTTCAGGATATTTTCTTCAGGGTGGAGTGAAACTGGTGTGCATTCTCGACATAGTGGCGAGCGCTTTGACGCAAACCTTCGATTTGCTCAGGACTGAGTTCGCGCACCACTTTAGCGGGGCTGCCCATGATCATGGAGCCATCCGGAAACTCTTTGCCTTCAGTCACCAAGGAGCCTGCGCCCACCAGACAATTTTTTCCTATTTTCGCACCATTCAGCACCACCGCGCCGATACCGATCAGCGACTCATCGCCAACGATGCAACCGTGAAGCATAACCATATGCCCCACAGTGACATGTTTACCCACCACCAAGGGCTTGCCGTGATCGGCATGCAGCACACTGCCGTCTTGGATATTGCTGCCTTCGCCAATCTCAATGGTGTCGGTATCGCCGCGAATCACGCTGCCAAACCACACGCTGGCATTGGCGTGGAGGGTGACCGCGCCCATCACCTGTGCGCTGTCAGCCACCCATGCCGAGGCGGCTACTTGGGGTTGTTTGCCATCTAGTTCGTAAATCGCCATGGAATGCTCCTGTAGGGGTAGAGTGAATTTACAATTGTAGGCAGACAGTGGCCTGAGGCCTGTCGCTTAAGGCTTTCTCATTAACGACCCTGCCCCCCAGCCTACTTGCGTAGCCTTGCCCTTAAAGCCCATCACTCATTTTGCCCATGACCACTTTGCGAATCGCCGCCCTGGGCCCGCTGTGCGAAACCGATGCGGTGCGCAAAGCCGAAATCACGCTAGCGGTGAACTTGAGCCTGCCCGTGGGACGAAACGACGTATTAACACCTCCGGCCCTGATTCCGGGTCGCCCCCTCAAGCCCGAGTTGATCGCCCACAACCTGATAAAACCCAAGCCGCTTTCCAGCGTAGAGGGCCGTGCCTTGTTGGTGCATTCGGTGGCGCACATTGAACTCAATGCAATCGATTTGGCGCTGGACGTGGTGTGGCGCTTTCCCGGCTTACCAGACTCTTTCTATACCGACTGGATGCATATTGCTCAAGAAGAGGCCAAGCACTTCATGCTGCTGCACGAACATTTGCGCAGCCTGGGCTACAACTACGGCGACTTTGCGGCGCACAACGCGTTGTGGGAAATGGCCGAACGCACGCAGCACGATGTGCTGGCGCGCATCGGCATCGTGCCGCGCACCATGGAAGCGAGGGGGCTGGACGCCTCACCCGGCGTGAAAAACAAACTGATTGGCGCTGGCGATCACAAGGCTGGCCAAATTCTGGACATTATTCTTGAAGAAGAAATTGGCCATGTGGCCGCCGGCAACCGCTGGTACCGCTACCTGTGTCAGGAACGTGGCCTGGAACCGGTCAGCACCTATGCTCGATTGATAGATCAATATGACGTGCCCAAACTACGACCGCCGTTCAACATGGCGGCTCGTCGGCTTGCAGGTTTTGCGGAAGAGGAGTTGGACGCACTTTTGTAGGCGCTTGCCCGCAAGTGACAGTTCAGTCGCACCCCGTCGACGGCAGGCTGGCTCCTACACATTGAGAACGCCAACGCATCAACCCCGCGGATGATGCGCCGCGTGCAAGGTCTTGAGCCGCTCGCGGGCGATGTGGGTATAAATAGTGGTGGTGGAAATATCGGCGTGGCCCAACAGCATTTGCACTGAACGCAAATCGGCGCCGTGGTTAAGCAAATGCGTGGCAAAGGCGTGGCGCAAGGTGTGTGGCGACAGCGGCGTGGTGATGCCGGCCTGTAGCGCGTAGCGCTTGACCAGATTCCAGAACATCACCCTAGACATCGCAGTGCCCGGCTTGGGCCCGCTGCTGCTGATAAACAGGTCTTCAGTTAGTCGTCCACCCAAAATGGCCGGCCTGGCCGTTTGGAAATACTTCTCCAGCCAATCCCTCGCCTCATGACCGAAGGGCACCAAACGCTCTTTACTGCCCTTGCCCATAACGCGCAGCACGTGCTCGTTGAGTGAAACGTGCAAGGTTTTGAGCTGCACCAACTCGCTCACCCGCAAGCCGCTGGCGTACATCAACTCCAGCATGCTACGGTCGCGCAAACCGAGTGGCTCATTTACATCGGGAGCGTTCAGCAGCATTTCCACTTGGGATTCACTCAGCGTTTTCGGCACACGCAGCGACTGTTTAGCCGCCAACATGCGCAAGGTAGGATCTACCCGCACGCAATGCTCACGCAGTGCCCAGCGAAAGTATCGTTTAAATACCGTCAAACGACGATTCGCCGAGGTGGCTTTCGTAGCCCCATGTTTTTCCGCAAAGTACTGCTGCAAATGCGGCTCGGTGGTTTGGTCCAGGTTCAGGCCATGTTCACGAAGCCAGTGCGCAAAAAGACTCAGGTCGCGGCGGTAAGCGGCCAGCGTGTTGGCCGACAAACCGTCTTCAAGCCAGAGAGCATCAATGAAGCGATCGATCGCACTTTGGCTCTCAGGCAACATCAGTCGAGCTTGAGCTTTTGCTGTTCGACCACTTTTTTGTAGACCTCGAACTCGGCCTTGATTTGCGCGGCAAACTCTTCAGGCGAATTGGCCACCACCAATGAGCCGGTATCTTGGATGCGTTTGGCCACAGCGGGATCTTGCAGGGCTTTTTTCACGCCACCACTGATCTTTTCGACAACCTCTTTTGGCAAACCTTTGGGGCCGTAGATGCCGTAGTAGGCCATACGGTTCACAGGCTCCAAGCCCACTTCTTTGAAGGTGGGCACATTGGGTAACTGGGGCAGACGCTGCGGCGCGGCCACCACGATCGGAATCAACTTGCCTGTTTGGATGAAAGGCAAGGCAGAGGGCATGTTGTCAAAAATGATAGGCACCTGACCGGCAACCGTGTCGTTCAAAGCCGGGCCTGCGCCGCGGTATGGAATGTGGGTAATAAAAACACCGGCAAGGCTCTTCCACAACTCGGTTTGCAAGTGACCAATTCCGCCCGTACCGGAAGACGAATACGAGTATTTGCCGGGATTCTTTTTCAACTCCGCAACAAAGCTTTTGTAGTCGCGAGCTGGAAAACTGGGATGCACAGCAATCACATTGGGCGTGGCCGCAATGTTAATGATTGGGGTGAAATCGGTCACTGGATTGTATGGAATCTTGGTGTTGATGGCTGGATTCGCCGCAGTGGTAGACACTGTGGCGATACCCAAGTTGTAGCCGTCAGGGATGGCTTTGGCGGTTTCATTTGCCCCGACCACACCACCTCCGCCGGCTTTGTTCTCCACAATCACCGACTGGCCAATCGCCTTGGCCAGGGGATCGGCAATCACGCGGGCCACGATGTCAGTGGTGCCGCCAGGTGCAAACGGCACTTGCAAGCGCACGACTTTGTTCGGATAGCTCTCGGCCCAAGCGGTACTAACAGCGGTACTGGCCAGCAAAGCGGCAATGAGATGACGAAGTTGCATAAACTTTTCTCTCCAGAAAAAATGAATTCAATCTCACATCATAAGCACAATCTATAGACCCGCTTTCTGCGACAGGCCCCTGCAAACAAACCCGTTATGCTCAAGCTTGTGAATTACGCCCAACTCCTTGTTCCCGATTTTTCTTTGATTTTGTGCGGCTACCTGGTCTGCAGATATACAGCGCTGAACCGCGAGGTCTGGCAACAGGTTGAATCACTGGTCTATTTTTTCTTGTTTCCGGTGCTGCTCTTTCACTCAATTGTGAAAAGCCCGCTTGACCTGGCCGCAGCCTCCAGCCTGATCACTGCGGGTGTGTGCATGGGTCTTATCGCCATTGCTTTGTCCTATAGCTTGCCTTATTGGCCGATTCTGGGCCGGTTCATCGACCGCAAAGATCATGCTGCTTCTGCGCAGGTGGGCTTTCGTTTTAACTCCTTCATTGCGCTGGCGCTGGCCGAACGTTTGACAGGGTCCGATGGCTTGCTGCTTATATCGGTGCTGATCGGGGTCTGCGTGCCCATTTTCAATATAGCTGCGGTTTGGCCCATGGCGCGCCATGCTCAAAGCAGTTTTTGGCGCGAGTTGATGCGCAACCCCTTGATACTGGCTACCGCCTCGGGGCTGATCTGCAATTTGCTGGGTTTTCGCATACCGGCCTGGCTGGACCCCAGCGTGAGCCGAATTGGCGCGGCCTCGCTGGCGTTGGGGTTGATGTCGGCAGGAGCCGGCATGCAATTGGGCAGTTTGAGAAGCGGAAAATTGCTGGGTCTGTCGGTGCTCACCCTGCGGCATTTTGTCTTGCCCGTGGTGGCTTTTTTTCTGGCGCGCGCGTTTGACTTGTCAGCGCATCAAACCACCGTGCTGCTGGCGTTTTCAGCACTGCCTACCGCCTCCACTTGCTATGTGCTGGCGGCCCGCATGGGCTACAACGGCGCCTATGTAGCAGCCTTGGTCACCCTGTCTACCCTGCTGGGCATGGTGAGTTTGCCGTTTGCTTTGGTGGTGCTGCGCTAAGGACGTTAAGCTCGCTGGAGTGATTAGTCTGGCTTCAAATCGACTGCGCCAGCGACCACGCCGCTTGTTCGCGTACAACATCACTGGTATGTAGCAACAAGCCCTGCAACAGGGTTTTAAGTTGTTGCAACTCGATTGCGCTCATGGCGACGCTCATTGTTCCAGTGGGGTTTGAGGTTGCGGAATCCTCATCGGCACCGGGGTGCCGCTGCGCAGCCAAGGCATTGCCCGCAGCCAAGGCTAAATTGCGCAACCAGCGCACGTGGCCGATGCGGCGAATCGCACTGCCTTCGGTATGCCGCAAAAACTCGGCTTCGTCCCAGGCCAACAATGCAGCAACAGATGCGCCCGCCAAGCCCTGTCGCGAATTAAAGTCCGGCAGGATGCTTCGCTGCGCGTATTTGTTCCAAGGGCAGACCAATTGACATTCGTCGCAGCCGTAAATTCTGTTGCCGATAAGTGGCCGCAGCTCGGTCGGAATCGGACCGTCGTGCTCAATGGTCAGATATGAAATACACCGGCGCGCATCCAATTGATGCGGCGCCACAATAGCCGCAGTAGGGCACAAGTCAATGCAAGCTGTACATTGGCCGCAATGGGTGGTCAATGGCTCGTTATGTGGCAAGGCAAAGTCGATAAACAACTCACCCAAAAAAAACATCGAGCCTGCTTCGCGCTGCAGCACCAGGGTATTTTTGCCACGCCAGCCCAAACCGCTGCGGCGGGCAAGCTCGGCTTCAAGCACCGGGGCGGAGTCGGTGAACACTCGGTGGCCAAAGGGGCCAATGGCATCCGCAAATTTTTTCTGCAACTTTTGCATGCGGTTGCGCAGCACCTTGTGGTAGTCACGCCCTCGGGCATACAAAGAAACCACGGCCTCGCCTGGCCTTGCCGCGCGTGCAGTTTCTTCAGACACCCAATCGTCCCCGGTGTTCATGGGCAGATAATCCATACGTGCAGTGATCACGCTCACCGTGCCGGGCACCAGCTCTGCAGGCCGGGCGCGTTTAAGTCCGTGGGCGGCCATATAGTCCATGTTGCCGTGAAAGCCAGCCGCTAACCAAGCCAGTAAACCCGACTCGGCGGTAGACAAATCCACACCCGTCACGGCAATTTGCGAAAATCCAAGCTCCCGCGCCCAAGTTTGCACTTGGGGCCACAACAACAAAGGATCGATCTGAGTACGAAAAGCAGTCACCCGCCGATTGTAGGAACTCTAGCAGCGCCCTCGCTCACGCCCAAACCCTTGGCGCATTCTGCGCGAGGCATCTGGCACAGCGAAGACGAGACCCAGGCCTATGCCCAGGCGCTGGCGCGCAACCCTGTCATCCGCAATTGCTACATCGAGTTGAAAGGCAATTTGGGCGCCGGCAAAACCACGCTGGTTCGGCATCTCTTGCGCGCTTTAGGAGTGAGCGGGCGCATCAAAAGTCCCACCTATGCGGTAGTGGAGCCGCACGAGGTGGACGACTTGGCTATTTGGCATTTTGATTTCTACCGCTTTAACGATCCGCAAGAATGGGAAGATGCCGGGTTTCGCGACATTTTTGCCAGCCCCGGCTTAAAGCTGGCAGAGTGGCCGGACCAGGTCGCAGGCCGCTTGCCCATACCCGACCTGAGCATCTCAATAGAATTGACGGGGGACGAGACCCGGCATGTGTATTTCAAGGCCGGCTCAGAAACCGGGGTGTCACTCATTCAAGGTTTGCCTCATGCCCTTTGAACAAGGCATCGGTCTGAACCGGCGCAAGCTGCTGCAAACTGGCATGGCTGTGATGGTGCTGGGCAGTCGGGAACTGGCCTGGGGCGCTAGTATGCTCGCCGTGCGGGTATGGCCCTCGGCCGACTACACCCGCGTCACGCTCGAATCTGATACCTCGCTGCAAGCGACCCAAACATTCATTCCCTCGCCGCCGCGCTTGGCAATTGACATCCAAGGCCTGGAACTCAACAGCGCACTGCGCGAGTTGGTAGGCAAGGTGCGGGCAGACGACCCGAACATTGCCGGTGTGCGCGTAGGGCAAAACAGCCCGGGCGTGGTGCGACTGGTGATCGACCTCAAGCGTGAAATTGCGCCCCAGATCTTTGCCTTGGCACCGGTGGCCGCTTACCAACACCGGCTGGTGCTGGATCTGTATCCCCGCGAAGTGGCTGACCCTTTAGAGGCCTTGATCAACGAGCGCATGCAAGGTGCGGCAGCCCCTCCTCCCGTTGCGGCGACAACACCTCAAACACTGTCAATCGGTAACATCGATCCGCTCGGTGAGTTGATCCGCAAACAATCGGGCAAACCGAGTGGCCCGGCCATCGCATTACCATCGGCGCCAGCGATTAGCGCGGGTGCGGGGTCGGGCTCCGCCGACTTGATTACACGGCGCTCATCTCGGCTTGAATCTGGCGTTTACATGGACAATCCAGACCACCCGCCGCGAAGCATGCCTGCACAGTCGCCTCAGCGCACCGACCGTTTGATCATCATTGCGCTGGATCCTGGACACGGCGGCGAAGACCCCGGCGCGGTAGGGCCTGCGGGCACGCGTGAAAAAGACGTGGTTCTACAAATTGCGCATCGCTTAAAAGAACGCATCAACGCGACCAATGTGAACGGCAGCCCTATGCGCGCATTCTTGACGCGAGACGCTGATTTTTTTGTACCCCTGCATGTGCGGGTGCAAAAAGCGCGCAATGTGCAAGCCGACTTGTTTGTCAGCATTCATGCCGACGCTTTCTTCACGCCGAACGCCCAAGGCGCCAGCGTGTTCGCCCTGAGCCAAGGCGGTGCTTCGAGCAGCGCGGCGCGCTGGATGGCAAACCAAGAAAACAAAGCCGATTTGATTGGCGGGGTCAATATCGTGGCGCATGACGCTCAAGTCAAGCGTGCCTTGCTCGACATGAGCACCACCGCCCAGATCAACGACAGCATGCAACTGGGTGGGGCCATGTTGCGGGAAATTGGTGGTGTTGGACGTTTACATAAACCTAAGGTCGAGCAGGCCAGTTTTGCCGTACTGAAAGCCCCAGATATTCCGAGCGTTTTGGTGGAAACTGCGTTCATCAGCAATCCCGAAGAAGAGGACAAGCTGCGCAGCACCGCCTACCAAGAAAGTCTGGCTGACGCGCTGATGAAAGGCATCAAAGCCTACTTTGCGCGCAACCCACCACTGGCCCGCACCAGAACGGTTTGACCTTTACAGCTAAGAGCCAGCGGCCGAGATTAGGCCTTGGCCTGAGCGCGCCAAGCGCCAACCAATGTGAATACACCCGGCACCAAAATCAAAGCCCAAATGATTTTGGACAAATGAGTTTGCACAAACGGCAAGTTGCCAAAGAAGTAACCCGTAATGGTTAGGCTCAGCACCCAGAACAGACCCCCAATCAGGTTAAAGGCAGTGAATTTACTGCGTGTCATGGCAGCCACACCGGCCACAAAGGGCACAAAGGTGCGGATGAAGGGCATGAAGCGCGCCAAGATGATGGTTATGCCGCCGTATTTTTCGTAAAAGGCATGGGCTTTGTCAAAAGCCGCGCGGTTGAAAAAACGCGAGTCCTCCCACTTGAACACCTTGGGGCCGAAATGATGGCCAATGCTGTAGTTCACCTGGTCGCCCGCAATCGCCGCCACTGCCAGCACAAGCAAGGCCAGTGGCAGGCTCATCAGATCGGCGCCGCACATGGCCCCGACGATGAATAGCAGCGAGTCGCCAGGCAAGAACGGCATGATGACCAAGCCGGTTTCCACAAAAATAATTGAAAATAACAAGGCATACACCGACACCCCATATTGCGCCACAAAATCGCGCAGATGCACGTCCACGTGAAGTATGAAATCGATGAGTTGAATGAAGATGTCCATGGGGTGATTATCCCTTGAGGACATCTTGCGATAGCATTGACGCTCATCCGGACGGAGGGCCTACAATTTGAGGGTGAATACCGAACTTGCAGCCTCTCCCGAAGGCCTTCCCCACTCCCCGCCCGTGCCTACCCCATTCACCTTGCCCCGTCAGCCGATCCGTGAACTGCCTGACGAGTTGATCAGTCAAATTGCGGCCGGTGAGGTGGTGGAGCGCCCCGCTTCGGTGGTGCGTGAGTTGCTGGACAACGCCTTGGACGCGGGGGCCCGCCAAATCACGCTGCGCCTGTTGGCGGGCGGCACTCGTTTGATTGCAGTCGAAGACGACGGGGCTGGTATCGCCCACGACGAACTGCCCGTGGCCTTGAAGCGCCATGCCACCAGCAAGATCGGCAGCCTAGTCGATCTAGAGTCAGTGGCCACCATGGGTTTCCGTGGCGAGGCATTGGCTGCCATCAACTCGGTGTCCGAGATGAACTTGCTGTCACGCGCCGAGGGCCAGGCCAGCGCCTTCATGCTTGACGGGCGCACCGGCGAGTTGCGACGTGCGGCACGCGCCATCGGCACCACCGTGGAGGTTAAAGAACTGTTTTTCTCCACGCCGGCGCGGCGCAAATTTCTCAAGTCCGATAGCACCGAGTTAGCGCATTGCATTGAGTCCGTGCGCCGCCATGCCCTTGCCCGGCACGACGTAAGCTTTGCCATTTGGCATGAGGGCAAGTTGGTCGAGCAGTGGCGCAACCACCCCGGCCCAGCCGGACTGGAGCAGCGATTGGCAGATGTGTTGGGTGAAGATTTTGTGGCGCAGTCTGTGGCCGTCAACTACCGCATTGGCCCCCTGCATATTACCGGCCGCGCCGGTGTGCCCGACGCAGCGCGCTCGCGCCCCGATCATCAGTTTGCTTATGTGAATGGCCGCTTTGTGCGCGACAAGGTATTGACTCATGGCGCGCGCAGCGCTTACGAAGACGTCTTGCACGGCCATCGCCAACCGGTATATGCGTTGTATGTTCAGATGGACCCGACCCGGGTCGACGTGAATGTGCACCCGACCAAAATAGAGGTTAGATTTCGCGACAGTCGCGAGATCCACCAGGCTGTGCGCCACGCAATTGAAAACGCCTTGGCCGTGCCTCGCGCCCATGCCCTCACGGCGCAGGCCTTGGGCAACGAAAACGCTTCCGCGGCAGTAACTGGTTTGGCGCTGTCCACAACGCTTGCGCCGCGCTTACCCGAGTCGGCCGCATGGCAGCAACGCGGCATGGCGCTGGACCCCCCTGGTCAACAAGGCAGGTCATTGCCTGGCGATACGCGCTACAGCCGCCATGTGGCTGACCTGCAAGCCCTGTGGGGCCAACCGCAAGAAGCCACAGCGAGCGATGATTCGAGTCGCTCAGGCTTTGAGCCCTTGGGCACGCCGCGCGACGGCTTTGCAGAGCCCGCTGCCGTACGCAGCATAGACATGCCTGGCGGGAGCGCAACGCCTTCCGATTTACCGCAAGGCGACTGGCCGCTAGGGCGTGCCATTGCGCAGCTGCAAGGTGTATATGTGCTGGCCGAAAACGCGCAAGGTTTGATTGTGGTCGACATGCATGCCGCGCACGAACGCATTGTCTATGAGCGACTTAAGCAACAATGGACACAGACGCAAATTAGCAGCCAACCATTGTTGATTCCAGCCACCTTCGCCGCCACGCCGAGCGAAGTAGCTACGGCCGAAACTTGCCATGAGGTCTTAAGCCAACTGGGCTTGGAGATTTCGCCGCTGTCAGCCAAAACCTTGGCGGTGCGCGCCGTGCCGACGACCCTGGCGCTGGGCGATGCAGTGGAGTTGGCTCGCAGCGTATTGGCCGAGTTAGCACAGCATGATGCGTCTACCGTGGTGCAACGTGCACATAACGACATTCTGGGCACCATGGCCTGCCATGGCGCAGTTCGCGCGAATCGACGCCTCTCGCTGGACGAAATGAATGCGTTGCTGCGGCAAATGGAAGAGACCGAGCGCTCTGACCAGTGCAACCACGGCCGTCCTACTTGGCGACAAGTAACTATGCGCGAGCTGGACACTTTATTCATGCGCGGGCGCTGATGAAAACGCCGCACGCCGCCGCGAAGGCCACCTTTCACAAACCGATTGAAAGCGCAATGCACCGTGTCTGGGTGGTGTTGATTCTGGCCTTGTTGCTGGGCATTCAACCGGTCACCACCGATTTGTATTTGCCTGCCCTGCCCACCTTGACTGAAGGTTTTGACGCCAGCATGGCGCAAGCGCAGTTGACATTGACAGCGCTGCTACTTGCCTTTGGTTTGTCGCAATTGGTGTGGGGGCCTTTGTCGGACCGCTTTGGCCGGCGACCGGTGTTGCTCTGGGGCATGGGCGCATACGGCGTGGCCTCGGTCGGTTGCGCGCTAGCGCCCTCCATGGACTTTTTGATCGCTTTGCGCATCTTGCAAGGTGTGGCCATGGGCGCGGCCGTCATGGCAGCACGCGCAGTTGTGCGCGATCTGTACCAACCGCTGGAAGGCGCACGCATCATGTCCCAAGCCTTGACGGGTCTGGGTGTAATTGCCTGCGTCTGCGCGCCCCTGGGTGGATTGCTGACAGAACATTGGGGGTGGCGCCCCGCCTTGATGGTACTGGCCTTCTTTGGCCTCTTCACCTGGAGCGTACTGATGCTGCGCTTCAAAGAAACGCTGGTACACCCCAACCTTCAGGCTTTAAAGCCGTCGGGGCTGTTCAAGGCGTGGGGGGTGATTCTGCGCAACCCAACATTCAGAGCCTACTGCGCCTTATCGTCAGTCTCTTACCTCGGCCTGTTCACTTTCTTGGCCACATCTTCATTTGTATTTGTGCGCCAATTCGGTTTGAGCAAAACGCACTATGGCCTGCTGATGCTGTCGATGTCTTTTTCCTACATCGTGGGCACCTTCATTTGCCGTTGGTTGCTGCTGCGCATGAGCGTGCAAAAGTGCGTGGCACTGGCGTCTTGCTTTTCGTTGGCCGGAGGCATCTCCATCACGGTGCTAGCCTATGCCGGACAAGATCAGACTTGGTATGGCCCTTGGGCTGTGATGGGGCCGGTGTACCTGTTTATGTTGGCACATGGCGTACACCAACCCTGCGGTCAAAGTGGCGCGGTCGCGCCTTTTCCTCAAATGGCGGGCACGGCCTCGGCGCTGAACGGCTTTTTGATGATGCTTGGCGCCTTTTTCATGGGGGGCTGGTTGGGCTCGCATATGGTACAGCCGAGCTTCGCGCTGGCCCATGGCTTGCTTTTGTGGAGCCTGTGCATTGGGCTTCTGGCCTGGACATGGGTGCGGCGCTTGCCCGCTTTGGGCAAATGAAAAACGCCGCCCAACAGCCGATGGCACTTGCTCTGGCAGGTCCCACCGCCAGTGGCAAAACAGCTGCAGCTTTGGCGTTGGCCGCACATTGGCAAGGGCGCGGTGGGGTAGAAATCATCAGCGTGGATTCAGCACTGGTATTTCGCGGCATGGATATTGGCACCGCCAAACCCACGGCAGCCGAATTGGCCGCTGTGCCGCACCATCTGATCGACATCCGCGACCCGCTCAATGCCTACAGTGCAGCCGAGTTTGTGCGCGACGCCGAAGCACTGATTATCCAAATTAGGGCACGTGGCCGCATGCCATTATTGGTAGGCGGTACCATGCTGTACTTCAAAGCCTTGTTTGAAGGCCTCAGTGATATGCCACAGGCCAACCCCAGGGTGCGTGCAGAATTGCAAGCGGCATTGGCCCAAGAAGGTTTAGCGCCGCTATATACACGCTTGCAAGAGATTGATCCTGTGACTGCGGCGCGTTTGGCCCCTGCCGACACCCAGCGCATCCTGCGCGCCCTTGAAGTATGGCAACTTACCGCGCGACCCATTTCGTCATTTCAAACCCGCGATGCCAACGCCCCTGCCCGCAAAGACATCGCCTTGATCTCTCTAGAACCTGTGGACCGATCATGGCTGCACCATCGTATTGCCCAGCGTTTCAATCAGATGTTGGAGCAAGGCTTGGTCAAAGAAGTGCAGGCGCTGCGCGCTCGGGGTGATTTGCACGCCGACTTACCCGCCATGCGCTGCGTAGGCTACCGCCAAGTTTGGGAAGCACTAGAAACAAACGTGCCAATGGCACAGATACATCACAAGCTGCACGACTTGGGCATTTTTGCCACTCGCCAACTGGCCAAGCGACAAATCACCTGGCTACGCAACATGCCGCAACGGCATGTGGTGGCAGCAGATGCGCCTGATGCATTGCCACACGTCATCGCCAAGGCTGAACAGCTCATGTATAACTAAAAACATGAAGCCGCGCTAGCAACTATCTGAACGCGCTCAAACTTGGCGAGTATTAGCTGAACCTAATTTATGATACGAAAACACTAGTGTCCGGTAAATTTTGATGCTGATTTCAGAACAATTCGTCTTGCAACTGAAGTACCTCGACCTCTTCGTTGTGGATGGCGTTGGAGACCATCTGCTTGAGCGTGATTTTCTCAAACATATTGACCTCCACGAGATGCAGAAAGTTGCGCAGCGAAATGCCCATGCCGAGTTCTTTGTGAGCGATCAAAGCGATCAGGTAGACGCAAACGGCAATCCAGATTTGAGACTTCACCGCGTTGAGCGAGTTGCCAAAGAAGTGCTTGACCATCAAGTTTTGCTTGAGCCATTTGAAGAACAATTCGATCTGCCAGCGCTGCTTGTAAATGGCTGCAATGGTCATTGCGGACAGGTCCAACCGATTGCTCAAGAACACCAGATCGAGTTGCGTTTTCTCGTCGAAGAACTCGACCCTTCTCAGTGGTGCAGGGTAGGCCTTCTTGGACTTGTGGGTCAGCAATTGGATCGTCTGATCGGCGCGTATCCCTGTGCTGGGGTCGAAGGGATGGCAGTCCATGGTCGTGAATTTCAAATTGTCTTTTCCCCTGACAACGAAGCTGCACTGGCGCTGAACCAAGGCATACAAACGGGCAAAGTCCACGTAGCCCCGGTCCAGCACCACTATGGAGCCCGGGGGCAGTCGCAAAGTGTCGAGCGCTTTGAC
Organism: Comamonadaceae bacterium; assembly: GCA_947452725.1. GTDB lineage: Bacteria > Pseudomonadota > Gammaproteobacteria > Burkholderiales > Burkholderiaceae_C > Limnohabitans_A. The sequence goes on along the minus strand of CANGEG010000042.1, from coordinate 2,046 downwards.
GTCGTGAACTTTTCCTGTGGTGATGGTAAGCATCACAGGTATGGCCCCACGCAAGTCGATCACGGTGTGCGCCTTGACCGCTGCTTTGGTCGAGCGAAAGTCGGCCCATGGAAACAGCTTGAGACACAGATCGATGGTGGTCGAGTCCATCGCATACAACGGCTCTTTCAAGCCCAGTCCGATATCGTGGTCTTTGTGAAGTGCGATGGCCAACTCGATCAAACGCTGCGCCAAGGATTCGAAGAGTTCGCTGCTGCGTCTTTCGTTGGCATCGGCCAAGGTGGATCGGGTAATGCGGTGGCGCAATCCGACGTGGTAAAGCTTGGATTTTTGAGAATTGAGGCACGCAATCAAGTCGCGCAAACCTTCGCGCCGCGTGAGCTGCGCGTAGGCCATGCAAATGAAGTGGCTCCATGCGGTGAAGTCCCTCGTCCAGCGGTTGGATTGGTACTTGTCGACGAGGTGTTCGAAGTGCGCAAACGGCACGAAGCCCAGCATTTGTGCAAACACCGTTCGACCAGAGTTCATGCCGCAAACCTCCCAAAAAGAGGTAACGGTAAGCCTTGGCGGCAAATTCGCGTTTCAAATCGCCGGAATCGCAAATCGGCTTGCAGGGCTTATGTGGCCTACGTTTGCGGACATCAAGCATGAAATTTACCGGACACTAGTGATACGAAAAATTAAAAAGGTGCAATGTCGCGAATCAAGTCGCCTGGGGAAATTAACATCTTCAGCCACGTTCCGCAGCAATAAGGGGAAATAGCAATCATCGCAGCTTGGCAACGACATAGTTAAAGTACCCCGTGTTCACGTAGATGGGGGCATCTTCTGATTGGTGAACGGCGCATGCCTGCTGTGCCTTGGACTGCGCGTCCACGTACCGCCACCTTAGGAGTCATGTTTATCGCGGCCTAATCCCTCTACAACCAGTATCTCTTCACCACCTGAGTGCACATGGCTATTAAAGACTTTGTTTGTCGTCCCAACGGACGAGTGCGCAGGTCATTTCCGCAACGTCCCCTTGGGGCTTTACGGCCATAGATAACATCACTTGCTGCGCATCACTTCGGGGTTAGAGGGCATCCGTTATCACAGCGGACATCACGGTTCTCATTTGATAGTGCCGCACCGTACAGACCTCGGCGCGCGCCATTCATAACATGGAGTGGCGGAATGATTAAACATACGCAAATCTGAAACCCAACTCAATCCAGAAAGCATGTCATGACATTGAACACAAACAAAACCACTGCGGAACATTCAACTGCACAGACACTTCAGCAGCATCACCAACAAGCAGGCGAACATTTGCAACATGCAGCAACAAATCACTTGGCAGCGGCCAAGCTGATCGGGTCTGGTGACCACAAAGCAGCCGTCCAACATGCGAAAACTGCAAGCGACCACACCGCACACGCAAGCCAGCATGTTTTACATGCATCAAAAATTGCTGGGCCCGAAGCAGTGAGCCACGCGAAGTAAACCGCCCACCGTTACCTCCCCGAGCTGACACCCGCACGTGGCAAAGGGAGGTTCCGCGGAATTTGGCAACAAAAATTTTTTAAAACGGGTTCAATTTAATGATCTTGCACCGGCCACGAGCGTACCAAACTATGGACAACGCAAAGGTGCGCTAGCACGCCGATTACTATTTAGCTGAAGTTGTGGTACCGGGACCGGCAGATTGAGGTCGGCAACTCGGCAATCTCGATATTGGCGGGTTACACATTCGAAGGTGTCAGGCGGGTTCCCTGTGAAATTCATGGCTTCTTTTGGGATCTCTAACGCAAATGCCCCCGAGCCTGTCGAGAACGCAATTTCATCTTACCCACTTGGATTGTGGGTGAGCCTGTGTATAACCCCGGGGACAAGCCTGCCAAGCCTTATTTTCAGGGCCTTTCGGCGCGCGTCAAGGTAGTTGTCGCCTAATTTACGCAGCCAGTGGCTGAATAAGCTTTTCCTGTACGTGCTCGGCAATGACTGAGTCACGTTCTGGGTTGAGAGTGACCGGACCCATGGGGCTCCAGTCCCGTGTATGGCGTGCCC
>CANGEG010000041.1 GCA_947452725.1 Comamonadaceae bacterium | reverse complement strand
GGTTTCCCGGGCACATGCATCTCACGCGAAAGGCGATCGGGGAGCGCATCAAAGACATTGACGTGGTCATTGAAATGCTGGACGCGCGTCTGCCCGGTTCAAGTGCCAACCCGATGCTGGCCGAGTTGATCCAAAGCAAGCCCGGGCTCAAAGTGCTGAGCAAGCAAGACTTGGCCGATCCGGTGCGCACAGCGCTGTGGCTGGACCATTACAACGCCATGCCCGGCGTGCGAGCGCTGGGCCTGGACACCAGCATGACATCTCCCGCCAAAGCCCTGATTGATGCCTGCCAGCAACTCGCCCCCCTGCGCGGCGGTATGGTCAAACCGATGCGGGTGCTCATTTGCGGCATTCCTAACGTGGGCAAGTCCACGCTGATCAACACCCTTAAAGGCAAGCGCGCAGCCAAGACCGGCGACGAGGCCGGTGTGACCAAGATGGAGCAGCGCATCATCTTGGCTGACGACTTTTATTTGTACGACACGCCCGGGGTGCTGTGGCCGCGCATCATCGTCGCTCAAAGCGGCTACAACCTGGCCGCCAGCGGTGCAATTGGCATCAACGCTTTTGATGACGAAGAAGTGGCGCTGGAACTGCTGAACTACCTGATTGCGAATTACCCCGAAGCGCTGACCGCACGCTACAAAATCAGCGACGTGGCGGGGCGCACCGACGAGGAAATGCTCGACGCCATTGGTCGACAGCGCGGCGCGATTCAAAGTGGTGGTCGCGTTAACACCACCAAAGCGGCTGACATCGTGATCCACGACTTTCGCTCGGCCGCGCTCGGGCGGTTGACGCTTGAAACGCCCACTGAATTCGCCGCTTGGCTGGCGCTGGGGGAACAAGCCGACGCCGAGCGTGCCGTGCGCAAAGAGGCGTTTGAAAAGGCGAAGAAAAAGCCGGTAAAAAAGAAGCGCTAAGAAATAAGTGCCTAAACCGCGCAGAGCTTGCACAAGGGGTTATGCAAGGGGTTATGCAACGGCTGGCGCATCTCCAGCCTTCGAGCTCAGTTCAGCATCATGCTCAGCTTTCGCCGGTAGCTGGAGACCAATTGCGCTTGCGGATCTTCTTGCACCGCGGTTTTACCCATCAGCTCAATGCCGCCGGCCGACTTGCCATTGGCGTCTTGGGTGACTTTGGGTTTAGGCGGGGTCAGCAACTCCAGCAGGGCGACAAATGTTTTGCGCGGTGCGTCGTCTCCCCATTTTTTGTCTCGCATGATGATTTCCAGCAACTCGTCCATCGCACCGGTCCAGTCGTCCAAGGCGATCAATACGCGGCTTTTGGCAAAGCGCGTGTCAAAGTCGCGTTTGTTCTCGGCGATCAATGCATCAAACTGGTGAATCTCCCACTGGCCACGAGGGTCGGAGGTCACAAAGATTAACGTCTGCAGCCACTGGTTTAGCGCCTCAAAGCGCAAGGGAAGCGGAATTTGCTTGAGCATGGGCGCCAACAAGGCGTCAGCCTGTTCAAACTGGCCAGTGCTGATGAGGATTTTGATCAGATCGAAGCGCGCATCGTCGTTGCCAGGGTTCGCGGCCAAAGCGTCTTCGAGCTTGGCTTGAGCGGTTTGCAGATCGCCCGACGCTATCAACTCTTCAGCCGCTTGGGTTTCGCTTTCGGCCAGCAAAGCCTCCTCGCTTGGGATGTGTTTGTCTAGAAATTCTCGCAATTTACCTTCGGGTACAGCGCCCATGAAGCCGTCGACCGGCTGGCCGTTCTTTAGCAAAATGCAAGTTGGGATGCTGCGAACGCCAAAGGCCGCTGCCAGTTGCTGCTCTTGATCGGAGTCGATTTTGACAAGTTTGAAGCGCTCGCCATACGCCTCTTCCATATTCTCTAGCAACGGGCCCAGGGTTTTGCAGGGGCCGCACCAGGGGGCCCAAAAGTCCACCAGTACGGGCGTGGTCATGGAGGCGGCGATCACCTCGGCTTCAAAATTTTCGGTCGTGACATCAATCATGGTGGGCAGTATTTCCGGTGGAAGCGAGTGAAACCTTAAAATTCGGGCTTGATTACCAAAAGCACCCAATGACACAAGCGCTTATTGGCGTCGTCATGGGTTCCAGCTCAGACTGGGACACCATGCAGCACGCAGTCCAGATTCTCCAACACTTTGGCATCCCGCACGAAGCCCAGGTCGTTTCAGCGCATCGAATGCCCGACGATATGTTTGCCTACGCCGAGGCCGCGCTAGGCCGGGGCTTGCAAGCCATCATCGCCGGAGCCGGCGGCGCGGCCCATTTGCCCGGCATGATCGCCGCCAAAACCGTGGTGCCGGTGCTGGGCGTGCCCGTGGCCAGTCGCCACCTACAAGGCGTGGATTCGTTGCACAGCATTGTGCAAATGCCCAAAGGCATTCCGGTGGCCACCTTTGCCATCGGCGCGGCCGGTGCGGCCAACGCGGCTTTGTTTGCGGTGGCCTTGCTGGCCAACCATGACGCGGCGCTGCGTGCCAAACTGCAGACCTACCGGGTAGAGCAAACTGCAGCTGCGCGAGCCATGAGCTTGCCACCGGTGGGCGCGGTATGAACCCGCTGTTGTTGCCGGGCGCAGTGATCGACGGCCAACAGGTGACCCTGGGCGTTATGGGCGGCGGTCAGCTCGGGCGCATGTTTGTGCATGCGGCGCAGGCCATGGGTTACGCCACCGCCGTGCTCGACCCCGATCCAGCCAGCCCCGCCGGCCTGGTGAGCCACCACCACATCGCCACGGCTTACGAAGATCCGCAAGGACTGGCGCAATTGGCAGCTTGTAGCGCCGCCATCACCACCGAATTTGAAAACGTGCCGGCCCCCGCCCTGGCAACCTTGGCGGCCACGCGCCCGGTAGCTCCCGGCGCAGCGGCGGTGGCGATTGCCCAAGACCGCGCGCAAGAAAAAGCCCACTTTGATCGCTGCGGCGTGCCCTGCGCGCCTTATGCCGTAATTGAAACGGCAGATCACTTGGAGTCGATTACAGATGAGTTGCTACCTGGCATTTTGAAAACCACCCGCATGGGCTATGACGGCAAAGGCCAGGTTCGGATCGCGACCCGCCAGGCCTTGAAAGATGCGTGGGCCGCTTTAGGCCAAGTGTCCTGTGTCTTGGAAAAAATGCTGCCTTTGGCCAGCGAGTGCTCGGTCATCGTGGCGCGGAGTGCTGATGGCGAAATGGTCAATTTCCCGGTGCAGCACAACTTGCACCGTGATGGCATCTTGGCCGTGACGCAGGTGGTCGAGGGCTTGGTTGACCCCGCACTGGCCGCGCAGTTAGTGGCTGCCGCTCGCGCCATAGCCCAAGGCGTGGCCTATGTGGGCGTTCTGTGCGTGGAGTTTTTTGTGCTTCAAGACGGTCGCTGGGTAGTGAACGAAATGGCCCCCCGCCCACACAACAGTGGGCATTACACGATGGACGCTTGCGACCAGTCGCAGTTTGACCTTCAGGTGCGCACCTTGGCCGGTTTGCCTCTGGTGGCGCCGCGTCAGCACAGCCAGGCCATCATGCTCAATTTACTGGGCGATTTGTGGTTCCGTGCGAACGGCAAAGCTTGCTCCAAAGAAGGCTCCCCGCCTTGGAACGAAGTGCTGGCCTTGCCAGGCGCCCATTTGCACTTGTACGGCAAATTGGCCGCAAGGCCAGGCCGCAAGATGGGGCATTTGAATTTGATCGCCGCTACCGCCGCCGAGGTGCGCACCAATGCATTGCGCGCCGCTGCCATTTTGGGTATCGAGGCGTTTTGATGTTGTTGGACGGCAACCAGCCTCAGTCCATCGCGCATGCGGTCAATGCCTTGCAGCGCGGCGAGTTGGTGGGCCTGCCCACTGAGACCGTTTACGGCTTGGCGGCTGACGCCTGCAATACGGATGCGGTAGCGAAGATCTTTGCCACTAAAGGCCGCCCTGCCAATCACCCCTTGATTGTGCATGTGGCCAGCGCCGAAGGCGTCCGGGCCTTTGCCGCCCAAGTGCCCGTCTTTGCCCAGCGTCTGATGGCCACATTTTGGCCAGGTCCGTTGACCTTGATATTGCCGCGCCAAGAAGGTATCGGCGCCGCAGCCGCCGGAGGTCAAGACTCCATCGGCTTGCGTTGCCCTGCGCACCCGGTGGCGCTGGCGCTGCTTCAGGCCTGCGCGGCGCAAGGCATGACCGGCTTGGCCGCGCCGAGTGCAAATTTGTTTGGCCGCGTCAGCCCCACCACCGCAGCCCATGTGCAGTCTGAGTTGGGGCGCGAACTGTTGGTGCTGGACGGTGGTGCCTGCGAGGTCGGCATCGAGTCCACCATCATCGACTGCACACGCGGTGCGCCCGTACTGCTGCGGCCCGGTCAGATCAGCCGGGCGCAAATTGAAGTGGCTTGCGGTATGGCCGTGTTGGACAAAGACACCTTGCAAGCGCCAACGCCAAGAGCGTCAGGCACCTTGGAGTCGCATTACGCGCCGCGTGCCAAAGTGCGGCTGATGTCGGCGCAAGAGATTGTTGCCAAACTGCAGGCTCTAGGCCCGCACGCGAATAATTTGGGTGTCTGGTCAGCCCAGCGTCCAGGCGCCGAAGATGGCACGGGCACGGGCACGGGCATGGGCGCGGGTGTCGTGTGGCGCGTACAGCCCAAATCTGCCGAACAAGCTGCGCATGAGTTGTTCACCGTGCTGCGCGATTTGGACGCGCGCGGCGTACAACAGATATGGGTGCAACAACCGCCCGACACCCCCGAGTGGGAAGGTGTGCGGGATCGGTTGCAGCGCGCTGCGGCCTGATTACTTCAACGCGTCAAACACAATGCGAGCCTGTTGGTGACAGAACGGTGGCTCATAAGTGCCATGGTAGTTGCCATAGAAGGTTGCTAAAGACGCTGTTTTGACGGCACCGTAGACATATTCAATGGTGGGGTTCACGTCGACCGAAGTCACATTGGTCAAGCCCTTGGCGTCGAATGCTGCCTTCATGACCGTTTGATGCAAAGCCGGTGGCACCGTAGGGTCACCACTGCCGCCGCATAACAACACTTTGGATTTGGGACTCCAGTCCAGCAAATCGTTTTGTTTGGCCGCTGCAATCACGGGGTTGGTGCTTGGATTGGCTGTAATGTCCGCAATGAATGCGGCTTGGAACAATTCATCGCGTGCTTGCGTGGGCGTTTGCCCCAAAGCGCCCGGCAGCCAGAACTGGCCTGTTGCAGGTCCGTTTGTCACCAAGGTCGTGTAGTTCAGCGTCGAGTTGGGCAGCAGGTTTTCGATCCAGCCCGAATAAGGGGTTTTAAAGGCGGTGGTGACATTGCTGTACAAAGTGCCATAAATCTTTTGCCACGCCGTAATGAAATAAGGCACGAAGAATTGGTAGCCCGCAATCGCAGCGCCCGATGCCATAGAGCCCGACAGGTTGTAGGGGCCGGCCAAATGCGCACCAGCAACCACATTGATTTCACCCGAAAAATTCTTTTCGATCTCGCGGTGTGCCGCCATGGACGAGTGACCGCCTTGCGAGTAGCCGGTCAGCATGACTTTGCCATTCAGGCTGGCACCCAACACTTGTGCGGCGTTGCGGGCTGCACGGATCGAGTCGATCACGCTGGTGGCTTCGGATGCGGCGTGCAGATAGGGGTGATAGCTGTAGCCAGACTTGGCAAAACCCAAGTAATCGGTCGCCACTACGGCGTAGCCTTGACCCGCATACATGGCCGCCAGCAAACCGGTTTCACTGTCAGTGGGGTTAGCTAAAGTGCGTGTCTTTTGTACATCCGTGCCTTTGGCATAGGCAACCAAGGGGGCTGCAGCCGTGCAATCCGTGCCTGTGGGCATTAACAAGACACCGGATGCGTTGGATGCTTCACCTTTAGCGCCCGGCGTCACATAGTTCAAGGGGATCACTTGGACGTCGCATTTGGCTGCACCGCTCAGGCCTATCAAGCCACTGGCGTTGAGTTGCGCTTTGGTTATGGTGGCTAAAACTGTCGGTGTCTCCAGCAAAACACCGTTGTGGTTGGTGTCAGAACCGCCACAGCTAGCCAGTAACACGGCAGCGCCGACAGCCGAAAGTCGCAATCGCATCGAAATCATGGGAAGTCTCCTTAGTTATTCAGAAAAAAGAACGTTCGTTCTGTTTTGAATCCTAAGGCGCGGAGTGGCTGGCTGTGAGGGGGTAAACACCAGTGTTTGGGCGGTGTTTTTAGTTTTATCGGTATTGAAGTTTCATCGTCAAAATCATCAACGCCAGGCTGGTGGTAATGGTGTTGGCAATGATGATGGGCCAGGCCATGAGCATCAGGCCGTAGACCAGCCACAGCGCCACACCCAAGGTGAACAGGCTGTACATGCTCAAAGAGATGCCGCTCACGTCGCGGGTGCGAAAAGTGTGCCAGGCTTGCGGCAAAAAGCTTGCGGTGGTGAAAAAGGCAGCCAAAGAGCCGACCGAGTCGATCAAATTCATGGCGCTATTGTCGCTGGCTTTGTAGGGGGCTGGCGGGCGGGCGTTATTTAACGCGCTGCGAAAGCGCCCCCGCGCTCAACGCGTCTTTGTTGTCGCGCACCGTCCATTCCAGCAATTGGTCCAGCGCCGGTCGGGCGGCGCTGGCGTTGGCGTGGTTCACGATGGCCACCAGGGTGTAGCGCTGCCCACTTTGGCCTTGCACATAGCCCGCCAGCGCGATCACGTCGCGCAAAGTGCCGGTTTTCAGCCAAGCTTGGCCGATCGCGGCGGCGTTCGGGTTACGGTCTTTCAGGCGCGCCACCGTGCCGTCCACCCCAGCAACGCCCAGGGAGCTTTGAAACACCTGCGCATGGGGGCCATTGGCGGCCAGTTGCAGCAGCCGTGTCAGAGCTGCTGCGCTGGTGCGCTCACTGCGCGATAGGCCAGAGCCGTTTTCCAGCACCGGCTCGGGCTGGTCCGGCAACGTCGCGTGCCACCACTGCAAGAGCCGTTGCCTGGAGGCGTCAAAACGCGCGGGTTGGTTGTTTTGGCTGGACAGACTCAAAAACAACTGCTGGGCCATGACGTTGTTGGAGAACTTGTTAATGTCGGCCACGATGTCGGACAGCGGCAAAGAGGGCGCTTCGGTCAGCAAGCGGGCGTGGGTGGGCGTGCGGCCTTCGTGCACGCTGCCCGACAAGCTGCCCCCTGCAGTCAGCCACATGGCCTGAATCACACGGGCTGCAAACTGTTCGGGTGCGGCATAGGCCACAGGCCAGGTTTTGAGGCCGCAACTGGCGCTGAAGTTGCCTGCAAACTGCACCTGCGTGGGCGAGGCAAATTGGCCGCGTAGGGCGCCGCGCCAGTCGCTGCAGGGGGCCGCAGAAAGCGGTACGCTGGCTGGCATGGCCACGCCCGCAATTGGCGGTTCGGTCTGGACGCGCGCGAGGCCCGCGCCAGGATCGGGGGTAAAGCTGTAGATCAGCGATTTGAAATTCACCAGCAAACCGTCGGGCGCTGCGTTGTAGGGGCGCAATGCGTCGTCGTCAAAATTGCCCGGCGCGCGCGCCTGGATATCGAACACACTGGCGTCGAGCACGATGTCGCCGCGCACCTCGCGCACCCCTGCCGCCTGAACCTGTTCAATCAAAGCTTGCACGCGCTCCAGCACCAGCTTGGGGTCGCCGCTGCCGCGGACGATTAAATTGCCGTACAACACGCCATCGCTCACCGTGCCGTCCACATAGACGCGATTGCGCCAGGTGAAGTCCGGCCCCAGCAGTGACAGGCCCGCGTAGGTGGTGATCAGCTTCATCACCGAGGCCGGGTTCATGCTGGTCTCGGCGTGGTGGCTCAGACGGGCCGCGTCGGCTGGCGCAGCGCTGGTGTTGACGGGCAAAGGCATGACCAACACGCTCAGCGCGTCGCCAGGCACATGGGCCTGAGCCAGAGCGATGGCCACTGGCGCCGGCAAGGCCGATTTCAAGGCTGAGGCGGGGGGCCGTGTGGACGACAAAGCCGGGCGTGCAGACTTGTGGAGTGGTTTGGCTGCTTGGCCAGCTTGGGCCGCCAGCAAAGGCGCAAGCATCAGCGTTAAAGGCAGACCATACACCCACTTCGAATTAGAAAACAAATGCATCACAACAGTCTAACGGCAGAAGTGTCAGGGTGGGGCGGGGACGTATCATCGGAGTCATGCATTTTCCTCCCCGAACCGTGGGCCTGATTGCGGCCGTTATCACGGTGCTGATCTGGACCTCTTTCATCGTCATTGCCCGGGCCTCGGCCTCGCACCATTTGCTGCCCCTGGACATTGTGCTGGCCCGTATTTTGGGCGCCAGCTGCATCTTGGTGCCTTGGGCTTGGTGGCTGATGCGGCCCGCGCGCCGCGCGGGGCAGGCGGTCGGCTCTTTGTTTGGCCTCTCGCCACTGCCTTGGCGAGTGACGGTGCAGGCCGGCGTGCTGGGGGGCTTGCTGTATGCGGTGCTGGCTTACAACGGATTTTTCTATGCGCCTGCCGCTCACGCCTCGGTGCTGATGCCCGGCAGCTTGCCGCTGTGGACCACCTTGCTGGCCTGGGTGGTGTTGCGTGAGCAAATTTCCGCTAGCCGCGCCGTGGGCTTGGTGTTCATTGTGCTTGGCGACTTGCTGGTTGGTGGCGCCAGCCTGCTCAAGGCCTTTGACGGGGGCGATGTGTGGAAGGGCGATTTGCTCTTCATGTTGGCGGCGCTGTGCTGGTCGGCCTACAGCATCACCGCTCGCCGCCATAGGCTTGACGCAGTGCGGGCCACCATGGCGATCACTGTGTTGGCCGTGATCTCTTTTGTGCCGATGTTTGTCGTGGCAGTGGCGATGGGCTGGTTGCCCACCCACTTGATGACCGCGTCGTGGCAAGAAATCGCATTTCAAGCGGGCTTCCAAGGCGTGGGCTCTGTGGTGATTTCTGGCATTAGCTTTACGCAGATGATTCGCTCGTTCGGGCCGGTGCGCTCGACCATGATCACTGCCTTGGTGCCGGGCCTGTCGGCGCTGGGGGCGGTGGTGTTTTTGCACGAGCCCATGCAATGGAACTTGGTGGCCGGACTTACCTTGGTGACTTGCGGAATATTGTTTGGCGTGCGACAGGCTTCACCGCCAGCGACGCCCGCTGAAGCACTGGCCGCCGCCAAGATCGAAACACAGGGGAGCGCCGCATGAGCGAGTCTTTGAAATTTTTGGCCTTTGACACCAGCACGGACGTGCTTTCGATCGCGCTGTCTGACGGCGTGAAGACTTGGTCCTACGAAGGCGTAGGCGGCGCTCAGGCCTCGGCCCAGTTGATTCCCTCGGTGCTGGACTTGCTGGCTCAGGCGGGCTGGACCTTGTCGCAATTGGACGCCATCGTCTTTGGTCGCGGTCCAGGCTCGTTCACAGGTTTACGTACCGCTTGTGCGGTGGCGCAGGGCTTGGCGTTTGGTGCCGCTGTGCCGGTGTTGCCGGTCGATACCTTGCTGGCGGTGGCCGAACAGGCGCGTTGGGATTTGCAGGGTCAAAGCGAACAAGACGCGCCCCTAATCGTTCTGGCGCTGATGGACGCGCGCATGGACGAGGTGTACTCAGCCGCTTTCCTCTGGCAAGGTGCGCCGCAGGGCTGGCGGGCTTTGCAAAACTTGCAAGTGGGTAAGCCCGAAACTGTGACATTGGCCCCGGCCACGCTGGCCGCAATGGCCAACGGCGCCGACTGGCTGTGCGCGGGCAACGCTTTTGTGCCTTACGGGGAGCGCTTGCCTGACCTGCCGCGTGCCGTCTCGCGTGTGCTGGCCATGCCCACCGCGCAGGCTTTGCTGCGCTTGGCGCCGGCCCTGTTCAAGGCGGGTCTGGCTGTGCCGGCCGAGCAAGCCATGCCCCTGTATGTGCGCGACAAAGTGGCCAACACCACGGCCGAGCGTGAGGTCCTCAAGGCTGAAAAATTAGTCGCGCAACTGGCCGAAAAAATCGCCGCGCCATTGGCCTCGCAGTCGGTTGCCGCGGGCAACTCGGTTTAAGCCTAGGTGCCATGACGGCTTCAACATCCCTCATTTCGGCTCAAGCGCCTCACCTAGAAGCCCGTTTTGAAGCGCTGACGCTGGACTATCTGGACGCGGTGATCGCTGTAGAGCAAAGCGTCTACGGCCACCCCTGGACAGTAGGCAATTTCAAAGACGCCCTGGCCAGCGGCTATGCCGCACAGCGCTTGTTGGCGGGCACCACCTTGATCGGCTACTTCGTGGCAATGAAGGTGATTGACGAAGTGCACCTGCTCAACATCACCGTCTCGCTGGACTATCGCAGCCAAGGCTGGGCCAAGGTGATGCTGGACGCCTTGGCGCTTTGGGCGCGCGGCCAGGGCTGCGAATGGCTGTGGCTGGAAGTGCGCGAGTCCAACCACCGCGCCATTCAGGTCTACCGTAGCCACGGCTTTAAGCAAGTGGGTTTACGCAAAGACTACTATCCTGTGGGCCGAGGCCAGCGCGAAGCCGCGTTGGTCATGAGCCAAAAACTGTGAATGCCATGAACGACTCTACCCGCTTCGATTTGGATGACCGCCAACGCGCCATGCTGGCCGAAATGGGCGTGCGCGTGTGGACGCCTGTAGCGCCTGTGCAAGAGGCCGTGACGGCCGCCTTCACTGTGGCCGAAGCCCCTGTGCTGGATACGGCGGCGACCATGGCCTCAACGTCCGCGCCAGTCAGTGCGCCCTTGAATGCCGCCGTGGCGGCGTTGTCTGCCCCTGCCCCTGCTGCTACTGCCCCTTCCCGGCCCTCGGCCCCCGTCAGGCTCGCCTTCGCAGCCGTGCCAACGGCACCTGCTCCCACTGCAGATACCGCACACCCACCCTTGCCCGCAGGCCTGGCCGAGATGGATTGGCCCGCCTTGCAAACCGCCGCCGCCGCGTGCGAGGCTTGCGGCTTGTGCGCCCAGCGTCAGCACAGCGTGTTTGGCATGGGCAGCATGCAGGCCGATTGGTTGGTACTGGGCGATGCACCCGGCGAAGCCGAAAACGACCTGGGTCAGCCTTTCGCGGGCGATGCCGGCCGTTTGCTCGACAACATGCTCAAAGCCGTGGGGTTGAGCCGCGACGGTGAAGGCCAGCAAGGCGCTTACCTCACGCACGCCACCCAATGCCCTACGCCCGATGCGCGCAACCCTGCGCCTGAAGAGTTGGCCCGCTGCGCCGCCTACGTGTCACGCAAAGTGGCGCTGGTGCAGCCGCGCGTGATTGTGGTGATGGGGCGTTTTGCCATGCAGTCACTGCTGCAAAGCACCGAGCCACTGGGCAAAATGCGCGGCCAAGTTCACCGCTACCAAGGCGTGCCCGTGATCGTGACCTACCCGCCTGCCTACCTGCTGCGCAACACGAGCGACAAGGGCAAGGCCTGGGCCGACCTGTGCCTGGCTTTGCAGGTGGTGCAAGAAGGCCGTTAGATCCAAAGGCGGGGCCAGCGGACTCATTAAGGGTTTGGGGTGTCCTCTTTTGTGGCGTGCTCTGCTGCTGTCACTGCCACCGGTGCTGGCGCGACTGGCCACAGCACCGAACAGATCGAGACCATCATCAACACCACGGCGGCCCAGTCTTGCCAGTGCAGCACCTCGCCTAGCCAAATGGCGCCGCTGAAAACGCCGAGCACCGGGATCAGCATCACGCTCAAGGTGGACGCCACGGGCGGCAAGCTTCGCGCAAGATAAAACCAAGCGGCGTGGGCAAAACCAAACACCAGCACCGCGTTGAACACGATCGAGCGCCAGTTATCTTCTGAAGGCGCGTGCCACTGCTCGCGCTCAAACAGTACGGCCAACGCTGTCATGACCACGGCGGTCATCAGCGTCATCCAAAATGAAATCGCCAGGGTTGGCACCGGCATGCGCGTGCGGCGCAGCAACTGCGTGCCCAGCGCCCAGGTGCTGGCCGCTACGAGCGCCAGCAACACACCCACCGGCTTTCCCGTGAGGTTGGACAACTCGTGCCACAGCAAGAGCAACACGCCCAGGGCGGCTGCCGCCACCCCGGCCCAAGCCCTCGTGGGCAAGCGGTTGCCAAAGAACAGCGCGCCAATTAAGGCTGAAAACATGGGCATGGTGTAGCCCAAAATAGCCGCCCGCCCGCTGGACAGCGACTGCACCGCGATGATGATCAAGCCATGCCAGATGAACATATTAAACAGCGCCAATACCAAAAGCTCAGGCCAGTACTGGCGTTCAATGCGCAGCGGCACCTTTAAAAACAGCAGCGCCACGCCCAGCACCGGCGTGCCGAGCAGCAAACACAGCATGCGAAAAGTCAGCGGCGGAAAGCCCGTCACGCCGATTTTCATGACCGGCCAGTTGATGCCCCAGATCACGGTGAGAAGGATCAAAATCAGCCATTGACGCGAAGAGAGTTTGTGCATGCCGGGCATCTTAGGCGCAAACCGTAAAATCAGTCCATGACCTTCCTTGAAATGCTGAGCGCCGCCGAGCGCCAAAACGGATCCCTACTTTGCGTGGGCCTGGACCCTGAGCCCACCAAATTCCCTGCGGGCCTCAAAGGCGACGCCAACAAGATCTACGACTTTTGCGCCCGCATCGTTGACGCCACTGCCGATTTGGTCAGCAGTTTCAAGCCACAGATCGCCTACTTTGCCGCGCATCGCGCCGAAGGCCAGTTGGAGCGCCTGATGGAACACATGCGCCGCGTGGCCCCGAATGTGCCGATCATTTTGGATGCCAAGCGCGGCGACATCGGCTCGACCGCTGAGCAGTACGCCAAAGAGGCCTTTGAGCGTTACGGCGCCGATGCCGTGACCCTCTCCCCCTTCATGGGCTGGGACTCAGTGGCGCCTTATTTGAAATACCCTGGTAAGGGCGCGTTTTTGCTGTGTCGCACCTCCAACCCTGGCGGGGACGACTTGCAAAACCAGCGTCTGGCCTCTGTCGAGGGCCAGCCCTTGCTGTATGAGCATGTGGCCCGCTTGGCCCAAGGTCCCTGGAACTTGAACGGTCAACTCGGCTTGGTGGTCGGCGCGACCTATCCGGCAGAGATCGAGCGGGTGCGCGCCTTGGCGCCGACACTGCCTTTGCTGATCCCCGGTGTGGGAGCGCAAGGGGGTGACGCAGTTGCCACGGTGAAGGCCGGCTGGCGCGGTCAGGACGGTGTGAGCACCGGGACCGTGATCGTCAACTCTTCGCGCGCTGTGCTGTATGCGTCCAGTGGCGACGACTTTGCCGAAGCCGCCCGCAAGGTGGCGATGCAAACGCGTGACATGCTGGAAGCTGCCAAGGCCTGAGCGGGCCGGCGAGCGCAGGCTTTAGCGGGTGATCACGAGTTTTTGATACAGCCCACCAAAATAGGTCTGCTGCGTGACCGATTGAAAGCCCACCCCCTGGGGCAAAAATTCGCTCACCTCGTGCTGCCAAAGATCCATGGCGTAGGGCTCCAGTTTGCGAAACACGACCGTCATCAACGGGCGCAGCGGGTGCAGCCGCACCGGGCGGTGATAGTCCACGATCACCAGTTTGCCGCCAGGTTTGAGCACGCGCAGGGCCTCGGCCAAGCTGGCGCGCCGCACGGCTTCAGGCTGCTCGTGCAGCAAAAAGAACATCAGCAATTGGTCGTAATGCGCATCCGGCGCATCTAACTTGGTGCAATTGCACTGGCGCAGGGCAATGCGCCCATCTGGGATCAGCTTAGATTGCAGGTTGTGCAGCTGAATCGGCAAGATGTCGACCACGTCCAGCTGCGCATCGGGCGCCAGATGGGCCTGAAGCTGGGGGGTGAGATCGCCATAGACGCAGGCCATTTGCAAGGTTCGACCTTGGACCACGTCGCCCAGATCCGCCAGCGCGGCATCACGCAAGCGGCCGTAATTGCCAAACAGGATCAGGTTGACCAGCCATTTACGTTCAAACACCGCGACCGCTTGAGGATTGACATACGCCCACCAGTAGTCGTTTTCAAGATAAAGGGGAATTGGCAATGACGCTGCAAGCGGAGCAGGCCATGCGGCAGTAGAGTCTTGAACGGGAGATGAGGGCATGCAAATGGGGGGGTAACAAACAAGCGCGGCACAGCGAGCGCCGTGCCGAACGAGTTCAGTATCTCCCTTGGGCTGGCCTTGCATATTGACCAGAGTCAAGAACAGGCGGCTGATTTGGGCTTTCAGCTTCGTCTTTTGTTTGCGGGTCAGACCCTCACAGCAGCGCGGCGTACACCAGGTCGCGAAACAGCGGGCGGTAGTAGTCGCGCTGGTTGGGCGCCTGGATCATTAAGAGGGCGTAGAGGTCCAGGGCCGGGTCGACAAAGAAAGTGGTGCCCGCAATACCGCCCCAGTAGTACAACCCGACCGAGCCGGGCACGGGCGAGATGCCTTGGGCGGTGCGCACTGCAAAGCCCAAGCCAAAACCATGGCCAGGCGGCAGCAAGGTGCCGTCTGCGGGAATGTGGCCCAAGTGGTCGGCTGTCATGAAATCCACTGTTTGTGGACCCAAGAGTCTGACCCCGTCCAGCTCGCCTTTGTTGCGCATGAACTGCAAAAAGCGCGCGTAGTCCAGCGTGGTGGACATGAGGCCGCCGCCCCCGCCTTCCATGGCGGGCGTTTGTTTGGGGTCCAGCACTTTCATGGCCACGCCGCCATCCGGATCTTTCGCAAACGGCTCGGCAATGCGGTGCTGATGCGCGGGGGGCACTGCAAAGCCGGTGTCCACCATGCCCAGTGGCGCAAATATTTCTTGTTGCAAAAACTGCCCCAAGGTCTGGCCGCTGATGACTTCAACCAAGCGCCCCAGCACGTCGGTGGCACGGCTGTAAGCCCAGGTGCTGGCGGGCTGAAATTGCAAAGGCAGCGCCGCCAGCGTCTGTGAAAACTCGGCGTTGCTGCGATCACGCGAGGCGATTTTCACCTCGCCGTATTGGCGCTGCACAGGCGAGTTGCCCAAAAATTCGTAGGTCAGTCCAGCCGTGTGGCGCAGCAGGTCTTGCACTGTGGCGGGCTGAGTTGGCGGCACCAGCCCGTTGGGTGTGTGCACTTGCTGGTGGGCATATTCAGGAAGGTGTTGGCTGACCGGGTCACTGAGCAGCAACTGGCCGCGCTCCAGCATCATCATCACCGCGACCGACACCACCGGCTTGGTCATGGAGTAAATGCGAAAGATGCTGTCGGCCCGCATGGGTGCGCCACTGGCCGGGTCTTGCACGCCCACGCTGTCGAACAAGGCCACTTGGCCGCGACGCGCAATCAGCGCCACCGCGCCGGGCAGTCGCCCACTGGCCACCTCGCGGCGCAGCACGTCCATCAGGCGCTGTGTGCGCTGTGGGCACAGGCCCACATCGGCGGGTTGGGCTTGGGGCAGGGGGGTATGGTTGGTGTGGGTCATCGGGCGCTCCTGAAGTTGGTGTTTTGTACACCAGACCTCCTTCACGCGGTATCACCTAGGGCGCAGCGCGCTCAGCCGTCTGTCGCCCGGGCGTCAAGGCTGGGAGCCTTGGCGCTGTGCAAGGGTTGCTAGACTGAATTGATGCGAATTTCAGAACTCTCTGCAAAGACCAAAGTGTCAGTTGATCGCTTGCGGCGATACGATGCGGCAGGGCTCATTGCCAGCCAGCGGCAGCCCAATGGTGACCGTGATTACGATGAAGAGGTCTTACGGCAGGTCATCTTTATTGCCATGTCCAGAGAGATGGGTTTCTCGCTGGCGCAGGTCGCCGCGTATTTGCCACGGTTCAAAACCGGCAAGCTGTCGTCAGGCGAAATGATCCAGGCCATCAGACAACGCGTGGCCGAAGTCGACGAGGTGATTGCAGTCCAGAAAGCACTTCGAAAAATGTTGCTCAGCCACATTGGCTGGTTCAAGTCCAAGAAAAGGAAAACCCCATGAACTCGATTGAAATGCTCCGAAAGATCAATGCCATGGCCGAATTCAACCGATGGTGTGGGATTGAAGTGACGGTGGCCGAGCCGGGCGCCGTCGAAATTCAGATGCCTTGGCGCGCCGAGGTTGGGCAGTACTCGGGGTTTTTGCATGCCGGGCTCATCGGCACGTTGATCGACACGGCCTGCGGTTTTGCGGCCGCCACGGTGGCTGGCCCGAACCTCTTGGCAGCGAATTTTTCAGTGAATTGCTTGCGGCCTGCTTTGGGGCAAAAATTCATAGCCCGGGCACGCGTAGTCAAACCCGGAAAGATGCAAATTTTCACAAGCTGTGATTTGTTTGCTGTGGATGCGGGTGAAGCAAAGTTGGTCGCTAATGGCCAAACTTTGTTGACGGTGGTTTCCACTCCATAAATGATCAAATTTGAACTGTGCCTTTAATG
This sequence comes from Comamonadaceae bacterium, assembly GCA_947452725.1. GTDB lineage: Bacteria > Pseudomonadota > Gammaproteobacteria > Burkholderiales > Burkholderiaceae_C > Limnohabitans_A. The sequence goes on along the minus strand of CANGEG010000041.1, from coordinate 2,690 downwards.
GCATCAAAATAAGCACCTTTAACAGGTCTTTTGGGCTCAACCATGTCCAATTTAATTTATGCCACGGTCACGGCCAGTGTGTCCGAACTGAAGAAGAACCCCATGGGCACTGTCTCGGCGGGCGAGGGCCAGACGGTGGCCATTTTGAACCGCAATGCGCCGGCTTTATATTGCGTGCCTGCTGGCGCCTATGAGGCACTGATCGACCGCTTGGAAGATATGGAACTCAACGCCATCGCCGATGCGCGTGCTGGTGAAACTGCGGTCAAGGTCACGCTCGATGAGTTATGAGCTGGCCTTTGTGCCGCAGGCACTCAAGGAGTGGAAAAAGCTCGACCCTCACACCCGCCAGCTGTTCAAGACCCGGCTGATCGAGCGCCTTGAGGCGCCGAGAGTGCAGTCAGCTCAATTGCGGTGGCACCCCGACCGTTAAAAAATCAAATTGCGGGCCTTGGGGTATCGCCTGGTTTATGAAGTGCGGGACCAAGAAGTGCTGGTCGTCGTCGTGGCCGTTGGCCGGCGTGACGGCCATTCGGTGCCATGACGCCGCTCAGCGGCGCGGTGGCAGCATGGCGCGCAACACGCCGTCTTTGAGCAGAACGTGGTGATAAATCGCGGCCACGGCGTGCAGGCCTGAGAGCCAGAGGATCACGTCACCCAGCAGGCCGTGCACCTCGCCCCAGTCGGCCAGGCTGGCCAGTGGGGAGTTGGCGTTGATGGGCAATTCGTTCACGCGGATGCCGCCCAGCAAGGTCAGCGGGTGGCCTTCGGTGCCCAGGGCCAGCATGGCGGTCATGGGTACGGCCAACAGCAGCAGCCACAACAAACCGTGCGTGGCTTTAGCGGTCAGGTGCATCCAAGCGGGCATGTCAAAGCGGGGCGCGGCCGGGCGCACCACCAGCCACAGCAGGCGCAGCAAAGTCAGCGCCGCCACCAGCATGCCCAGCGATTCATGCGTCACGATGTCCCAGCGCGTGGCCGGATCCAGGCCTTGGCGAAGTTCGCGGCCAAAGTGCTCAGGCCCAAGTACAAAGGCCGCGATCACGGCAATGGCGGTGAGCCAATGCAAGGCCCGGCTGAAGGTGTCATAGTGGGTGCGTGTGGTATTCATGTTCATTTGTTTATCCCTGAAAACGCTATTGTGCAAGGAGAAGCTGATGGCTTTACGACGCGCATCTGACTTCGTTGATGCCCATCAAGTTCATGCCTTTTTCGGTGAGCCCGCGCCCATCAGATCTTCAAGCCGCTGCAGGGGCAAAGCGCCCTTGCAGATAGGCCACGATGGCGGTGGAGTCTTGCAGCCACTGGGTTTGGCCTTGGCTGTCGGTGATTTTGAGGCAGGGCACTTTGGTCGCGCCGCTGCCTTGCAGCAAATCGCTGCGGTTGGCGCTGTCGTGCTGCGCGTCACGCTTGTCGATCGGCAAGGACAGGCGTCGCATTTCCTGGCGCACCTTGATGCAAAACGGGCAGGTGCTGAACTGGTACAGCGCCAGGCTTTGGCACTGCAGATCGATCGAGGCTTGCGCCGCGCTCTCGCGCTGCACGCCGGTCGGCCGGGTCAGGCGCTCTTTGAGCAACATAAAAGGGCCCAGCACAACGCGCAGGGTTCTGAAAAATGCACGGATCACGGTTTTCATGGGCGCTCAAAACTTTCAATATGGGATGGAGATAAATAAGATGGAGATAAATAAAAAATTCGTCACAGCAGCTTGGCCAAGTACTTGCCGGTAAAGCTGTTGGGGTTCTTTGCCAGTTCTTCTGGCGTGCCCACGCCCACCACCATGCCACCGCCCGAGCCGCCTTCGGGGCCCATGTCGATGATCCAGTCGGCGGTTTTGATCACATCCAAGTTGTGCTCGATGATGACGATGGTGTTGCCCGCGTCGCGCAACTGGTGCAGCACCTTGAGCAGCAAGTCGATGTCGGCAAAGTGCAGGCCGGTGGTTGGCTCATCCAAGATGTACAGCGTGCGGCCCGTGTCGCGTTTGGACAGCTCCAACGCCAGCTTCACGCGCTGGGCCTCGCCGCCCGACAAGGTGGTCGCCGCCTGTCCCAAGCGGATGTAGGACAGGCCCACATCCAGCAGCGTTTGCAGCTTGCGAGCGATGTTGGGCACGGCGTTGAAGAAGGCATAAGCCACCTCCACCGTCATGTCCAGCACCTGAGCAATGTTTTTACCTTTGTACTGGATTTCCAATGTTTCTCGGTTGTAGCGCTTGCCTTTGCACACGTCGCAGGGCACGTACACATCAGGCAAAAAGTGCATTTCCACTTTCACTACGCCATCACCCTGGCAGGCTTCGCAGCGCCCGCCGGTCACGTTGAACGAGAAGCGACCGGGGCCGTAGCCGCGCTCGCGCGCGGCCGGCACTTCGGCCAGCAAATCGCGGATGTGGGTGAACAAGCCGGTGTAGGTGGCCGGGTTGCTGCGCGGCGTGCGGCCAATGGGGGACTGGTCAACGTTGATCACTTTGTCAAAGTGGTACATGCCCAAAATTTCTTCGTGCGGCGCGGGTTCTTCGTGAGCACGGTGAATCTGGTGCGCGGCCGCCAAATACAAGGTGTCGTTCACCAGCGTTGATTTGCCTGAGCCGGACACGCCGGTCACGCAGGTCAAGAGGCCGACCGGGAATTGCGCGGTCACTTCTTTCAGGTTGTTGCCGGTGGCTTTGACGATCTCGATGCAGTCT
>CANGEG010000040.1 GCA_947452725.1 Comamonadaceae bacterium | reverse complement strand
GGGCACGCCATACACGGGACTGGAGCCCCATGGGTCCGGTCACTCTCAACCCAGAACGTGACTCAGTCATTGCCGAGCACGTACAGGAAAAGCTTATTCAGCCACTGGCTGCGTAAATTAGGCGACAACTACCTTGACGCGCGCCGAAACTGTCATGGGGGTAAAAATCGCTTCGGGCATGGATGCGTCAAAAGAACTTGACGCCGTAATTGCCTTGTTGATGAAGCATCCCAACATTGCCCCCTTTGTCAGCTTGCGTCTGATTCAACATTTGGTAACAAGCAACCCAAGCCCGCAGTATTTATCTCGCGTAGCCACTGTCTTTCAAAACAATGGGAAGGGTGTTAGCGGCGATATGAAGGCTGTGATCAAGGCCATCTTGTTAGACCCAGAGGCGCGAAATGGTGACATACCAGGCAACTCTGGCGCACGCTTTGGTAAGTTGAAAGAACCCGTGTTTTGGTATGCCGCAATGCTTCGTGGTATGGATTGTAAGAAGCCGCCTTACGGTACCTATCAAGGAAATAAGTACGTCAATTCACCGCAAAATCAAAATCCAGACAATCCACCTAACATCTTTTCTTTTTACCAAGCCGCCGACAGAGCGCCTGGGAGTAATCTTCTCGCACCCGAACAAAAATTAATCAATACGCTTGAGTTCAGAGACCGATTGGGTAATTTGCATTGGCAATTCTTGAATCCCAACAACCCTGACAGTTTGTCAAATCGAACTGACTCAGGATGTGATTTGAATTCATTGATCAATGCCTTCAAAGAATCTCCGAGCGCCTACATCAATCTCGTGGAAAAAATGTGGTTCAAGGGTGCGATGCCACCAACTCTTAAACAAAACATGAACATCATGATTTTGAGCAAGCAGGGCTACTCAACGGCTGAAGAAGGTACCTTACTTTTGATGCAATTCGCATTGACCAGTCCTTATTTTGGGGTCATTAAATGAAACGTCGGCATTTTCTAGCAGGCTCCGCATTGCCGTTGATGACGGGCTTGGGTGGCCTCTCTTTGTTATCAAGTTCGAGTTCCGGGTTGGCGGCGACGCAGGACTACAAGGCCCTTGTCTGCCTTTATTTGAACGGTGGTAATGATGGTAATAACACACTGGTGCCCACAGATGCGGCTTACAACGATTACAGCGCGGCTCGGCCCAATTTAGCGCACCCTAAGAACAGCCTTGCCAATCTAGCAGGGAGTTCTGCTGGGCATACCTTTGGTGTTCATCCTGCCATTTCCTCACTCGCTGACCTTTACAACCAGGAGAGACTCGCTTGGATCGCAAATACGGGCCCGCTCATTGTTCCTGCCACAGCACAACAGGTGATCGACAAGGCCGTTCAAATTCCCTCGTTCTTGATGTCCCACAGTGATCAAACCGCCATTCAACAAGGATGGGGTGGCGATTCAGATACGAGCGGATGGGGGGGGCGCTCGCTGGAATTGCTGCCCGCCACCATGATCAATCCGTTAAATGCGGTCACCATGGACAGCAATCGTACTTTGGTGCTGGGTAAGAAATCAGCCGTTTCTTTTCTCAGTTCAGGTGGCGTTCAGTACTGGGGCTCAGCGAATCTGGCCTCGCCAAGGGACTATTGGACGCAAACATTGAACAACATGGCGCGTTGGCAATTCAGCAACAGTTACGAATCTGAATATGCAAGCACTTTGAGCAGCAGCTTAACGGATTCGACGATCATCACTAACGCATTGGGCAGTGCTGTTCAGCCTACCGGTGATTTTGGAACCGATGATCTTTCTCAGAAACTCAAAACCATTGCAAGCGTGATGCCCGTTTTTAAGTCAATGGGGTATCGACGACAGATTTTTCTTGTGACATGGGGAAGTTTTGATACGCATTACGATCAACTGGGTTCGGGCGCACGAACACAAGACGCTCAGCTGGGTGTGATGGCCAGAGCAGTCTCCGCGTTTGATAAATCAAATCGAGATGCTGGCATTGACATGGAAGTAACAACGCTTCAAATGAGTGAATTTGGTCGTACCTTGCGGCCAGCGTCAGGTGGCGGTTCAGACCATGCCTGGGGTAATCATTGGTTTGTAATGGGGGGCGCTGTAGCGGGCAAACAGGTCATCGGTCAATTCCCTTCTCTTGTTCTCGGTGGCAACGATGATTCAGATCCAGGCGGTGGAGGGCGAATGGTGCCATCTACTTCCACGGATCAAGTAAGTGCATCACTCATGCAATGGATGGGCGTCCCTTCGGATCAACTGTTAACGGTATTTCCAAACTTGGTCAACTTTAAAAGCAAGACCGTTCCGATCTTTAAAACCTGATTTAAGGCTCAGTTTTCAGCGCATTGACCATGGCAGATATCAAACTTTCATCAGATGACGACACCTACATTCAAACCATTGAAGAAGCCCAAAACTACAGCAACGTCTACGGGCTGAATGGGAGTGACGTTTTTAAAGCGTATCGCGGCACCTTCATTGGGGGGGCTGGAAACGACACCATTGAGCAATTAGTCAATGCTCAATATTCCTGGATGTCTATTGAGGTAGCCTACTGGGATTCCCCAAAAGCTGTTTCGATCGATTTGCAAGCAGGTTATGCCAACGATGGCTATGGCTTCAAAGACACCTTGATAGGAATTGACCGAGCGGACGGCAGTGGCCATGACGATGTCATGATTGGCAACACGCACGACAATTTCTTTTGGGGTAATGGTGGCAACGACACCATCTATGGTGGTGAGGGAACTGATGGTGTCGGTATGAACTGGTTTGAACCAGCGCCTGGCCAGCCATGGCGACAAGCTTTGCTGTCCGATATTACCGTTTCCGTCTCAGTTGATGGCCGCAAAGCCACGATCAAGCCAACTGTTGGAAGTGGTTTTGCTTATGACTTGACCGATGTTGAATATTTTCTCGCGCCCACTGTAGAAGGCGGAACTTTCCAAAATTTTTATTTTGAAGACTTCATTTCCCCTAATCAACAGGCGCAAGAGGTCATTGCTGCCGGCGCTAACTTCAGATGGAACAGCGCATCGCCGATGGGCAGCGCAGTCAAATTGACTTATAGTTTTATCGAGATAGCACCTGCAAGTGGTGCGGGGATCAATGGATTTCGAGCGTTGAGCGCCAGTGAGCAAAATTTAGTCCAAGATATTTTGAGTAAAACGGCTCAAATCTGTGGATTGGAATTCAGCCAAATTCAAGAAGTTGAGGGACAAGCTGGTCAACTTCGATTTGGCATAAGCGATCAAGCCCAAACGAAGGGGTTTTCTTGGATGCCTGGCCAAGCAAACGCAGGTAACCTTGCCGGTGATATTTGGATGGACCTGGACAGCATGCAGGGCATCAAAATTGGCAGCGAAGGGTATGAAGCGCTGATTCATGAAATTGGTCATGCGCTTGGCCTCAGGCATCCGACCAATTCTGATGCAGGCGACACTTGGTCAACCCAATTGAGGAGCCAAGATGACGTCACAGCACTCACTGTCATGAGCAACAGTGCTTCTACAGATGGACTGTTCAGAGCAGATTGGGGGCCGCTTGATATTTTGGCCCTTCGTTATCTTTATGGCGCAAAGCCATTGAATGCGGGTAGCACTTTTTATACATTGGATGAGAGTCAATCCCAATTGCAAACCAGCATTGTCGACGATGGCGGAATCGACACCATTGACGCATCTTCGCTGTCTTTTGGCGCCTATTTAAATATTACTCCAGGCAAGCTCTCCAGTGTCGGTTTAACGCCTTCAGGTCAGGCCTGTGAAGATAATCTGGCCATCACTGCGGGAACATGGATTGAAAATGTCATTGGCACTTCGCATGACGACGTTTTGATTGGCAACGACTTGAATAACCGCATGACAGGGCTGCTGGGCAATGATCTGATAGATGGTGGCAAGGGTGACGATACGGCCATTTTTTCTGGCAACGCAGAGAGCTACAACTTGTCCTTTGAATACGGAAACACTTATGTGGCGGCGAAGAATGGTGTGACAGGATTTGTGTCATTGTCGAACGTGGAGGCCTTAGAGTTTGACAATAAAATTGTGCAAATAGCAACGAAAGCGCATGTTGACTACGCGGATCTTCCAACCGAGCTTTACCAGTTCTTTATTACCGCTTTCAATGCCACTCCAGGTGTGACCTACATGGATCAATTGGCTGATGCTTATCGCTATGGCTTGTCAGTTAAGCAAATTGTCGACATCTTCACCAGCAAAACGCAATTCACGCAGGTTTACTCGCCCACACTCAGCCATGCATCGATGGCAGCACAACTGCTGACTACGATTGTCAAAGACAGTGCCAGTGCTGCTGCAAAAGCAGAAGCCATTGCTGATATCAAGGGGGCTTTAGACATTGGATGGTCAATGGGTGATGTGATCTACACGGTGTTTGGTAACTTGGCCCACAAGTCTTTAACTGACGCGAACTGGGGAAATACCGCCAAACAATTCAACAATGAAATCGCCGTGGCCAAGTACTACACCGAAACTCTTAACCAATGCACCACTGACCTTGAGACCCTGAGAGATGCAATTCAGCCCGTAACACAATCAACCGATGTGAGTTCAGATGCTGCCGTGGCACATCTGATTGGGATTGCGTTGTTGACGGGTGGAATGGGCGCTTGAAGTACTTCTGTATCTGGTACTTTGCCAACCATAAAACTGCTTTTGAGCAGGGTGGATGCTAGTCGTGTGGATGAGATTATAAATTTGCCATGGAATTACATTCAATTCTTCCTAAATTGCCCCAGAATTTATGGCCTCTTGAGCTGCTTGTGGGCACCTATTGAATCTTGACAGTGTCCATTTCGGCTGGAGTCAACACGTCCTACTACAGGCACGATACTGTTAGGCTTGTCTTCTACCCTTGCAGGAAGATAACATGACCGAGCCCACAAGCCTTTCTCACACAGTGCCCTTGTCCCCCGAAGACGCCCGTCAGCTTGAGTTGCTGCGCGCCCATCGACGCGCTCATCGACAACAGTCATTGCCTAAAGCGCAGGTACTGCAAGCGCATTTGAAAGTTTCAAGACCAACCCAAGGGCAACGACTGGCCGACCGGGTCGCGGCCACCATTGGTTCTTGGCGCTTCATTATTTTTCAAAGTACCGCAATTGCGATCTGGATCACCGGCAATGCACTCTCAGGTAGTGGCGCTTGGGACCCCTATCCATTTATTTTGCTTAATTTGCTGCTTTCGTTCCAAGCCGCCTACACCGCGCCTGCCATCATGATGAGCCAAAACCGTCAATCCGAATTGGACCGACGCCACGCGCAGAACGACTACGAAATCAATGTTAAAGCGGAATTGGAGATCGAGTTACTGCACGAGAAGATCGACCTCATGAAAGAGAAAGAATTGCTCGCTTTGACTGAGGCGGTTCGCGACCTAACCGCGCAAGTTCAAAAACTGTCGACGCAACGCCTAGGATCCGTCTGAAAAAACAGCAGGTTTAAGCTGCGATTCTTCGCTCCAGCAATCGGTTGTATTCTTTTTTCACAACGCCGTAACACTCACACGTTCTGGCTTCTAAACCCTTGCGATCGAGGACATGAATCAACCCACGTGAATACTCTATCAGTCCGCTTCTTTGTAATTTCAGCGCCGCCGTTGTCACGCCCTCGCGCCGTACACCCAGCATATTGGCGATCAACTCCTGCGTCATGCGCAAGTCATTACCACGCAACCTGTCTAGGCTTAAAAGCAGCCAGCGACACAACTGTTGATCCAACGTATGGTGCCGATTGCACACGGCCGTTTGCGTCATTTGTGCCATCAACGCTTCCGTATAACGCAGCATCAAATGCATCACCACATTGGAGCGGTTGAAATCGTACTGTACGACGCTGGCCCTTAAGCGCAAGGCCGCACCGGCACTTTGCACCACAGCACGGCAGGGCGTAGCGTCACCGCTCATCAGTAGCGAAACGCCCAGAACGCCCTCATGTCCGATAACGGCGATCTCTGTTGAAGCGCCATCTTCAAGGACGTACAGCAAGGAAACAATCGCCGTGGTGGGAAAGTAAACGTAGTTGGTGGCAACTCCCGGTTCCTGCAGAACCTGTCCCAACTTGAGATCAACCCATTCCAAATCTGTGGCCCAGCGCTCAAACTCAGCGCCAGGCACCGCAGCTAACAATGAATTTTGACTTTTGACCAAAGGACTGTTAAAGCCAATACTTAGATTTTTAGTCATGTCAATTTTATAGTTGATGAAATTTTCATTAATAAGTAATACTTTTTTAGTATTTGTCAATCATCACACATACAGTCATGACCCTCTGTGTCCTAAGTCACATATAGAAAATACAAAAGTCACAAACACAAAAAATGTTGATTGAATACAACCAAAAAAGCAAATAGCTATGTTTGCTACCAGACGGACTGAAGGGTGCTCTTCTTTTCCAATGCTTGAAACTCTTGAAGGATATGCATGCCCAACCCTATTGCCTTCACCCATTTTTGCGCGAAACGGTGCATGTCCATTCGTCTACCTGCTTTGATGACTACCAACTCCCAAGGGGCGGTGTGGTCATGACAAAGAAAATCGGTCTAACCAATCAATTAATTTCTGCACTTCCTTTGTCCGAGCAGCGCGATGTGATGGCAGTGTCCGAGCAGATTAGCTTGTCGTTTGAGCAAATCCTGCGCGCGCGCGACGAAGCAGTTCAGCACGTCTACTTCCCAACCACGGCATTCATTTCAGAACTCGTGGTGACTGATCAGGACGAATGCATTGAAGTTCGCTTGGTAGGTACTGAGGGCATGCTAGGTTTGAACTTGGTACTGGGCGATAAACACGCCCCCTTTCACGCTGTGGTGCAAGGGAAAGGGGAGGCACTTCGCCTGAATCGCAAAGATTTCCTGCGTGTTTTAAAGAATACGCCCAAGCTTGAACGCTTGCTGCACCGCTACACCTATGTGGTGATGAAGCAAATGGCACAAAACATAGCCTGCACGCAGTTCCACACGATTGAGGCGCGCCTAGCGCGCTGGCTGCTAATGACTCAAGACCGTGCTGGAAATGACAGCTTTCCAGTGACTCAGGAGTTCCTGTCACACATGCTGGGTGCTAGCAGGGTCGGCATCACCAGTGCCGCATCCAATCTTAAAAAAAATAAGCTTATTCATTACGTTCGAGGGGAGATGCACATCATCGACCGCGAAGGTCTGCGCAGGTGCAGTTGCAGTTGCTACAACGCAGACATCGATAACTACAAAGTGCATATACACAAAATCAAGGACCTCCATGTTTAATCACAAATCACCCCCGTCCCTTCAAACTGTGGCTGACGATGTAGGTCTGCGCGCCCAGGAGGCGTTGGATTCAGCTCAACACCAGGCTCAGGAGGCCATTGATGTTTTTCATGCGTCCGCTCAGCAGATCAAAAATCAAGCTCGCGATCTCTCGGACAACCTGTCACGTAGTGCGATGCAGAGTGTGAAGGACGATCCCCTCAAATCGCTATTGATCGCGGCTGCGTCAGGCGCAGCTTTGGTTGCGGTGTTGAGTTACTTCACCCGCTCACGTTGTTGAGCCTCAGGATTTCATCATGACACACCCTTTGGTTTATATGCTGGCCCATCGCCCCAAAATGCTGGTTGTCCACGCGCAGGCTTATGCCGACTTGCTCAGCGCCGACGCTTCACTGGCCTTACGTCAAGCCAAACTCAAAGCTTTGCTGGGCATCATGACGCTTTGCATGGCAGTCGTGGCTATGGTGCTCACGGGTGTGGCAGTCATGCTGTGGGGGGTATTGCCTAAAGCTCCAATGCAATGGCCATGGATCATGCTCGCAGCGCCAGGGGCCAGCTGGCTAATGACTTTGGTTTTGGGTTGGGCCACATACCGCACACCGATGAGTCATGCACTCTCAGAATTTAAGCGCCAAGTCTACGCGGACATGGCTTTGTGCAAGGAGCTGAGCGTTACATGAGTACCACTCCTTATTCAGGCATGACGCCCGCGGAACGTTTACAAGCCTCCCGTGCAAACATTAGGGCGGTCATGCTGGAGGCCCAAGACCCCAACGACTCACTGCTGAGCACACTGCTCCAGCCTATTGCGGCCGAACACCCTTTGACTCTAGCGGCCGTCTCGGCCCTGTTGGGCGGCGTGTTTATGACGGCCAAACCCTGGCGCTATAAAGCCATCGCCACACCCTTGATCACTTGGGCAAGTGTTGCGCTGACCAATTGGATGCAAAAGCGCCCGCGTAAAACTTAACGAATGCGAGCAGGCCTTTGCATTTGTTCGGGCGTGGTGAAGTAGTCACTGCCCTGGCCCATCTTATTTTTTATTTTTTCAAACTCGTAGCGTGCCACCGTGCGCAAGTGCACCTCATCAGGGCCGTCCATTAAGTGCAGCGCCCTCCCCCAGGTCCAGAAATAGGCCAAAGGGGTATCGGGTGACAAGCCCATGGCGCCAAACACCTGCATAGCACGATCAACCACACGTGTTTGCAATTGCGCCGCCACCACCTTGATGGCGGCAACCTTGGCGCGCAGCAAGTGTGGCTCCATATGACCTTGATCCAGCATCCATGCCACTTGCAAAACAAGCAAACGCGCTTGGTCAATTTCAATGCGCGACTGGGCTAACCACTCTTGCACATTGGCGTAATCAGATAAATGCCGACCAAAGGCTTGCCTCTCTAAAGCCCGCTCTGTGGCCAACTCTAGCGCCAACTCACATTGGCCTATGGTGCGCATGCAGTGATGCACCCTCCCCGGCCCCAAGCGAGCCTGACCGAGTTGAAAACCCTGGCCCCAAGCGCCCAACAAATGATCCCGGGGAACAACCACATCTTTGAAAACAATTTCACAGTGCCCTTCCGGCGCATGGTGATGCACAACAGGAATATTGCGCACCAGACTGACCCCAGGGGTGTCCATGGGCACCAAGATCAGGCTGTGCTGCGCATGCGCCTCACCTTCACATGAAGTCTGAGAGGCATTCGCGTTACGGCACATCACAATCAGGAGTTTGCATTGCGGATGGGCCGCACCGGTAATGAACCATTTGCGCCCGTGAATGACCCATTCATTGCCGCGCTCGGCCACCTGGGTCTGTAAGTTGGTCGGATCGGATGAGGCCACATCAGGCTCGGACATGGCAAACGCCGAGCGAATCTCCCCCTTCATCAATGGCGCTAACCACTGCGCACGTTGCGCAGGTGATCCAAAGCGGTGCAACAGCTCCATGTTCCCAGTGTCCGGGGCGTTGCAATTGAAAACTTCAGCAGCCCAAGGCACACGGCCCATGCATTCGGCCAGGGGGGCGTAGTCCAGATTGCTCAGCCTTGTGCCGGGCTCGTGGGCTTGCAGATTTGGCAGAAACAAGTTCCACAAACCCTCCTCTTGCGCCAGGGTTTTCAAGTCCTCCAGAAAAGGCGGTGGATACACACCTTCTTGGATCGACTGATACCAGGCCGCGTTGTAGGGCAACACGTAGTTGTCCATAAATTGCGTGATGCGCTGTGTCCAAAGCGCCGCCATAGCCGAGGGGGCAAAGTCCATGGTCAACCGCAACTGCCGATATAGCCGCAATGCGTGCAGTATTCACAGCCGTCTTTTTTGATCATGGCGTGCGCGCCACATTCGGGGCATTTTTTACCTTGCATCGGCGCCGGATGGTCCAAGGTCTTCTGCCCTGCAAAAGACTGCGCACTGGCTCGATCCCAGTCCCTATGGGATGGGGCTGCGCCCCCCATGGACGAAGCTGTGCGCCGCTCGATTATTTGTTCAATCGCATAGGCCACAGCCGCCACTTCGGAGTCGTGCCACATAGGCACTTGGGTGCCGTTTTCTTTTTGCATGGTTCCCAGGCGAACAGGCCCACGGTCCCAAGCCACTTTGCGCATGTCTTGCAATGCGCGGGCCAAGAAGCCTCCACGCGCCGCCAGTGACAACAACCTCATACTGGACGTGATCCATTGCTGAGATTCACCGTTTTGCCCAACCGGCATGAAAAATTCAATCGCCCGCTCAAGCTGGACTGGCTGCCCATCCGCCAACCCCTCAACCTTCATAAAAGAGATGATGAGGTACAGGGTTTTGGAGCCATCTTGTGTCCAGTAGATTATTTTCTCGGCAACCGCTGGCAACTCCCCTTGAGGCCGGCGTTCCAACACTACACGCAGCGGATCGGTGGCCGCGGCAACCCCTGGCCCAGCAGCCATGGTCGCAGCCGCATCATCCTGCTTAGGCGTCAACTCCAACACCGAGCCCAAAATCGCGTTCGGGCGGTAGGTGGCCAAGCCCTTTAATCGGGCTTGCCAGGCTTGCATGTACAAATTCTTGAAGTCTTCAAACGAGTAGTCGGCAGGCACGTTGACGGTCTTGGAAATCGCTGTGTCCACAAAGGGCTGCACCGCCTGCATCATGGCAATATGGTCTTGCGCTGACATCTCCAAAGCCGTGACAAAACTCTCAGGCAACTTGTTCACATCACCGCCCATCGCCTGATACAGGCGCCAAGCATGGTCCTCCACGCTGTACTCGCGAATCTGGCCATCAGCCTCGCGTTTTTTGCGCGTGTAAAACCAAGAAAAAGCAGGTTCAATGCCATTGGAGGCATTGTCGGCAAACGCCAAGCTCACGGTACCGGTGGGTGCAATCGACAGCAAATGGCTGTTGCGAATGCCAAAGCGCGCAATAGCCTCTTGCATCTGCGGATCTAGTCTGCTGGCAAAGCTTGGAGCTCTCAAATAGGCTGCCGCATCCAGTGCGGGGAAACTGCCCCTCTCCTTAGCCAATTCAATCGATGCACCATAGGCGGCGTCGCGCATCACATGGGCGATGCGGGCGGCCATATCACGCCCCACCTCGCTGTTGTAGGCCAAGTTCAGCATCACCAGCGCATCGCCCAAGCCCGTAAAGCCCACGCCAATGCGGCGCTTGGCATGGGCTTCAGCGGCTTGCTCAGGCAAGGGCCAATGCGTCACGTCCAACACATTGTCCAAGGCTCTGACTTGCAAGGACACCGCTTGCACAAAGGCCTCAAAATCAAATGTGGGCAAATGACCATTCAGTCCAAAGGGGTGGCGCACGAACTGCGGCAAGATGATGGGGCCTAAGTCACAGCAGCCATAAGGGGGCAAAGGCTGCTCGCCGCAGGGGTTGGTGGCTTCAATTTTTTCGCAATAGGCCAGATTGTTGTCTTGGTGAATGCGATCCAAAAACAAGATGCCCGGCTCAGCAAAGTCGTAGGCCGACTGCATCACTGAGTGCCATATGTCGCGGGCTGGGCCTTCGCGGTAAACCCACAAACCGTCTTCGCGTTGGTAGGCACCTTGCGCCAGCAACATGCGGCCAGGAGTGGCCTTGTGCACCAAGCTCCATGGCTCGTCCTGAATCACCGCTTGCATAAAGCGATCCGTCACGCCTACCGACACATTGAAGTTATTCCAACGCCCAGGCGTGCGTTTGGCGGTAATGAACTCCATAACATCAGGGTGATCGATGCGCAACACCCCCATCTGCGCCCCACGTCTTGCACCGGCGCTTTCAACAGTGGTGCAAGAGTGATCGAACACGTTGATGTAACTGCAAGGCCCAGAAGCGAGCGATGCCGTACCTTTGACCGCTGCGCCTTTGGGCCGGATGCGGGAAAAGTCATACCCCACACCGCCGCCACGGCGCATGGTTTCAGCCGCTTGCTTCAACGCCTCGTAAATACCCGGGTACCCCTCGGAGTCGATGCCTTGGATGCTGTCGCCCACCGGTTGGACAAAACAGTTGATCAAGGTGGCTTGAATTTCCGTGCCCGCCGCGCTCATGATGCGACCCGCTCCAATGGCGCCGCCCAGCATATTTTCAAAAAAAGCTTGTGCGTAATGCGCCTGCTGATGCGGCGCCTCCACAGAGGCCAGTCCACGCGCTACACGCGCGTAAACATCGGCGATGCAGCTCTCGCCCTCTTTGGCGTATTTTTCCAGCAACACATCATGGCAGATGGTTTGCACTGGCAGCGCCGACATGGGAAGTGGAATGGTGAAACTGTCTTGCGCCATGTTTGCCTAGTTAAAAAATTTATTTAGGCTAGGCTAAAGCCAGATTCACTTTCCAAATTTGCGCCAAGTCAAGGAATACAACAGGACTGACAGTTTTGTTAATTTATCCTGAAGCAGCCCTGAATCAGTGTTTAACTTAGGGCGCTTGACGATTCACGACCAAGCGCAAATTGTGAGCACCAACCGGCACAGAATCGATCATGCCAATCCAGTCACCAGGGCGTGTCATGGCTTCGCCCGTTTTGGAGATGCGCACTTTCAGCACCACCTGGACTTGCGACGAGAGCTTGCGCTCCGGGCTCATGGCCGTGCTGTCGTCCAGCACAAAGTCAAAGGGCAAGTCAGCAGCTGTTTTGCGCAAGATCGCCAGCGGCATCTTCTGCCCATCGGAAGGTGTTGCGTAAACAAACACAACATCAGCAGGTGAAATCGAGGCCTTCAAGGCCGGATCGACAGACACGCGTCCGGAAACGCCAGCGCCAACGGACGTCGTTTTTGATGTGCCAGAGGTACCAGATGAGGCAGCGGATGATGCAGATGATGCAGATGATGCAGATGATACAGATGATGCAGATGAGGCCAGATGAGGCGAAGGCGGCGAGGCAAGAACGGGCTTGGACGCAACCATCGGCTCGCCTGCTTTCTCACGAGCTTTGTTCAGGGCAATTTCAATGCCTTGTATCTCTTCATCGCCTTCGTCCAACTGGTCACGGGCTTGCTGCCAGTAGCGAATTGCATTTTTGAAATCAGCCTGCGCATACGACGCACTGCCCGCCAACAGCAGGCCACTGAAGTGGCGAGCGTTCTTGGCCAGCACTTGCCGAATCACCGCCCAAGGCTCGCCTTTAAAATCGCCCCCATTGTGCTGCGCCAAAACTTCGGCTCGCTCCAGCGCTATGTCATCGTCAGCCCCCAAGGTCAACGCCTTTTGATAGGCGGGTAAGGCCTTGTCGTATTGACTCAGCGCCCGATAGGTTCGGCCCAGCATCACCCAGCGCTGCGCGTTGCCACTGTCCGATTCCAGCTTGTGCGCCAAACTGGCAGCCATCGCCTCCAAGTCAGGGTGTTTGTCCTTCTCCTCGGCCGCAGCCACTGACGGATTCAAACCCTCGACGTCACCCAACCACATGTAAGTAGACATGGCCGCCACAGGCAGAAACACCGCCAACACCATGGCACTGACCAAAGTGCGTGGGGGTTTGATAGTGTCTGGCGCGTCCGCTTGTGCGGTGTCTTCCAACATGCGCCCCAGCAACTCGTTACGAGCCAACTCAAAGTCGGCTTGACTCAGCCCCCCTTGGGCATGCTCTTTCTCCAGGTCTTTCAACTGCTGGCGATAAACCTGCTGATTGGCTTGCGCCAAGTTGGGGGTTTTGGCACCACGCGTGCGCAGCAAACTCCACATCAAAATCAGTACCACCAGCGCAGTAAGCGCCAATGCACTCACAATAAACACAAAACTTGAATTCACGCAGACTCTCCGTCTTTTAGCAGCTGTTCTGCCTTTTTCATTTCTTCAGCCGTCCACGCTAAGGGCGCATGAAGCCGCTGGCGTTGGCGCAAGTACAGCCCGGTGGCGAACAACGCGACGGCCAGTAAAGCAAATGGCCCGAACCATAAAGCCCAAGTCACTGGCTTGACCGCAGGGCGATAAAGCACAAAGTCCCCATACCTTGTGATCAAAAATTCTTTAATTTCGTTGTCTGATTTGTTTTGCCGAATCAGGCCCCGCACCTCCTCGCGCAGATCACCTGCCAGTTCAGCATGCGACGATGCCAGCGATTCGTTTTGGCACACCAGGCAGCGCAACTCTTCTGAAATATGGATCATGCGTGCCTCGACCACGGGATCTTGCGCATTGGGCGTGGCCTCTAGCGCCAGTACCGCCCCAATACCCATTGTCAGCAGCAAGGCCGACAACGGGCGTAAAAAAGTGCGCACAGTTGCACCGAAAAATTGGAATCCTGACTTCATAAGTAGCTCATGTTTTTTGCAGCTGGGTGACCAGCGGGACTATTTTTTCAGATAGCAATTCTGGCGTCATCACGCCGATCAACTTGTAGCGAATTACTCCTTGCTTATCGATCACATAGGTCTCGGGAACGCCATAGACGCCGTAGTCAATGCCGACTCGTCCATCCAAATCAAGCACGGTGACCACGTACGGATTGCCCCTTGAACGCAACCACTTTTCACTGCGTTGACGCGCCATATCTAGCTTCGCTTCTAGGCTCAACTTGCTGCCCGGTGGCTCGTCCTGCGGCTGCACTTCTTTGTAGCTCAGGCCCACAATGGGCACATTGTTTTCTTTTGAAAACTGAACCAACAAAGGATGCTCTTCGCGGCATGCTACGCACCAAGTTGCCCAGACGTTTAGCATCCACACCTGACCGCGCATTTCTTTGGGGCCAAACTGCTGCTCGTTTTTTGCCAAAGTGAACAGTTTGAATTCAGGCGCGGGCTTACCCACCAAAGGTGACGGAATTTCACGCGGATCGCGCTGCAAGCCAACAGCTAAGAAAATAACCAAGCCGAAAAACAGAGCTAATGGAATTAAAAATTTCTTCATCGATTCACCTCAATGGCTGTCTTTTTGCGATGCGGCTCGGCGGTAGCGCTTATCTAATGCCGCCACCAAACCACCCAAAACCATCAGCAACCCACCGGCCCATAGCCATGAAATAAATGGCTTGTAGTAGAAATGCAAATTCCATTGAGCCGCATGGGTTTGTGCATTGGGCTCCACCACTTCACCCAAAGCCACATACAAGTCGCGCGACCACCCTGTGTCAATAGCGGCTTCGGTCATCGGCATAGCCGAAGAGAAATAGTGCCGCTTCTCAGGCTGCAGCTGTGCGACCAGGCGTTCATCTTTTTTGACGTCCAAGGTGGCGCGCAGTGCTTTGTAATTGGGCCCGTCCACCTCTTGCACCGTCTTTAACTCAAAGTTGTAGCTGCGCAAAGTGACAGTATCGTCAATGCCCATGCGCACATCTCGCTCCATTTCATAACCCTTGACTAAAGTAATACCCAGCACCACGACCGCCATTCCCAGATGGGCCAGGTGCATACCCCAGTAAGACCAAGACACGCGTCCGGGCTTTTGCATACGCTCAGCGATGTGAAGCAGTGAGCCCCCCGTGATCCAGGCGCCCAAAAAGAGCCCCAGTGAAATGGCCGGTGTCCACTCACCCTGCTCGTGCGTTTGCAGCCAGACCGGCACAAGCGCAGCGACCAGTCCCGAGCCCAAAGCCACCCACTTCAAACGGTGAAACAAGATGCGCCACTGGGCGTCTTTCCAAGAAGACCAGACCCCGGGCACAATCAACAAAAGCACAGGCGTCAACAAGGGCACGAACACCGTATTGAAATAAGGCGCACCGACTGACAATTTGCCCAAATTCAGCGCATCGATCACCAATGGGTAAATCGTGCCCAACAAGACTGCGCCCGTGGCCACCACCAGCAATACGCTGTTCGCCAGCAAAAAAGATTCACGAGAGATCAGGCCCATACGCCCGCCCAGCGTCACCTGCGGCGCACGCCAGGCAAACAAGGTGAGTGAGCTGCCCACCACGGTTGCCAAGAAAATCAGCACAAATACGCCACGCCGCGGATCAGCTGCGAAGGCATGAACCGAGGTCAAAACACCTGAGCGAACCAAGAAAGTGCCCAGCAATGACAGCGAAAATGCACCAATCGCCAAGAGCACCGTCCAGGCCTTAAAGCCGCCGCGTTTTTCAGTCACCATCAAGGCATGGATCAAGGCGGTGCCAAACAACCAAGGCATCAGCGAGGCGTTCTCCACCGGGTCCCAGAACCACCAACCACCCCAGCCCAGCTCGTCGTAAGCCCACCAAGAGCCCAGTCCGATACCAAAGGTCAAAAACACCCAGGCAACTAAAGTCCAAGGGCGCGACCAGCGTGCCCAAGCCGCATCTAAACGCCCAGACAGCAAAGCGGCAATGGCAAAAGCAAAAGCCACTGAAAAACCTACATAGCCCATGTAAAGCATGGGCGGGTGAATGATCAAGCCCGGGTCCTGCAGCAAGGGGTTGAGATCGCGGCCATCGGCCGCGGCGGGCAACAAACGTTCAAACGGGTTGGAGGTCACCAAGATGAAGGCAATAAACCCTGTCGAAATTAAACCCAAAACACCCAGCACTCGTGCTGCCATGGCCAGCGGTAGTGAGCGCGAAAAAAGCGCCACAGACACCGACCACAGCGACAACAAAAACGCCCACAAGAGAAGCGAGCCTTCGTGGCCGCCCCACACAGCGGCGAATCGGTAAATCTTTGGCAACAGGGAGTTGGAATGCTGGCTGACGTACAACACCGAAAAATCGTTGCTCACAAAAGCCAAGGCCAGCGCAATGAAGGACAGCAGCACCAAACCAAACTGCACCGCAGCTGCAGGTTTGGCCATGGCTTGCCAAGCAGTTTGCGCCGTAGCCGCGCCGGCCAGCGGGATCACCCCTTGGGCCAAGGCGACCCAAAAAGCCAAGATCAGGGCATAGTGCCCAAGTTCGGGAATCATTCTTAGTCTTTCAAATAAACCAGCAAGTTCAAGGCTTCGCCGACTCGGCCGCTTTGCGAAGTGCGGCTTGGTCCATGGCATGTTTGGCTTCAGGCGGCATGTAGTTTTCATCGTGTTTGGCCAGCACTTCGCTGGCGACAAACTCACTTTTCTCGTTGAGCTTGCCTTGGGCGACAACGCCGCGCCCTTCCTTGAACAAATCAGGCAACATGCCTTGGTAACGCACCAACACTTCTTGGTTGGTATCGGTCACTACAAAGTGGCCCTTTTCAGAATCACGCAGCAAACTGCCCTCTTTGACCATGCCGCCTACACGAAAAGCGGTCCCACGCGGTGCCTCGCCTTGGGCCACTTGAGTGGGCGTGAAAAAAAACACCAAATTGCTGCGAAAGGCATTGAGAATCAGCATGGCTGCCGCCCCCAATACCAACAAGCCAAACACGATAAGGATGAAACGCTTGTGCCGAGATTTCATGCGTGAGTGTCCATGACTTCGTCTTGCGCGCCTTGCAGCATTCGCAGGCGTTGCAAAGTTTGCTTGCGCTCGTAGCCCACTTGGGCCACCTCAATAGCCATGAACAATGCGGCCACGCCAAAGCTGCCCCAGACATACTCGCCATAGCCACCCATAGTCAAAAACTCACTCATACTGTTCCAGATCATTTCGTTTTCTCCACTGTTTTGAGTAACTCGATCACCCAATGGGTGTTTCTTTCGCGCTCCAAAATAAGGGTACGCACGCGGTACAAAGCCACTGCGATGGCGTACATCCAAAAAGACAAGGCCATTAGCAGCATGGCCGAGAGCATGGTCTGCGCCATGCTGGAGCCTTGTGTCACCGACACCGAGGCGCCTTGGTGCAATGTGTTCCACCAACGCACTGAAAAATAAATGATCGGCACATTGATCGCCCCCACTAGGGCGAGCAAGCTGCCAGCCTTGTCTGCACGGCGCGGATCGTCAATGGCCGAGGTCAAGCCGATAAAGCCTAAATACAAAAAAAACAAAATCAACTCTGATGTCAGGCGCGCGTCCCAAACCCACCAAGCTCCCCACATGGGCTTGCCCCACAAGGCCCCAGTCCACAACGACAAAAAGGCAAACAGTGCACCTGTGGGTGCCAGGGCCCTACTCATCATCCCGGACAGGCGGGTATTGAAGGTCAGCCCCAGCAACGCCCAAAACGCCATGGCCATGTAAATCACCATCGACATCCAAGATGCGGGCACGTGTACAAAAATAATGCGATACGCCTGTCCTTGCTGAAAATCGATAGGGGCCACAAACAAGCCCAGCCACAGACCCCAAAGACCGAACAGCGTGGCCAGCAGCGCCAAGCCCGGCCACAGGCGCCCCGCCAAAATGTAAAAAGCCTGCGGGGAGGCGTAACGAAACCATGGGCTGGAATGCGAGGTCATGACAATCAAGGTTTTATTCAATGGCAATGCGCAGCGCGACCGCACAAGCCCAGGGTGTAAAGAGCGCCGCCACGAGAAGCATCGCCAACAAAATTGATAAGTGTGCTGATGCACCTAAACCCGCCGTCTGAGCCTGCACCGCACCGGCGCCAAACACCAAGGTGGGAATGTACAAAGGCAAGACCAAAAGAGATAACAAAACATCGGCACCGCGCACGCCAAGCGTCAAGGCGGCGCCCACCGATCCGATCAAAGACAGCAAGGGCGTACCCACCAAAAGCGTGATCATCAACACGCCAATGGCCTCAGAGGGCAGGTCAAATTGCAGTGCAAGCACGGGCGCCAGCAGCACCAAAGGCAAGCCGGACAAAAGCCAATGCGCCAAGATTTTCACAGCCACCAAACCGGGAAGCGACGCGGAAGACAAAACCATTTGCTCCAGTGAGCCATCTTGATAGTCAGCCGCAAACATTCGCCCCAGCGCCAGCATGCTGGCCAACAAGGCGCCGACCCATAAGATGCCTGGAGCGATCAAGCGCAGCGTGTCCATTTCTGGGCCAATTCCAAGGGGGAACAAAGAGGCCACCACCACAAAGAAAAAAACAGAAGTCAGAACTTCATTTTTACGGCGCAATGCCAGCGCCAGGTCTCGCCGCAACACGGCCATATACGGGCTCATGCCATCAACCTGTACTTTGAGTAGTCAGCGCCCATCAACTGCAAAGGCTGGTGACTGGTTACCAAGGCCATGCCCCCGGCCAGCAGGTGCATTTGTAAGAGCTGACACACACGGGTTTGGGCTTGCCGATCCAGCGCCACCAGGGGTTCGTCCAATACCCACAATAGGGCTCGACTGGCCGGCAACCGCGCCAAGGCCGCACGGCGTTTTTGCCCCTGCGATAAAACCCGAACTGGCAAATGCAAACGCCCCTCTAGGCCCAGTTGCAATAAGGCCTCTTTGGCGTCAGAAACGCTGAGCAAACGACCCGCAATAGCCGCATCAAATTGCAAATTCTCTAAGGCCGACAAATCTTCTTTCAAAGCCAGCATATGGCCTAGATACGTCCTTGCAGAACGGTACGCTTCGCTACTTTGAATGGGCAGACACTGCCATTGCACCGAACCGCCTGCAGCAGGCGATAACCCGCTGACAATGCGCAATAAACTGGTTTTACCTACCCCGTTGTCACCTTCAATATGCAGGCAATGACCTGGATTCAAGGTGAAATGGACACCCGAAAACAAACGTCGGTCACCACGGCTGCAGGAAAGATCTGACACACACAACATATGACCTAGATCATGATCCCTTCAAGAAGTCCCAGTATTGACATAAGTCATAAAAAACCCGGCAAAGTGAACTGACCCCAATAAGTTGGACAGTTTAAAAAGCTGATTAGGCCATAGAGGGCTGAGTTCTGTATTGCACAGGACTCAGCCCTTTTAGTTTGATCTTGATCCGAT
>CANGEG010000039.1 GCA_947452725.1 Comamonadaceae bacterium | reverse complement strand
CGTGGGCACCTGGGGCAAACTCTCTAGCCGCGCGGGAGCGCCCACCGCCAGCGCGCGAAGCTTACCTTCCTTGATGTGTTGCAGCACCGCAGCCGAACTATTGACCGACAGCAGTTCGAACTGCGCACCCAATGCGTCTGTGATTTGCTGACCGCCCCCCTTATAGGGAATGTGCGTAAACACCACTTGCGCAGCCGCATGCAGCTGCTCCAGCATCACATGACCAAGGGACGCCGAGCCTGAGGTGGCCCAGCGCAATGCGCCAGGCTGGGCTTTGGCCGCCGCCAGCAGACTTTTAAAATCGTTGACTGGTGTGGCTGTGGTGGCCAGCAACAAGACAGGTGAGGTCATCACGCCACACACGGGAGCAATGTCTTGCAAGGGATCAAACAAGGGTTTACTCAGATGGGGGCTCAGCGTCAACGGGCTCAGTGCGGAAAAGGCCAAGGTCGTGCCATCGGGCGCCGATTTGGCCACGGCGTTCACACCTACGGCGCCGCTGGCACCTGCTTTGTTCTCGACCAAAACCGCCACATTCAGGCGCTGCGCCAACCGCTCAGCCAGCACTCGGGCCACACTGTCGCTCAAGCCACCGGGAGGGTAGGCCACCACCAGCTTGAGAGGTTTGGTGGGCCAAGTGGGCGTCTGCGCTCCTGAGGCAAACGAAGCTGTCAAGCCCAAACTGGCTGCACTCCAAGCCAACACCTTGCGGCGTGAAGGCATGGCCTGCTTAGAATGGGTCATGCAAAGCAAGGGGCCTGCGCCAAGGGCAAGCCCGCTACATCTTTGGCCGCCAGTTGCGGGGCAAAGTCAATTGGCCAGTTGATGCCCAAGGCCGGATCGTTCCACAGCAGGCTGCGCTCGTATGCGGGGTACCAATAGTCAGTGGTTTTGTACAAAAACTCGGCGCTTTCGCTGAGCACCACAAAGCCATGGGCAAAGCCCGGTGGCACCCACAATTGGCGGTGATTATCGGCGCTCAGATGCACGCCATCCCATTGACCAAAGGTGGGCGAGCTACGACGCAAGTCAACCACCACATCAAACACCTCACCCTGCACCACGCGCACCAACTTGCCTTGCGCATGCTCAATTTGGTAATGCAGGCCGCGCAAAACACCGCGGTCCGATTTGCTATGGTTGTCTTGGACAAAGGACACGTCCAAGCCGGTGGATTGGGCAAAATCGCGAGCGTTGAAGCTTTCCAAAAAGAAGCCCCTCGCGTCGCCAAACACCTGCGGCTGCAGAATCAAGGCATCGGGAATTTTGGTCGGGGTAACGGTGTAGGCCATGCAAATGAATAGTGGAGGGGGGAGTTCGTTTTTATTTAACGAGGTTCAACAGGTACTGCCCATAACCGTTTTTAGCCAAAGGTGAGGCCAAGCGCACCACGTCTTCGGTCGTGATCCATTTCTGGGTCAAGGCGATCTCCTCTGGGCAAGCAACCATCAAGCCTTGTCGCTTTTGCAGAGTGGCAATAAAGCCTGCGGCCTCATGCAGGCTGTCGTGGGTGCCGGTATCCAGCCAAGCATAGCCTCGGCCCATAATCTCCACGTTCAGCTGCCCCCGCTCCAAATATACGCGGTTTACGTCGGTGATTTCCAATTCACCCCGGGGCGAAGGCTGAATCTGCGCCGCAATGTCGCACACCTGCTGGTCGTAAAAATACAAGCCGGTGACGGCGTAATTGCTTTTGGGTTGAACAGGTTTTTCTTCGATGCTGATGGCGCGCTGCGCATCGTCAAACGCCACGACACCGTAGCGCTCAGGGTCGTTCACATGGTAGGCAAACACACTGGCGCCTTGGGTGCGGGCATCGGCGTGGTTCAGCAGCCGCACCAGGTCGTGGCCGTAATAAATGTTGTCCCCCAAGACCAGGGCGCTAGAGTGGGTGCCGACAAATTCTTTACCGATGATGAAGGCTTGCGCCAAGCCATCGGGACTGGGTTGCACGGCATACGTAATGTTCATGCCCCACTGGTGACCGTTCCCTAGCAACTCGCCAAAGCGCGGGGTATCTTGTGGTGTGCTGATCAACAGCACATCGCGAATCCCTGCCAGCATGAGCGTGGTCAAGGGGTAATACACCATGGGTTTGTCGTAGACCGGCATAAGCTGTTTGCTCACGGCCTGTGTAACCGGGTACAGGCGTGTACCCGACCCCCCCGCCAAAATGATGCCTTTTCTTTGATTCATAAACATATTGTGGCATGCCGTACGGACCCTTTCGCCTACAAGCTCCTCGCCTAAGCCCTGCCCGATTAAATCTCAATGGCCGTTTAACCGGCCTCAGGGGATGGCGGCTTTTGAAGTTGCGTCACTTTGTCCTTCAATCGCGCCAATTGCTCGCGCAGGAGTTCCGACTCATCTCGGTAGGCCTGGGCATCGCCAAAATCCACAAAGCCCATGTAGTAAGGGTGGGCATGCAAAACCTTGCGTGCATGCTTGATAGGGCACCAGTATTGCTCGGTCTGCCCGACCACCTCACGCGCATAGGCTATCAGGCCGTTGCCATATGAACAATAAGCGCAGTTGATTTTCTCAACGATATTTAAGTACCCCAAGTGCACCCTGTCGAACACAAAATAATCCGCTCGTTTGATCCGCGCCAGACCGTACAAAGGAAAGCATACCCACTGGTATACCCATACAAATAGGTCAAAAAGCACCATCGGGAAAAAAACCGCGTAAATCAGTGGTGCCGAAAGCAAGCTTTTAATGTCCGAGCTGAACATGTACTTGAGCACGCCCGTTTTGAAGCGCTTTTGCTGCTCCAACACCTCGTGTTCAAAGCGCACACGCTGCGCCTCGAAATCAGCTTTCAGCCCAGCCCGGCGGCGCTGCAGCTCCATCTCAATTTCATGCTCCATCTCGCGGATGGTTTCCATCAGGGCTTCGATCTTGGTGTTCATCAGGGCCTCCAGAGGATGGAAAGAATCAGTTTTGTGGGTCAATCAAATCACGTGTATTTGGACCTTCTTCGCCATCGGCTACTGGCTTGCGTAAACGAAGAACCGGCTTGGCCAAAACTTCCACGTAACACGACGAAGCTCCGGCTTTGGCTGCGGCATCGATCATCGGCACCACTTGCGCAAAGGTGGCGACTTCGGCCACCTCGGGGCTGATGCCCACTTTGCAATCGAAATCCCAATAGTCAAAACCTTCTGGTACGGTTTTGCGGCCTTCGCGGCGGGCGTATTTGCGCACTTCGTGCTTCACAGCTTCAAGAATGCGGTCTGGGTTTTTACCCTCAGCCTGCAGGGGAAATGATTTTTTCATGTAACTTTCAAGGTTTGTGCCGCAATCGTGTCGCTGCCGCGGCCATTGTCTCGATTATGCGTCTATGCTCAGGCCCATCGCCATCGCTCCCCGCACCTCGATCGAGAAGTCGCCGCGATCCCCTTTTCCGTTATCGCCTTCTTTTCAGACTTATGCCCTTCAGCTCACTTGGCCTGCGCCCAGAACTCCTCAAAGCCCTCAAGCCCAAAGACTATCCCGCGCCCACGCCCATCCAGACGCAGGCTATTCCGGCCGTGTTGAAAGGGGTCGATGTTCAGGCCAGCGCCCAAACGGGTTCGGGCAAAACCGCTGCCTACGCACTGCCGGTGCTGGAATTACTGCTTCGTCAGCCTCGCAGTGCGCCAAGGTCGGTGCACAGCTTGGTGCTGGTGCCCACGCGCGAATTGGCGGTACAGGTTGGCGAGACCTTGCGCAGTTTGGTCACGCAATTGCCGAGCAATCTGAAAATTACTGTGGTGTTTGGCGGCGTATCCATCAATCCGCAAATGATGGGTTTGCGCGGCGGCGCCGACGTGATCGTTGCCACACCGGGCCGGCTGCTGGATTTGCTCGACAAGAACGCATTGAGCTTATCTCAGGTACAGATTTTGGTACTGGACGAAGCCGACAAACTGCTGGATCTGGGCTTTCAAGACGAGCTTCAAGCGATTTTGAAGCACCTGCCCTCGAGACGCCAAAACCTGCTGTTTTCCGCCACCTTCGCCTCCGCGGTGCAAAGCCTGGCCGACGCCTTGCTGACCGACCCGGTTAGGCTCGATGTGTTACCCCAGCCTGGCAGCGCGCCCGACATAGTGCAACGCGCCATTGCGGTGGACGCACCCCAGCGCACCCAGTTGCTGCGACACCTGTTTCAAACCCATAGCTGGAAGCGGGTACTGGTCTTTGCCGCCACCCAACACGCCTGTCAAATCATTGCAGCCAAGCTGCGCAAAGCCGGCATCAACGCCGAGCCCTTTCATGGCCAACTGAGCCAGGGCAAACGCAGCCAGGTCTTGGCCGACTTTAAAGCCTCGCGCGTGAAAGTGGTGATCGCCACGGATGTGGCCTCACGAGGTTTGGATATTTCAGAGCTACCGGTCGTGGTGAATTTTGATTTACCGCGCTCGGCCGTAGACTACACCCACCGCATTGGTCGCACTGGCCGCGCCGGCCATAGTGGCCTCGCAGTGAGCTTTGTAGGCCCCGAGACCGAAGCACATTGGCGCTTGATTGAAAAACGCCAAGCCATTTCGGTGCCACGCGAAATACTGGTCGGCTTTGAACCCACTTCACAAGCAGGAGCCGCACCGGATGCGCCTCATCCCCAAGGCACGGCCAACGACCCTACGGGCGGCGTCAAAGGACTGCGACCAAACAAAAAAGACAAATTGCGTCAAGCACAGCAAAAGGCGAAAACGCTCTAACCAACTCCCGCTATCGGCCAGCGCATGAGGACAAAGATCCATGAGTACTGTACAAAAATACAGTATAATGAACTCGTCATTGCATCAAGCAGTTGCCTGACAGACTTGTAGTCTTAGAGACTTCTTCACGCCCTTCAGCTTTGGCTGGAGGGCGTTTTTTTTACGCCAGCCAGACATGAGGCTCAAGCCTTGTGCGCCGCCATGGCCATGGCGATCTCGTGGCCTCCTTGTGCAGAGCCGCTCAAAGGCATGGTCTGCCCTGCTGGGTCTTTAACCTGCGCCAGTGCCGCAGCCAATTGTTCGGCCGTATCGTGATGCAAGCCCAGATGCAGGCCTTGAGTCAAGGTGATGTGAGCGGCCTCAAAACTGCCTGCGCCAGCGCATAAGATGGTTCGATTTGGCGCGTCTTCACTGGCCATGACCAGCATGGCGGGCACCACGGCTTGGGGTTGCAAGGCGTTGAGCACTTCTGGCGGCATCAAGCCTTCGGTCATCCGGGTCGCAGCGGTGGGCGCCAAGCAGTTAACGTGGATGCCGTGCTTTTCGCCTTCGATCGACAGGGTTTGCATCAAACCGGCCAAGGCCATTTTGGCGGCACCGTAGTTAGCCTGGCCAAAGTTGCCATAAAGCCCGCTGGACGAGGTGGTCAAAACCACACGCCCATAGTTTTGCGCCTGCATGATGGCCCACACAGCCTTGGTGCAATGCACCGCGCCCATCACATGCACGTCCATGACCAAGCGGAAATCTGCGATCTCCATTTTAGCAAAGCTCTTGTCGCGCAAAATGCCAGCGTTGTTGACCAAAATGTCAACTCTTCCCCAAGCGTCCATGGTCTGCTGCACCATGGCTTTGACGGCCTCATAGTCAGTCACCGAGGCCCCATTGACCATGGCCTCGCCGCCGCTGCGGCGAATCTCATCCACCACGGCCTGCGCGGCGCTGACCGAGCCGCCGTCGCCGTGCACATCGGCGCCCAGGTCGTTCACGACCACTTTGGCCCCGCGAGCGGCCAAAGCCAAAGCGTGTTGTTTACCTAAACCGCCGCCAGCACCGGTTACGATGGCCACGCGGCCTTTGAAGTTGAGACTCATGATGGTGTGATCTTTCTGATAAAAATGCGGCCTGACGCCGAGGTGCCAGCAATTAACTCATTGCCTGCGCAACTCTGATAGCCTGAGGCCATGCTTGCAATATAGGCGCAAACACAGACCTTTTCTGTAGCCTGTTTGACAGCTGACCAGGAAAAACCTCATGGAAATCAACTCAGAAATTGTGACGACCCCCCCTCTGGATTCAGCCACCGTGGTCATGCTGCGCGATGGCCCCTCGGGGCTGGAGGTGTTGCTGCTCAAACGTCACGCCTCCTCCTCGGTGCTGGGCGGAGCCTTTGTCTTTCCTGGCGGCAAGCTTGATGCGGCCGACGCCCACCCCGATTTGCTGCACCGATTGGACCGGCCCGCCGCCGCCCTGCACGACCAGCTGGGCGAAGCCGATCTGCCCGAGGGCAAAGCCGCCAGCCTGTTTGTGGCCGCCTTGCGCGAAGCCTTTGAAGAATCCAGCGTGCTGTTGGCGCATACCTTTGTGGAACATTCGGCGCCAGGGCAACTTCACACCGACACTTTGACAGCGGCGCGGCACCACCTGAGCCAAGGCATGGCTTTTACCCCTCTGTTGGCGCATTTGAATTTGACCCTGCACACCCAAGCCCTGGTGCCCTGGTCGCGATGGATCACTCCGCGCGTGCCTTCAGTGACCAACAAGCGCTTTGACACCCGCTTCTTCTTGGCGCAGGCTCCTGCAGACCAAATTGCGTCGCACGACAACTTTGAAACGACCGAAAGCGTTTGGCTGGCCCCGCGCGAAGCGCTGACTCGCTACTGGGCAGGCCAAATTGAGCTGGCACCGCCGCAAATCATGAGCCTTTCGCACCTCAATCGCTTTGACAGCGCTGCCAGTGCCTTGGCCGCGGCTCAAAGTCAAAAACCACCCACAATTCAACCCGAGCCATTTGACCAAGAGGGTATCAGGGTGATTTGCTACCCTGGCGATGAACGGCATTCGCTGCGTGAGCGTGCATTGCCCGGGCCAACCCGTTTGCATTTTCGCAACCGCCGTTTTGAGCCTACTGGGGGATTAGACGAATTGCTTGGTTAAAATCTACAACATTAGCAATTTCCTATAACCCCTCACTCCAGCCTGTCATGACCATGACCACTTCTCCCTCATTTGCCTACCTCTCTGTGGAGAGGGGGATGGAATTCATTGGAGACGAAGAGGGTTTTCTGTCGTTACTCAAAACGCTGCACAAAACGCTAACCACCGACATTCCCCTCATTACCGACCTTTTGAGCCGAGACGATGTGGGAGGTGCTAACCGTTTGCTGCACCAAGTCAAGGGTTTTGCACCGGTGTTTTGCGTTGATGCTTTGGTAGAGCATGTGGTCACTGTCGAGGCTTTAAGCAAACATGGGGACGGCCCTGAAGTTCGCGCCGCTTTTGCTCTTATGGCGCCCCAGTTGGAGCAATTGCGAAGCGAAGTGGCATCGCACCTGGCCGCCAATCATCAGGTGTTGGACTGAGCCTTGGACTGAATCTGCAGGGCTTGCTGTAACCACTGCTCAATGTGAACGGGCTCGTGCATTAAGCGCAGTTCGTCAAACGCCTGCTGTGCTTGGGGGTAGCTGCGTCGCAAATAATTGAGCCACTGCTTTAAGCGCCCCGCGCGATGGCGAGCCGCCACATGCAAACTCACCCGGTACCAGAACTGCAACATAAGTGGCAGCAAGCTGGCCCAAGAGGCTGCTCTAGACGCATCTGGTAAGTCTGGGGAATCCAACTTGTCCGTCAAGCCAACGCCCGCGTCGTGAGCCTGAATGGCCAAGCCCAAACCAGGGTCCGACACCATGCCGCGGCCAATCATCAAATCCTTACAGCCAGTGACCTCCCGGCAACGTAAGGCGTCGGCCAGAGTCCAGATTTCACCATTGGCGATCAAAGGCAATTTGACCAAAGCACGCAAATCGGCAATGCGGTCCCAGTATGCGGGTGGGCGGTAACCGTGCGCCTTGGTGCGGGCGTGGACCACCAACTCGGTGGCGCCCGCGCCCTCGATCGCCAAGGCACATTCCTCGGCGCGGCTGTCGTCGTTGAAGCCCAAACGCATCTTGGCCGACACCGGCACATGGGCCGGCACCGCGCGGCGCACCGCCGCCACAATGTGCGCAACGGTTTCGGGTTCATCGAGCAACACAGCGCCGCCTCGGTGCAAATTAACAGTTTTGGCGGGGCAGCCAAAATTCAAATCAATGCCGGCTGAGCCCATTTCGGCTAAGCGGGCGGCGTTCTCTGCCAGGCAGTTCGCGTCCGAGCCCAGCAACTGGGCGCGCACCGGCACTCCGGCAGCAGTGCGGCTGCCGTTACGCAGTTCGGGCACCACCCGCTCAAACGCCCGGCACGGCAGCAAAGTGCCGGTGACGCGAATGAATTCAGACACGCAGCGGTCCACGCCGCCAACGCGGGTAAGCGCATCGCGCAAAGAATGGTCGAGCAGGCCCTCCATTGGGGCCAAGATCAGCTGCAAACTCAGTCCAGCTTGCGCTTTAAACGCACTTCTTCCACCCGCGCTTCGCCCATGGGCACGGTGCGTGCGGTGTTCATTTCACGCTTGAAGCCGGCCAGGTCAAAGAAACGCAAAGTTCGCTCGTTGCGCAGCGGCAACCACACCGTCACATCAGTGCATCCTTCTTCCACCAGGCCTTCGCGTGCGGCGTCCCACAGGGACAGGCCAATGCCTTGACCCAACCGATCGGGATCCACATAAATTGCCCATATTTCACCGGTGGTGTTGGGCGTCTTGGGGTCGCGTGAGCGGTCATAGCCCACCATCCCAACAATCTCTTCGTCGAGCACGGCAACCATCACCTGGGGTTCAGCAAACTCAATCGCCTCTTTCCAGTACGAGGCGCGCTTGGGCATGGGCGTCGCAGCCCAATGCTCAAGGGGCACTTGACCCTCATACAAAGTCATGGCGGCAATCAAATGCAGTTGGGCCACGTCAGCAGCGTCTTTGAGAGTAGCAAATCGAACTTGGATATCGGACATAAGAAAACTCAAGAAAATCAAGGACAGATCAAAAAGATCTCAGAGGGGCGTTAATGACGGTTTGCCAAGGCGGTCAACACCTTCAACGCTCAGGCCCCAATTGTCGGTTATCTTTGGCCTATGTTTTACATTGTTCGACGTTTGATCTCAGGCTTGGCGTTGATGGCGGCCACAGTGCTCTGCACCTTCACTTTCAACAGTGCCCAAGCCAAAGGCTTTGAAGACTCCATGGCCGAGCGCACCAGAGCGTGTACCGCCTGCCATGGCGACCGGGGCCGTGCCGGGCCAGACGGTTATTACCCCCGCCTGGCAGGCAAGCCCGCGGGCTATCTGTACAACCAGCTGAAAAACTTTGCCGAAGGCCGCAGGCACTACGGCCTGATGACTCGCTTGGTCGATCCCCTGACGGATGACTATTTGCGTGAGATCGCCCAGTATTTCTCGGATCTGAAACTACCCTACTCCGCCCCTGCACAAACTGCGTCCAGAATGGCGCCTGCGCTCTTGGCACGAGGCCAGCAACTGGCGCTGCGAGGCGACGCCGGGCGCCAACTGCCCGCCTGCATTCAATGCCATGGCGAGCGCCTGGCGGGTTTGCAGCCACATGTGCCCGGGCTACTTGGCCTGCCGCTGGATTACCTGAGCGCCCAGCTCGGTGCATGGCAAACCCACCAACGCCAGGCCCTGGCCCCTGATTGCATGGCCCAATTGGTTGCACGGATGGACAGCAGTGATTTGATTGCAGTGGCCACCTGGCTGTCGATCCAATCTGCGCCCGCCGATAGCTCCCCCGCGGCAACACTCACCCTGCGGGCAGGCAGCCCGTTACAGGCGCGCTGTGGCAGTGCGCCCGAGCTCAAGGGGGCACCATGAACTGGCGCCGCTCAGGATGGGTACTGATGGGTCTGGGCTTGCTGCTTTGCGCTGGCGTGGCTTGGGATAATTTTGCCGATGGCGTGGACGTGACTGTTCCAGATCCTCGCAGCGTGCCCACCTTGACAACATCCCCGTCACCCGAGACCCTGGCTCAAGGCCGATACTTGTTGCAAGCGGGCAATTGCATCGCCTGCCATACCGCGCGAGGTGGCACCCCCATGGCCGGTGGGCGAGGCATCGAAACCCCTTTTGGCAGCGTGTACAGTAGTAACCTCACGCCCGACCCCGAAACGGGCATAGGTCAGTGGAGCTCTGCCCACTTTTGGCGCGCGCTGCATCACGGGCGTTCGCGCGATGGGCATTTGCTCACCCCCGCCTTTCCCTACAACCACACCACCTTAATTAGCCGATCTGAAGCAGACGCGATGTTTGCGTGGCTGCAAAGCCTTCCTCCAGTTGTCAATCAACCGCCGGTTCACAGCCTGCATTGGCCGCTAGGCACCCAGCCCGCATTAGCGGTCTGGCGTACGCTGTATTTCAAAGCGGGCAGCTACCAAGCCAAGGCAGGTCAAACCGCCGAATGGAACCGCGGCGCCTACTTGGTGCAAGGCCTGGGCCATTGCGCGGCCTGCCACAGTACCCGAAACGCGCTGGGCGCCTCTGGGGCAGTGGACGACCTAACGGGCGGGTTGATGCCGGTGGTCAACTGGACCGCGCCCTCGCTCACCGACAACGCCCAAACCGGTTTGGCACAGGCCCCGTTGGGTGAGATTCAAACATTGCTCAAGACTGGCCAATCCGGACAGCATTACACCAGTGGCCCCATGGCAGAGGTGGTGCAGTACAGCACCCAGTACTTGAACGCACCAGACCTTCGCGCCATGGCCATCTATTTGCAATCGCAAGCTATCCCAAGCACTTTTGCCGCAGCGACCGCTTTGGCATCCGGTGTGCCCAAAGCAACCGAGCAACGTGCCATAAGCCTCGAAACCGCCAACCGTGGCTCAGCGATTTACGACAAGCAATGCGCCCAATGTCATGGGGATCAAGGTCAGGGGCAGATCGGTGCTTATCCGGCTTTGGCGGGTCAGCGGGGAGTGCTTCAAAGCGACACCACCAACTTGGTTCAAACTCTGTTGTATGGCGGCTATCCTCCGGCCACCAGCGGCAATCCAAGGCCTTATGGCATGCCGCCTTTCATTTTGACACTGGACGACAAAGACATTGCAGCGGTGCTGACCCATTTGCGAAGCCAATGGGGCAACCATGCCCGCGAAGTCACGCCCTTGGAAGTCAACCGCATTCGCGCAAGCCAAGGATCCTGAGTGTTTACTTAGCGCGCAACGCGAGCTAAGTAAACACGCAGGTGACAGCGCAATCAACAGCTCTTGACCTAACATGCAGCGCATGACACAAAACCTCTACATCCTCACCGGCGCCTCACGTGGCATGGGCTTGGCCATGGCCCAGCAACTGCTGCAGGCGGGTCACAGCGTGCTGTGCATCTCGCGCAAAACCAATGCTGAATTGGAGCCATTGGCCCAAAACGCGGGCGCCCATTTGACGCAGTGGTCACAGGACTTGGCCCAAGGCGTGGCCGCCAGCGAACGCCTGGGCACCTGGCTGAGCAGACAAAAAACGGGCGCCTGGGCCAGCGTGACCTTGATCAACAATGCCGGCGTGATCCCGCGCATTGGCCCCATGAGCCAGGCCGACCCCGCCGATTTGGGCCATGCCCTGCGCGTGGGATTGGAAGCGCCCATGCAACTGACCGCAGCCTTTTTGGCGGCCACAGAAGCATGGGAGTTGCCGCGTAAGGTGTTGAACATTTCCTCGGGTCTCGGCCGCCGCGCCATGGCCTCACAAGCCGGATACTGCGCGGCCAAGGCGGGCATGGACCAATTTACACGATGCCTGGCGCTGGAAGAAGCACTCAAGCCCATGGGCGCCAAGGTCTGCGCCCTGGCCCCAGGGGTGATCGACACCGACATGCAAATCCAGTTGCGCGGCGCAGATGCAAGTGCCTTTCCAGACCAAGCCGGTTTCATCCAACTCAAGGCCGGAGGCCAGCTCACTTCAGCGGTTGATGCTGCAGCTCGAATCCTGGTCTTTTTGGCGAGGCCAGATTTTGGCGATAACCCGGTGGCAGACATTCGCGACTGAACGTCCTGAGCGTTTAACCAACCCAATCGCTTGAATTTGTCAGCGCGGTGTAGTCTTTGCGTCCGACACTGAGGGTTAAATTTTTCACCTAATTGGAGACTGAATATGAGCCGTGAAGTTGTTGTTGTCAGCGGTGTGCGCACCGCCATTGGGACCTATGGCGGCAGCCTGAAGGACTTTCCCCCTACTGAGCTGGCCGCGCAAGTCGTTCGCGAGTCGTTGGCGCGCGCGGGAGTAGAGGGCAAGGACGTAGGCCATGTAGTGTTCGGGCACGTGGTCAACACCGAGCCCAAAGACATGTATCTGTCGCGCGTGGCTGCAATCAACGGCGGCTGCGCCGAGGGCACACCCGCCTTCAACGTTAACCGCCTATGCGGCTCTGGCTTGCAGGCCATCGTCAGCGCCAGCCAGTCCATCATGCTGGGTGACTGCGACATTGCCATTGGCGGCGGTGCCGAGAACATGAGCCGCGGCCCCTACGCCTCCCTGAGCGCTCGCTGGGGTGCCCGCATGGGCGACACCAAGCTGGTCGACATGGTGGTTGGTGCGCTGCACGACCCGTTCCACACCATCCACATGGGCGTGACGGCCGAAAACGTGGCTGCAAAATACGGCATCACCCGTGAAATGCAAGATGCTCTGGCGGTAGAAAGCCACAACCGCGCGGAACGCGCCACCCTGGCCGGTTACTTCAAAGAGCAGATCATGCCGATCATGCTAAAAAGCAAAAAAGGCGAAGTGGCCTACGCCACCGACGAGCACTTTCGCCCCGGCTGCAAGATCGAAGACATGGCCAAACTGAAACCCGTTTTTGTTAAAGAAAACGGTACGGTGACCGCCGGTAACGCCTCAGGCATCAATGACGCCGCATCTGCCGTGGTGTTAATGGAGGCCGGAGTAGCCAAGGCGCGTGGCGCCAAGCCACTGGCGCGTTTGGTGGGTTACGCCCACACCGGTCTGGATCCCCAGATCATGGGCGCAGGCCCGATATCGGCAACGCTGGCCGTGCTCAAGAAAACAGGTTTGAGCGTGAATGACTTGGACGTGATTGAGGCAAACGAAGCCTTTGCTGCGCAAGCCTGTGCCGTGACGCGCGAACTGGGCCTAGACCCGGCCAAGGTCAACCCCAATGGGTCTGGCATTTCGCTGGGTCACCCTATTGGCGCCACTGGCGCGCTGATCACCGTTAAGGCCCTGTACGAGCTTCAACGCGTGGGCGGTCGCTACGCGTTGGTGACCATGTGCATTGGGGGCGGCCAGGGCATTGCCGCAATTTTTGAGCGCATTTAAAACTCAACTTCTCGCAACAATCAAAAGGGAGTCCGCTGCGAACTCCCTTTTTTGTGTTCAAGCGGACCCGACAGGGTCGTCAAGAAAGCCGCCAGAACGCAGCGTGACCACCATAGTGTCGCGCCATCCGCCGGCAAGCTCGGGCTGTATCGGCGTGGTCTCATGGATCACGCGGGTGTCGTCCAGCAGCAGCAGTGACCAAGGCTCGGTCAGCGTAAAGCGCTGACCGTTGGGGCTGGAGACATCAAACACGCGGGTCTCGCCGCCTTTGACGCCCTGGCGGGCGACCAAAAATACAGCCACCCAGTTCACGCCATCGCGGTGCGCCCCTTCAGGCGTGGGGCGGCCAATACCGTCGGTCGTGTCAATGCGGAACTGGTGCGCTTCGGTGAACCAGGTTTGTTCACCTTGGACGGCAGAGGCCACCTTGCCCAACCAGCTTAACAAAGCCTGCCAGGCCGGCTGGCGCAAAACCTCGGGGGCCACGGGATCAAACCAGCGCTGCATGCCCCCATGCAAAGCGTTATATGAAATCGGCTGCCAGTGCGCCCGGTGCGGCATGGTCTGCACGTGATCGGCACTGACCTGCAAGCTGGCATGGCGCCTGCGGCGGTAGCGGCCGCCGTCTTTTAGATACTGGTCTGGCGGCAAATCGTCCCAGGCGGGCTGCAGGGCCTGCAAAGACGGGAGCGTGACCCCCGCCAAGTGACAGACGCTGGCCGCGCTCAACACAGCAAAACCTTGCGTAAACAGCGTGGCTACCAGCTGATCAGGGGCGGTCAAGGGCGGCGACAACAGGGGTAGAGACATCAAAGCGGTCCGGAAATAACAGGCATGGGCCATAAGCATAACGCGCTAAGGCGCATGGCAATGGGCCTGCCGGCCGATCTCCCGTGCTTCTTGTGTGATTATCTGGTCCTTCTCAAGTTCTTACGCCAGCTATGACGTGGATCAAGACTCACAACTTGCCTGCGCGCTAAGCTGCGGCACCTAAGGAGCGCTGCGTGACACCATTGCAATGGAAAGAAATCTTATCGTTGGATTTGCCCGCGATGGACGAGCCGAGCCAACGGCTGGCGGCGCTACTGGAGCAGGCGTCGGTGGCTACCGACGCTAACTTACTTGCCATCTGGCGCCAGCTAATTACCCATACCGAGGGGCAGTTTGAGCGTGAAGACCGCTGGATGCTGCAAACCAGCTTCTCGTCCACCCAGGTGCACACCGTGCAGCACAAAGTCGTGCTTCAAGTGATGCGAGAAGGGCTGGGCGACAAGGACAGCGACATCGGCAACCTGCCTCTGATCCGCACCATGACCCATGAGTTAGGGGTGTGGTTTGCGCAGCACAATCAGTCAATGGATGCGGCTCTGGCCCTGCACCTGCGCAAGAGCGGTTACGACCCAGCCTTGGGCGTGCTCAGCATGCCGGTGGAACCTGTGGTGGCTTGAACCTAGTGCCGGCTTGAACACTTCACAGCTCAGCCCCGCACGTCTTAGGCGTAGCGCTGCGAGGCCAGCTTGGCTCCCTGCACCAGGGCGTTTAGTTTGGCCTCGGCAACCTCGCGGCTCATCGGGGCTAAGCCGCAGTTAGTGCAAGCAATGATCCGGGCCTTGGGTACAAACTGCATCGCACGGCCAATGGTGTCGGCCACTTCCTCCGGCGTTTCGATGGTTTCGCTGGCCACGTCGATCACGCCCACCATCACATCTTTATCTTTCAACAAGGCCATCAAATCCATCGGCACTTGGGAGTGAAAACACTCCAAACTCACTTGCTGAATGCTGCTCTTCGCTAAGGCTGGAAACACCTTTTCGTACTGGCGCCACTCGTCGCCCAAAGTTTTCTTCCAATTGTTGTTGGCCTCAATGCCATAGCCATAGCAAATGTGAACTGCGGTAGTGCAGGTCAAGCCTTGCGCCGCACGCTCCAAAGCCGCAACGCCCCACTCCGCCGCTTCGTCCATGTAAACGTTGAAGGCCGGCTCGTCAAACTGGATGATGTCCACGCCATCGGCTTGAAGCGCCAATGCTTCTTGGTTAAGCAACTCAGCAAAGGCCATGGCCATCTTCACCTTATCGCCATAAAACCGGTCAGCCACGGTGTCCACAATTGTCATTGGGCCAGGCAACGTGAATTTGAGCTTTTTCTTCGTATGGGCGCGGGCCAGTTGCGCTTCAAACGCATGGACACGGCCTTTCAAGCGCAGCGGTGCAATCACTTGAGGCACCTGGGCGTCGTAGCGGTTGTTGCGAATGCCCATGGTGACTTTGTTAACAAAGTCTATGCCCTCCACATGCTCCACAAAGCCGTGGACAAAGTGCTGGCGCGCTTGCTCGCCGTCGCCAATCACGTCCACTCCGGCGTCTTCTTGCGCTTTGATCCACAGCAAAGTGGCGTCGGCCTTGGCCCGCAGCAGGCTGTCGCCTTCGAACTTCCATTCAGGCCAGAGTTTTTGCGTCTCGGCCAACCATTCAGGTTTGGGAAGGCTGCCGGCGATGGCGGTAGTGAACATGGGTTTCTCCAAAAATTTTAAGATTCAGACGTCAAAGCCAAGGCTTGCGCCAACAGTTCGTAAGAGCGGCGTTGCGCTTGCGGGTCGTGCGTCCAAGTGATAACGACCACCTCATCGACATGCAGGCGCTCGGCCAGGTGGCGTAACTTTTCCGCCACAACGTCCGCGCTGCCGACCAAGGCGTTGTCTTTGAGCTGCGCCAGCGCCAATTGCTCGCTGACGGAATATTCACGAACCGCCAATTCTGGCGGTAGCATGGGGCCAATGCGCCCCAGGTTGCGGTCCATTCGCCAGCGCGCACGGCTTTCAAACAAGTGCCAGGCTTGGGCATCGCTGTCAGCCGCCAAGGCCCACACACACACGGTGGCTTGGGGCTTGGTCAGGCGCTCA
Organism: Comamonadaceae bacterium; assembly: GCA_947452725.1. GTDB lineage: Bacteria > Pseudomonadota > Gammaproteobacteria > Burkholderiales > Burkholderiaceae_C > Limnohabitans_A. The sequence continues at coordinate 4,172 of CANGEG010000039.1, read as the reverse complement.
CTGGGGCGAAAGGTTTCGCGATACAGGCGCAGCGCCTGCTCTGCGCCCTGCCCGTCAGTGATGAACCAGGCAAAGGCGTAAGGCAAGCCTAAGTGAGCGGCCAATTGCGCACCGTAATCAGAGCTGCCCAGCATCCAGACATTGGGCGCTGTTTCAGCGGTCGGGTATGCGAAGACGTTGTGACCGGGATGGCCTACGGGCAAGGGTTGGCCGGTGACCCAGGCCTGCAACTCCATCACTTGCTGGGGAAAGTTGTCGCTGGCATGACGATCAGAGTTCAACAATTGCGCGGTACGCCCATCGCTTCCAGGTGCGCGGCCCACGCCCAAATCGATACGCCCTGGCGCCAGCGCGTCCAACACGCGAAATTGCTCAGCCACTTTAAGCGGCGCGTAGTGCGGCAACATGACGCCCGCACTGCCAATGCGGATGCGCTTTGTGCATGCGGCAACAGCGCCCATCAACACCTCGGGCGCTGTGCCCACAATGCTCGGGTGGTTGTGGTGTTCACTCACCCAAAAACGGTCGTAGCCCAACTGCTCAGCATGCTGGGCTAGTGCAAGAGTTTGGCGAATGGCTTCATCCTGCCCTCGACCAGCCACTGACACAGACTGGTCCAACACGGACAAACGCAAACGAGAAGGGGTGTGATTCATGCCTTAGAGGATATCGCGTTCAAGCCGCCTTTAAGCCGCGGCAGCTTGCTCGGCTTCTTGCAGGGCGCGCCACATCACTTTACCGCTGCCGCTTTTGGGCAAAGCGTCGGCAAAAGACACCACGCGCGGCACTTTGTAGACCGCCATGCTATCGCGGCACCATTCGATAATTTCTTGCTCTGTCACCAGACCTTTGTGCGAGCTGCGCAAGACCACTACGGCTTTCACCGACTCACCCCGGTAGGCGTCGCGCGTGGCGATGACGCAAGCCTCTTGAATAGCTGGGTGGCGAAACATCAAGGCCTCGACCTCGGCAGGCCAGACTTTGAAACCGCTAGCGTTGATCATGCGTTTCAAGCGGTCAGTCATGAAGAAATAGCCTTCTTCATCGATGCGGCCCATATCGCCCGAGCGAAAAAAGCTTTTGCCATCTCTCTCAAAAAAAGCCTCGGCGGTCGCATCAGGCCGCTTCCAGTAACCATTGAAGATTTGTGGCCCGCTCATGACGATTTCACCAGCCTCACCTTGAGGTAATTCTTTGAGTGTGTCGGGGTCGACCACGCGCGAATCCACGCTCATGAACGGAATGCCCAGGCATTGTTTTTTAGGCGCATCTGGAGGGTTGCTGTGCGAGGGAGCGGCGGTTTCGGTCAGGCCATAGCCTTCCACGAAACGCAGGCCAAATTGGTCCATCAAGCGCTGCGCTACGGCCTCGGGCATGGCGGCGCCTCCCCCGCCAATGTAGGTTAGGCTAGAGAGATCAAATTTTTCAATCTGCGCGCTGCCCAACAAATCGATCACCATGGTTGGGATGTTTGTCCAGTGCGTCACCTTCCATTTGGAAATCTGGTGCCCGGCCACGTCACGGTCCCAACGCGGCATCAGCACCAGCGTGGCCCCCATGAAAATGGAGGTGTGCATCACGCTGACCATGCCAGTGATGTGGAACATGGGCACTACGGCCAATGCCACATTTTCGGGGGTGCCATTGCCCCACAAGCTACTGGCCATGGCATTGTGCATGATGCTGCTGTGTGGGTGCATACAGCCCTTGGGCAAGCCGGTGGTGCCGCTGGTATAGGGCAAGATGGCCAAATCGCTGGGAGTGGCCGTGACCTGAGGCAAAGGCAGATCTTGGGCCACAGCCTGCGTCCAGGCGTGGACTTGGCCATGCGCCAAAGTCGGCAAGGCGCGCACAGGAACCAGCCAATCGTGCCAATGCGCAGGCAAGTTCTCCGGGCCTGCGGCCACGGGGTCAAACGCGTCGGTGAATTGCGTTACCACCAAGTGCTGCAATTGCTGCTCTGGCGGCAAGGCGTCGCTGGCACCTGCCAATTCGGGCGCCAGATCGGCGGTAGTGATGGCCACGCGCGCATCCGGGTCGATGATGTAGTGCTTGAGCTCTTCCATACGGTTCATGGGGTTGACCGGCACCACCACGGCATCCAGCCGCAGGATTGCAAAGTGCGAGATCACCAACTGCGGGCAGTTTTGCATATTCAGGACCACACGATCCCCCTTGCGCACGCCCAAACTGGCCAAATAACCAGCCAGTTTTTCAGTTTCATGCATTAGCGCGGCATAGGTCCAAGTGCGGCCCATGAACACCAAAGCTAATTTATCGGGATAGCGTTTGGCGCTGATCTCCAAATTGACCCAAAGCGAGGTCACGGGGGGCGAAATCGCAAAGGGCAGCCTTTTGGGCCAAAACGCAGCGTGAGCGGTCATCCACAGTCTCCAGTAGAAATCTTGTTTTATGCGCTCGATGTTAAGGCCCGGGCCTTGATGTCGTATGCAAGGACTTGTCGCAGGCGAGACCAACTCATGCAACTGTCACAAGTACTCAACAAAACAATCAATTACAGAAATTATGTGTATTTTTTTAATTTTCTTGTTTTAAAAGTAGTTCTTTAGATAGAATAAACGAATGAATACCCACTCCACACCCGAACGTCCTGAGGATTACTGCGGCACGACCTATGCAGCAAAACTGCTGGGCTTGTCCGTGGGAACTATTCAGACCCTGGTCGAAAAAACCGAACTGCAAGCGTGGAAGACGCAAGGTGGGCACCGCCGCATCTCCATGCAATCCATTCGCGATTACCAACGACGCCACAACATGACTTCGGTGTTGACAGAGAACCGGCACAACAGACTCAAGGTCTTGCTAGTAGAAGACGATGAGGTCACGCGCGAAATGATGCGCGACTTTTGCGCGCGTTGTGACATGCCCGTTGACTGCACAGCCATGGCTTCTGGGCTGGAGGCCTTGATCGATATTTCCAGCATCATGCCGGACATCTTGATTGCTGACCTGAGCATGCCCGGTGTGGACGGGTTTGAGTTGCTGCGCGCCCTAAGGCAAAACCCGACCTTCAATCGCATGACTTACTTGGTGATCTCCGCGTTGAGCGCTGAAGAAATTGAATCTCGCGGCAGCCTGCCAGAGGGCACGATCTTTGTCGCCAAACCAGTCAACTTGCAATGGCTCAATGGTTTTTTTACCGCTTTAATGGCGGGCCGACACGGAGACTGAGCGGCCTGAATTTGGCAACGGCGAGCCTGACCAAGCAGGTGGGGCCTTTCAACCCACAGACTAAGGCCTGTGGGTTTTTTTTATGGGAAAGGCAACCAGTAGAAAATCGGCTTTGGACTTAGGCCGCTAAGCGTTCCAACACTTGTTTTTTACCCAGTTTGCGTACGGCTGAAATCGCAGGCAATTGGCTGGCGCGAGGGCGGGATTTGCCGATTTCCCAGTGATACACGGATTGAGGCGACACACCCAGTAGATGCGCCATTTGCGCTGCCGTCAAATCCAGCTTTTTACGTAACGAGGCAAAACCCCCAGCGCGAAAACGCAACTTCACGTCCTCATCGTTCGCGGGCAGGGTTGTAGCAGGGGCAGATCGCGCACCTGCTTTGTTCAATCGCTTGAGAGCCGACTCCAATTCGGCCACACGGCGTTTGAGTGCTGCGACCTCAGCGCGCTGTTGCGTGGCGAGGATTTTCAGTGTTTTGCTTTCTGCACGAATTTCTTTTTTTGCAATGCGTGCGATTTCGCTTTTGAGTTGTTCTGCAAATGTCGACATCGGATAAAAATAAAAATTGAAACAGATTTGATCATAAACGCGCAGCCTACTTTCAACACCACATGGCCTGATTGAAAAAGGTCAATTAACTTGCGAGTTGCTTGGAGCCCCATCAAGCGTACAATAAGCATGAGTGACTCAGTTGTTCTTTGGGGCTGAAGACAACAGATGGCTACAAAAGCTTATGCATTTCTTGTGCACAAGACCTGCACCACCACCCCCTGAATCCTTGAAGCGGCAGCAGTAACTGCCAATCACATCTCTTCGGCGTCTTGACGGACACCGATCTCTCCCGCGCACATCGCTTTCAACAGCTTGTGGGCAATTTCTGAAAGGCTCAACATGAGCAGCAAAATTTACGTGGGCAACTTGCCCTATTCCATCAACGATGACCACTTGCGCGAAAACTTCGCCGCCTATGGTGACG
>CANGEG010000038.1 GCA_947452725.1 Comamonadaceae bacterium | reverse complement strand
TGCTGAAACCGGCTAGGGGGCGCCACATCTTCGCGCAAATATTGGTAACGGGGGATATTGTCGCGCAGTGTTTTCAGGGGGCTGGAGCCAACCCCTGCAAAACCGACAAATTCCAACTGGAAATAGAGTCGGCTGGTGGCGGTGCTCACCGTGCTTTGCAGCCGCTCCAGCACCACACGGCCCAGCCAACATCCGGCATCAAACTCAAAACCGAAAATTGAATCAACCATCTTGTGATCCTTCAAGCTGAAGTTCATGCGGCCCACGCTGTACCAGCGCCCTGGCCCTAGGCCTTGGCCAAGGGTGATGCTGCGCCCTTCTTCTTCGGCTGCGCCCCAGGTGAAGTCACGCAAAGGCCACTGCCAGCCCACATCGACTTGCTCACTTTGATCGCGTGTCATGCGGTAGGCGGTGTTCAACACCCGGTAAGGCGTGGGGCTATAGCGTGCGCCGACGGTGGTGCGCGTGGTCTGGTGCGTTTGGGCATCGAGCTGCACCAGCGAGTCCAGCGACCAGCGGTCGTCCCAGCGCACGCCGGCGCCGACCAAAAAGTCGCTAAAGCCATTGGCCAAGGGCTTGTTGTCCAGGGTTGTCAATTGATCGGCAAAACGAAAACGCTGCGCAAAACCGACTTTGGCCAACTCAGCCCCAGTGTTGGCGTCCAAGTAGCGGCTGGTCACGCCCAGAGTCAGCATATTGCTGTCGGCGATCCGGTCTTGACCCACATAAGGGTTGGGGCTGTAAATGGTTGACAGGTTGAAGTCTGTGGCTCCAGTGTCGTACAAGGGCAGCATGGATTGGTCGGCATAAGGCGTACGCACATAGTATGCACGGGGCTCCAGTGTTTGGCGCAGCGCGCGGCCAAACAAGGTGTTGTCGCGCTCAAACACCACACCCGAGTCCAGGCTGAAGGTAGGCAACACACGATTGACTGCGGAGTTGCCGTCGCTCAACGGATTGTCCAATTGGTAGCGCGTGGCGTGCACTTGCAGCTTGGGCGTCAAAAACCCCCAGTTGTTTTGCAAGGGCAGGCTGATTTGGCTACTGACGTAGCTGCGTTGCCCGTTGCGTAAGATGGCGCTGGTGCCGCCAGGGATGCGCGAGAAATTCGACTCAAAGCGGGTGGTGTCGGCGACGGTGGAAATATCAAACCCGTTCGTATCCCACAGTGTGTGACGCATCACAATTTGCGGCGCTCGGTCATAGGGCGGCGTGATGGGCGAGCTCACGTCTTGCAAGGCTTGCCAGCGCTGAACCTGCGCGGTCATCGACAGGTCGCCTCGGCCCCAAAACAGGGAGCCCGTGGACGGCAGCAGCCGCTGGGTCAGGGTCAGACCGGCGCGAGGAAAGTCGCGCCAGTAATTGTCGTCACTGACCCGGTTCAAATTCAGCCCAACGCCCAGGCTGCCCACCGCGTCCAGGCCAGTGTCCCAGCTGCCATTGTGCTGGGCCGATAGACCCCAGCGCGCTTGACTGCGCAGGCTATCGGCGGGCATCAGGTTAAAGACGCTTTTGCCCTGATAGCGGTCTTCCAGGTAACGAAACTCCGTATCTACCGCCACGCCGCGCTGGGTCATGGCCGTGGTGGTCACTGTGGCGTCGCGGTTAGGGGCGATGTTCACGTAATAAGGGACAGACACGGCCAAACCGTTGATCGTGTCGGTGATCAAGGTGGGCGAGAGAAAGCCCGATTTGCGATCCCCCGTGATGGGGAAACTCAGTGAGGGCAGCGCCAAAATCGGCACGTCCTTGAAGCGCAGCTGCATGCTGTCGGTTTGTGCGCTGGACTCTTCATCGTCCAATGTGAGGCTGGCGGCCTTAAGCACCCAGTCGGGCAACCAGCTCGGGCCTGGCCTGCGCGTGCAGGTGGTGTAGGTGGCTTGGCGAATCAGCGTTCGGTTCGCGTCGATAAATTCAATTTGTTGCGCCTGGCCATGGCCGCCGCCTTTGTTCAGCTCATAGATGGGACTGACAAACTGCCCTTGAAAAGTGTCGGCTTGCAGCGTCAGCAAAGGTCCTTCAAAGCGGTTGCCTTCGCGAGAAATGCGTACCTGGCCTTGGGCTTTGACGGTGTTTTGGGTTTGGTCGTATTCAATCCGGTCGGCCTGCACGGCCAGGCCTGAGCGGCGAAGCCGAGCGTTGCCCTCAATGACCATGTCCATGTCGGGGCGGGCGGTGATGGATTGGCCTTCAATGAAAACCGGGGATTTGTTACGCTCGGTATCTGAAATCTTTTCTTGCAACATCGGGCTGGCGCGCAGCACCAGCGCCGTGTCAGTGGCGGCGGCATTTTGCGCCCAAGCGCTGCTGCACGCACAGGCCCCCAGCGTCCACAGCACGGCACAAAACACGGCAATTGCCTTCGCCCGCAGGGCCATGACCCCGCACTCAAAGCGCGGGCTCAGGCAATCAATGTGTGACGTGAAAGAGAAAGGCAAACGGAGCAAAGCGTCTTAAGGGAGTGAAAAGAAAGCCAGAAAGCCACTGTGGGGGCACCTGGGTCGCGCCGCAAGCGCAAACAGGGTTTGTAGAATGGATTATCCATGAGTGCAAGCGCTCCCACCCAATCGAACCTCTGTACGTGACAACTCTTTACACCCCAGCTTCTGACCCACAGCCCTCCCCCCTCGCGGTGACCTGGGCCGACCCACAGCGGCAAGCCGCATTTGAGGCCTGGCTGGCCCGTGTCGCACCCGTTCACGGCTTGCAAGCGGCCACTTTGCGCATCGCATCGGCCGACGCCAGTTTCCGCCGTTACCTGCGACTGGATACAGAAAACGGTGCTAGCCGCATCGTCATGGATGCCCCGCCAGACAAAGAAAATTGCCAACCCTTCGTACAGGTCGCGCAACTTATGCATTTGGCGGGCTTGAAAGCCCCCCAGGTACTGGACTGGGACGCGGCGCACGGCTTCATGCTGCTAACCGACTTGGGCGGCACCACCATGATGGAGGCCATCGACAGCGCCAACCCGCAGGCCAATTTGGCTCTGTACCTGCAGGCGGTAGATGCTCTGATTGACTGGCAACTGGCCTCCAAGCCGGGCGTCTTGCCGGCCTATGACGCGGCTTTGCTCAACCGCGAGCTGAGTTTGTTTCCCGACTGGTATTTGGCGCAGCATCGCGGCCTGAAGGTTGAAGGCAAGATGCGCGAGACATTGAACGACGCCTTTGCGCATATCGTGCAGCACAACTTGGCTGCGCCCAGCGTGTTTGTGCACCGCGACTTCATGCCGCGCAACCTGATGCTGCCCACCCAGGCCGACGATCTGCGCCTGGGCGTGCTGGACTTTCAAGACGCGGTGTACGGTCCGGTGACCTACGACGTGGCCAGCCTCATGCGCGACGCCTTTCTAAGCTGGGAGGAGGATTTTGTGCTGGACGTGACCGTGCGCTACTGGGAAAAAGCCCGCAAAGCCGGCCTGCTGAACCACGAAGACTGGAGCCAGGACTTTGGCGCCTTTTACCGTGCGGTGGAATGGATGGGCTTGCAGCGCCACCTCAAAGTAGCTGGCATTTTTGCCCGACTGACACTGCGCGACGGCAAAGCCAAATACTTGGCTGACTCGCCGCGCTTTATTCACTATATTCGTACCACCGCCAACCGCTACCGTGAGCTTAGGCCCTTGATGCGCTTGGTCGATGAGGTGGAAAACATCCAGACCCAGACCGGTTTCGCTTACGGGAGAATGTAAGCCATGGCTCGTTTTTACTGCCCCCTGCCCCTTCACACCGGTGATGCGCTGAGCCTGCCGCCTTCGCCCGCACGTCATGTGCAGGTGCTGCGCCTTCAACCGGGCGACGCCATCACGGTGTTCAACGGCCTGGGCGGCGAGTTTGAAGCCACAGTGACACGCATGGGCCGCTCAGATGTGGACGTGCTGATTGGCGCCCACAGCGCCACCGAGCGCGAAGCCGCCTGCGCTGTGCATTTGCTCTGCGGCATCACGGCAAACGAGCGCATGGACTGGCTGGTTGAAAAAGCCACCGAGCTGGGCGCCGCAAGTCTTACGCCCTTGATCGCCGAGCGCAGCGTGTTGAGACTCAAGGGCGAGCGGGCCGAGAAAAAATTGGCCCACTGGCAAGGTGTGGCAGTGGCCGCCAGTGAGCAAAGCGGGCGCAACCGGGTCACGCGCATCGAACCCGCCGACACCTTGGCCGCCTGGCTGGCGCAGCACCCTGCGACCACCGGTGTGCGTTTGGTCTTGTCCTTGTCACCCGGCACACAGCTGCTGCGCACCGCCTTACAAGGGCATGCAGGAGGGCACAATGAAGTGATCCTGCTCAGCGGCCCCGAGGGCGGCCTGACTGCAACTGAAGAGGCGCTCGCGCTGGCCGCGGGCTTTGTAGCCGTGACACTGGGGCCGCGCGTGCTGCGTGCGGAGACCGCGCCGCTGGCTGTGTTGGCAGCGTTGACTTTGGCTTGAACTTAACTTTGCGTTGGCGTGAACCCCGCCTGAGGGGGGCTCGCTCAATCTGCCGAAGGAAAAATCAACTGTGCTTGCCCCGGCTGCCAAGGCTTGTGGCTTTTCATGACCTGTTTGAAAGCCGGTGAGGCTTCAAACGCTGCAAGCCACGCTTGCAACATGGGCCAGGGTTGCGCCGCAAACCAGGCCGCGTCGGTGCGGGCAAACTGACGTACAAACGGCGCAATGGCCGCGTCGGCCCAGCGCCATTGGCGATCCACCAAAAATCCTTGCCCCAAAACTCGCTTCTCCAGCCTCGCCAGCCACACCGCGCCTTGGGCGCGGTGCGCCAAGCCATCCCGCAGTTCGTAGCGATTTGGGTATTTGTAGCGGTCCAAGTGGTGTTTGAAATCTGCGTCACACTGTGCCACGAGCTGCAGCGCATCCGCCTGAATGGCGGCATCGGCAGGCAGCCAGTGCTGCGGGTCGTTGTTTTGCAGCGCCCACAGCATGATGTCCAGACTTTGCTCGATCACCTGACCGGGCAGCACCAGCACCGGCACCGTGCCTTTGGGTGAGGCTTGCAGCAGCGATTCGGGCTTTTGCTTTAGCGCCACTTCGCGTAACTCGCATTGCACGGCGCTACTTTGCAGGGCCAAGCGTGCTCGCATGGCGTACGGGCAGCGGCGAAACGAATACAGCACGGGCGAGCCCGGTGGCAAAAGCGCTGCGCTGCGCGTGGCTTTATCTGAGGAAGGGCCCACAGCTTTGTGCGGCGCACCAATGTGCGGCTGCGCGTTGGCTTTGGCTTTTTCCCACTGGCGTTGACGTTCGCGAGCGCTGCTTTTTTGCGCTTCGGTGGTTTGGTCGTGGCAGCGCGGGCAGCTGACCCCGGCCTCATACAAGGGCGAGTCCAGCGCGCCTTCAGGCAGCGGGTCGCGGCAACAGCGGCATAGGCGGTGCGGGCCGGGCACCAGGCCGTGGCCGACGGAGACACGCTCGTCAAACACAAAGCACTCCCCCTGCCACAGGCTATGCTCGGGCGCCACGGTTTCAAGGTATTTGAGAATGCCGCCTTCTAAGTGATACACCTCCTCATAACCTTGGGCGCGCATCAGGGCGGTAGATTTTTCACAGCGAATGCCGCCGGTGCAAAACATCGCCACCTTGGGTTTCCGACCGGTTTTTTCTTTCAGCGCTTGCGCTTGGTTTACCCAATCGGGCAGTTGCGAAAAACTTTGAATCTGAGGATTGATCGCCCCCGCAAAAGTGCCTATCTCCACCTCGTAATCATTGCGCGTATCGATCACCACCACCTCGGGGTCAGCGATCAGGGCGTTCCAGTCTTGCGGCTGCACATATGTGCCGGCCATTAGCGTGGGGCTGATGCCAGGCACGCCCAGGGTCACGATCTCTTTTTTCAGCCGCACCTTCATGCGGTAAAACGGCGGCTTGGCCGAGTACGACTCTTTATGCTGCAGGTCTGCCAACAGCGGGTCTTGGCGCAAATAGGCCAGCACCGCCTGCACGTCATCGGGCGCTCCAGCAATAGTGCTGTTGATGCCTTCACGCGCCAACAACACCAGGCCTTTGACCTGGTGCGCTTCGCAAAATGCCAGCAATGGCGCTTTGCGCTCAGTGAAGTCGGGCAGGTCAACGAATTTGTAAAACGCGGCGGTAAGGTACAGGGCAGGGGTCGATAAAGACGCCAACGCAATAACTGGCAGGGTGGATGCAGAGGACATGGCGCAATTGTGCCTAACTCATGCACCCATTTTCATGCACCCCTCTGAGCTGGCCCGACCCTTGTCCCCTTAAACTTAGCCTATGAACGCCAATCTCCTCTTACTGGCCCTGTGCCAAGGCCTATTTCTTACTAACAACGTCACCTTCATCGCCATTAATGGTCTGGTTGGCCTGAGTCTGGCGCCCTTGGGCTGGATGGCCACCTTGCCGGTCATGGGCTATGTGGTTGGTGGTGCGCTGTCGACCGGTCTGGTCGCGCGCACGCAAAGCCGCTTTGGCCGCAAGGGCTCGTTCCAAATTGGTTTGCTGGTGGGCCTGCTATCGGCCTTACTCTGTGCTTATGCGGTCTACGACAAAAACTTTGTATTGCTGGTCTGCGCCACCGTGGTTGCGGGTTACTACAGCGCCAACGGCCAGCTGTACCGCTTTGCGGCGGCCGAGTTGTCAACCCCGGCGTTTCGCGAAAAAGCCGTGTCTCTGGTGTTGGCCGGTGGCTTGATCGGCGCCATCGTCGGCCCCAACTTGGCCTCCCGTACCAAAGGCTTGCTGGACACCCCGTTCATGGGTGCCTATTTGTCGCTGGTTGGCGTGGCCCTCTTGGGCATGGTGCTGATGGCCTTCATCCGCTTTGCCCCCTTGCCCGCCAAGGTGGCGGGCAGCTCTCAAGGTCGGCCTTTGAAAGAGATCATGCGCCAGCCAGTATTCATGGTTGCGGCCGCCGCAGCCGCTTTGGGCTACGGCGTGATGAACTTGCTCATGGCCGCCACACCGCTGGCCATGCAGGTGTGCGGCTTCACCTTCAGCGACGCTGCGTTGGTACTGGAGTGGCATGTGATCGGCATGTTCGCGCCGGGCTTTTTCACCGGCCACCTGATCAAGAAGTTTGGCACCTTGCCCATCATGGGCGTGGGCGTATTGCTGAACTTTGCCTGTATCGCCGTGGCCTTGACAGGGGTGGAATTGCACCAATTCGTCATTGCCCTGTTTTTGCTGGGCTTGGGTTGGAACTTCTTGTTCACCGGCAGCACCACGCTGTCGATGCACGCTTGGCGGCCCGAAGAAAAAGACCGTGCGCAGGCGGCCATCAACTTTTGTGTTTTTGCCACCATGGCTTTGACCTCGTTCGCCTCAGGCGCCTTGGTCACCACCCAGGGTTGGGGCTGGTTAAATATCGGCTCTTTATTGCCCGTGGCGTTGACGGCATTGGCTCTGCTGTGGCTGGCCTTCAAACAGAAAAATGAGCGTCCAGCCACACTTTGAGGCAGTCAAAAACCAGCGCCTTGTCGGGGTCGTTAAAGATCTCGTGGTACATGCCATCAAAGCCGCACGCTTGCACACAGGGCGGTGCTTCTTTGGCAAATTGAGCGCTGCCCGCCGGATCGACCAGTCGGTCGGCTCGGGCGTAGATTAATAAAGTGGGCACTTGCCAATGGGCCGCTTGCGCCAGCGTGCGCGGGGCTTGCTGCACGATCCACTGCGCCAGCCCGGCGGAGATACGGCGGTGCACCAGCGGGTCGGCCAAATAGGCCTTCACGACCTGCGAATCACGCGCCACAAAGTCCGCTTTCAGGCCGTTGTCTACACACAGGTGCGGCGCCAGCTTGGGCAAGATGGTCAGAAGCATTTTCTGCACGAAGTTGGCCGAAGTGGCCAAGGCAGGTGAGGACAACACCAGACCGTCAATCGGGCGCAGTTGCTCGGCCACGGCGCTGGCGCTGATCAAGCCGCCCAGGCTGTGTCCCAGCAAAATCAAGGGTTTGCCTTGTGCCAAGCTCAGCTGTCGCGTCACGTCGATCATGCAAGCCAAGTCGCCCATCAAACAGCGGGCGTTGACCATGTCGCCGCGTGGCCCGGCTGAGCGGCCATGGCCATAGTGATCGTAACCGCGCACCGCAAAACCCCAAGCGCGCAGTTGCTCGGCCACATGGACGTAGCGCCCCATATGCTCGCCCAGGCCGTGCACCAAAAGCACCCGCCCGCGAGGCGGTCCTTCGGGCGCCGGCCAGTCATAGATCGCCAGGCGGCCCGACAGTCCTATTTGCGGGCTGATGAACAGTGCATCTGGCACAGTGGTCTCAGCCCGGCGCCAACGTTCGTGCAGGCATCTGCGCTATCACCTGGGCCACAGCGGCAGTCAACCGTTTGGCATAAGGCACATGCAAAAACTCGTTCGGACCGTGCGCGTTGCTCTTGGGGCCAAGCACACCGCACACCATCATTTGCGCGGTCGGAAAGCCTTGGCTGAGCATGTTCATCAATGGAATCGTGCCGCCCTGGCCGATGTAGCCCACGGGCGCGCCAAAGTGAGCAAGGCTGGCCGCGTTCAGCGCCGACTCAAACCAAGGCGTGGTGCTGGGCGCGTTCCAGCCGGTAGCGCCGCCGCCGGACTCGAAGGTGACGCGGGCTTGGTAGGGCGCGTTGTCTTCCAGCAGGGCTTTCATTTCTTGCACGGCGCTGGCCGCGTCCACCAACGGCGGCAGGCGCAGACTGAGCTTGAAGGCCGTGTAAGGGCGCAGCACATTGCCCGCATCCTTGAGCGCCGGAAAACCCTCCGCCCCGGTCACGCTCAGCGTCGGCGTCCAGGTGCGGTTGAGCAAGGCCTGCAGCGGGTCGGTGGTGGTGGGCAGGGAGAAGGCGGTGGAGCCGCCGCAGTCGTAATGCGCCCAAGGAAAGCGCTTGTACACCTCTTCGCCCAAAATCGCAGCCGTGGCCTTGGCTTGGGCTAGGCGGTCAACTGGCACTTCGCAGTGAAAGCTGGCCGGCAAAAGGCGACCGGTGGCGCTGTCTTCCAGGCGGTCAAGCACCTGACGCATGATGCGAAAGCTCGACGGCACCAGGCCCGAGGCATCGCCTGAGTGAATGCCCTCGGTCAGCACCTCCACCTTGAGCGTGCCGCTGGCCATACCGCGCAAGCTGGTGGTGAGCCACAGTTGGTCGTAGTTGCCCGCGCCGCTGTCCAGGCAAATTACCAGACCCACGTCGCCCAAACGCGTGCGCAGCGCATCCACATAGGGCAGCAGGTCGTAGGAGCCCGACTCCTCGCAGGTCTCGATCAGGCCAACGATGCGAGGGTGCGGCGTGTTTTGATTTTTCAGTGCCTGCACGGCGGCAATGCTGGCGTACACCGCGTAGCCGTCATCGGCGCCGCCGCGGCCATAGAGTTTGTCGTTTTCGTATTTGGGCGTCCACGGACCTAGGTCACTGCGCCAACCGCTGAACTCGGGCTGCTTGTCCATATGGCCGTACATCAGCACGGTTTGATTCGCGTGCGCCAGGGTTGCGGGAATGTCAAAGAACATTACCGGCGTGCGGCCGGGCAAGCGAATGATTTCCAGCTGCAGGCCGTCCACCTTTTGCGCCTCAACCCATTGCGCGGCGTTGCGCAACACGCCATCCAAGTGGCCGTGCTCGGCCCACTGCGCGTCAAACGAGGGGGACTTGGCGGGGATTTGGATGTAGTCTGTCAACTGGCGCAGGATGTCGCCATCCCAGGCCTGACTCACGTCGGCCAGCGCTTGGGCCGTGTTCAGTTCGCCAGGCGGCAGTTCGCGGTGAAGGGGGGCGTTCATGTCAAAGCTCCTTGAGAAATTCAGTAGCCACTTTAACCTGAGCGGCCCGCCCTTTCGCGCTGTGGGCTCAAGCCTGTAGCGTGCGCAGCCAAGCCAAGCCGCGTGAGGTGCCGCCCGCGCTGGCGTCGGCCGGGTTGTACTCGCAACCGATCCAGCCCTCCCAGGCGCACTCAGCCGCCACGCGATCGATAGTTTTAAAAATATGCGGCCAGTTCACCTCGCCCGTGCCGGGCTCGTGCCGATCAGGCACTTCGGCAATCTGAAAGTGCCCGACATGCCCCGTGGGCAGGTACTTGGCGATGTTGGCGCTCAAGTCGCCTTCCACAATTTGGCAATGGAACAGGTCCATCTGCACTTTCACGTTGCCTGCGCCCACGGCCTGCACGATGTGGTGAGCGTCGTCTTGCCGGTTCAAATGAAAGCCGGGTACGCTGCGGGTGTTGATGGGTTCAATCAGGACATCGCGTCCGTCTTGCGCGGCCAGTGCGGCAGCCCACTTCAGGTTAGCGACCAAGGTCTGGTCGTGCAATTGAGCGGCGGTGCCGGGTGCGCGCAAACCGACCATGGCGTGCACGCGCGGGCACTCAAGTGCGGCGGCGTAGGTCAATGCGGCTGCGAAGCCGGCGCGAAACTCGGCTTCGCGCCCCGGTACGCTGGCTGTGCCCCGGCTGCCCTGGGCCCAGGCCGCGTCAAAGCTGGCGGTCTCCAGGCCGCCGGGCGGGGTGTTGAACAGTACTTGTTGCAAGCCGTTGTCTTTCAAGCGCGCAGCCAACTCCGCGGCGGGGAAAGCGTAGGGGAACAAATACTCCACGGCCTTGAAACCATCTTGGGCAGCCGCGGCAAAGCGATCCAAAAACGGCAGGTCGGGGTACATCATGGAGAGGTTGGCGGCAAAACGGGGCATGAGCGTTCCTATGGATGGGTGTGAATTACCAGCGCGCAGCAAAGCTCGTGCGCAGTTCGTCCAGCGCGCTTTGGGGCAGCGCGGGCGTGTGGGGTTGCAGCATCATCAGCCGCGCGGTCTCTTCAAGTTCCTCCAGCGTGGCCATGGCCGCCGCTGGGCTGTCGTGCCACACGTTGGGCCCCAGGCGCGCCAGCATCACGGCGCGAATGGGTTGGCCCTGTGCGGCGCGGCTGCGAATCAAGGCAGCCACCTGCAGCGCGGCGTGCGGGCTGCCCGGGCGGTGGTAGGCAAGCAATGGCACGTGGCCAACCTTCATTACAAAGTACGGCGTGATCGGCGCCAGCAACTCCGAGCCGGTAGCGTTCAAGCTCAGAGCCACGCAGTGCGTGCTGTGGGTGTGAATCACGCAGCGTGTGTGCGTGTCGTGCTCACATGCGGCGGCGTAAATGTGGCGGTGCAGGGCGATGGTTTTGCTGGCGACGTCGCCGCTCACTTGCTGGCCTTGCAAGTCCAGCTTGGCCAGCCGCTGCGGGTCCAACAAACCCAAACAGGCGTCGGTCGGCGTGATCAAAAAACCATCATCCAAACGCACGCTGATGTTGCCGGCGGTGGCATGCACATAGCCGCGCTCAAACAGGCTGCGCCCGACGCGGCAAATCTCTTCGCGGGCTTGCGATTCATTCATGCCGCCCTTATTCACGCCAGTACCTCAAAGGCTTTGCTGAAGAAATCGGGGGTGCCAAAGTTGCCAGACTTCAGGGCAATGTGCACCCCATCTGCCTGCGCACCTGAATCGCTAGGGGCAAAACACCACGGCACGCCCGGGTCAATTTGCGGGCCGATCTGCAACTGCGCAATGCCCAGGGCTTGCACGCAAGCGCCCGATGTTTCGCCACCAGCGACCACCAGTTGTTTAACGCCTGCATCAACCAAGCCCCGCGCCACCGCCGCCAACGCGTGTTCCACCAAAGCGCCAGCCTCGGCCACGCCCAGCTGCGCTTGCACCTGTTTGACCGCATCGGGCTCCGCGGTGGAGTACACCAGCACCGGGCCGCTGGGCAGCAGTGGCCGCGCCCAAGCCAGCACCTGTTGAACCAGCGCGTCGTTTTGGCCGCTCATCAAGCTGGCAGGGTTGATGGCCAGTGCGGGGCGACCCTGCGCTTTGAAATGCGCCACCTGCGCGTTGGTCGCCACCGAGCAACTGCCCGACACCACCGCTTGCCACCCGGTGACCGGCGGCAACTGGCTGGCCTGCAAAGAAGGCTTGAGACCAAAATTGGCGGGCAAACCAATCGCCACTCCGGAGCCAGCGGTCAGCAGCGGCAGGTCTTTGAAGGCCGGGCCCATGCGCAGCAAATCGTCGTTGCTGGTGGCGTCTACGATGGCCACACCCACGCCGCCTTCGCGCAGCGCCTGGACGCGTTCGCGGATGGCGGCCTCGCCCTGCGCCACGGTTTTGTAGTCGATCAAGCCGACTTGGCGTTTCGTTTGCGCTTGCAAAACGCGCACCAAGTTTGCGTCCGTCATCGGGGTGAGCGGGTGGTTTTGCATGCCGCTTTCGTTCAGCAGCACGTTGCCGGCAAATAAATACCCTTTAAAGACGGTGCGCCCGTTGTCTGGGAACGCGGGCGTTGCGATAGTGAAGTCGGTGTTCAGCGCATCCATCAGCGCTTCAGTCACGGGGCCAATGTTGCCGCTCGGCGTGCTGTCAAAGGTTGAGCAGTATTTGAAATAAATTTGCGTAGCGCCTTGCGTTTGCAGCCAGCGCAGGGCCTGCAGTGATTGCGCTATCGCTTCAGCCGCTGGCAAAGTGCGCGACTTGAGCGCCACCACCACCGCGTCGACCTGCGCGGCCAGCGCAGCCGTGGGCACGCCGATGGTCTGCACCACGCGCATGCCCGAGCGCACCAAGTTATTGGCCAAGTCTGTAGCGCCAGTGAAGTCGTCGGCGATGCAGCCAAGTTTCAAGCCAAGTTTCGTTGGACTCATCTCGGTTCAGCCTTTGGCTTGGGGCAACTCGATGCCAGGGAAAATCTTAATCACGGCACTGTCGTCTTCTTTGGCAAAGCCGGCGGTGCTGGCCTGCATGAACATTTGGTGTGCGGTGCTGGACAGCGGCAGCGGGAACTTGCTTGCGCGGGCCATGTCAAGTACCAGCCCCAAATCTTTGACAAAAATATCCACCGCTGACAGCGGTGTGTAGTCGGCCGCCAGTACGTGGGCCATTCGGTTTTCAAACATCCAGCTGTTGCCCGCGCTGTGGGTGATGACCTCGTACAAAGCGGCGGGGTCCACGCCTTCGCGCAGGCCCAGGGCCATCGCCTCGGCGGCGGCGGCAATGTGCACGCCGGCCAGCAACTGGTTGATGATTTTGACTTTGCTGCCCGCCCCGGCGCTGTCGCCCAGCTTGTAGACCTTAGCGGCCATGGCCATCAGCAAGGGCTCGGCCACCGCGTAGGCGGCAGGCTTGGCGGCCGTCATCATCGTCATCTCGCCGCTAGCGGCCTTGGCTGCGCCGCCCGAGATGGGCGCATCCACATACTGCAAGCCCATGGCTTGGAGCCGAGCCTCCAAGGCGACCGACCAATTCGGGTCCACGGTGGAGCACATGATGAAGACGCTGCCGGGCTTCATGCTGGCGGCACAGCCGGGTGAGGAACCCTGCGTTGTCGTGTCACCAAACAACACGCTCTCGGTTTGCGCCGCATTGACCACGACCGAGACGATCACGTCACAGGCCGCGCCCAGCGAAGCGAGCGAATCATGCGCTACGCCGCCGTTGACCGCAAAGGCGGCGGCCACCTCGCGCCGCACATCGAACACGTGCACTTTGTGTCCCGCGCGGCGCAGCGACTGCGCCATGCCCGAGCCCATCGCGCCCAAACCGATCAAACCCACTGTGGTTGTGCTCATTTGCAGAAATCCTTTACATGGCCAAAGTTGTCATACAAATTTACCACGACCTGGGATTAAAGCCCAGCAGGGGCTCTAAATGGGCCGCCGTCTGGCGCTTTAGGGTTTAGGACCCCAAGGCGCTGACAACATGAGTTTATTGTTCTGCTCGCGGATCAGCGGGCGGATTTTGGCGGCGAAGGCCATGAAATCGGGGTCGGCAAAGACACCGGCCCAAAAGGCGCGGCGGTCGGCGTCGTCGTCAAACTTCCACAGGTGAATCAGCTCATTTATCGCCCCCACATCGCCGGTGAAGTAGCCCACTAATTTTGGTGGGTGTTTGGCCAGGGCAGGCCAACCCTCGTTCGTGTACAGGGCGGTGAGTTCAGCCATCTTGCCCACAATGGCCGAGTAGGTGCGCAGTTCGTAAATTGCCATGGAAATTCCTCAGAAGCGTTGAAAGAAATCGGCGGCTTCACAGCCAACCCAACCGATCACGCCGATTTTGCAGCCCATGGCGTTGATGCGTCCTGCGCATGGGTGACTGCACCACTGCCTTGGTTTAGTCCATGCTCTTAGCGCCTCGCCAAATATGCCAGCCCTGCAAAACCGCCACTGTAGCCAAACCCCAGGCAAAAGCGGTGAGCCAGGCCAGAGGCGGCACGACCTCGAACTGGAACACCTGCGCCGCGGCGGGCACGTGCGTAATGCCCAGCAGCGCCAGCAAGGTGAGCCCCAAAATCCACAGCGTGATGGGCGGCAGGCCTTGCCACAGGCTGCGCCAAGTGGTTTGCGGATTGCGACTGGGCAAGATCAAGGCGGCATTGGCGGTGACCAGGCACACAAAAGCCGAGGTGCTGGCCATGGCCGCAGAAGCGCCTTGGTGCAGCAGCCCAAAGTACAGTGCGAGGACCCCGACGGCGATGAACAGCCCTTGCAGCAAGCCGCGCCACAAGTGTGCATGCGAGAGCAACGGCTCGTTGCGCGCGCGCGGAGGGCGCTGCATCACATCGACAGCGGCGGCTTCGGCCTCAAACACCAGTGAGCAAGACGGGTCGATCACCAGTTCCAAAAACGCGATGTGCAGCGGCGCCAGCAGCAACGGCAAACCGAGCAGCACCGGCAGCAATGACAGCACGATGATGGGTACGTGCACGGCCAGGGTGTAAATCACCGCTTGGCGCATATTGGCAAAAGTGCGCCGACCCATGCGGATGGCCTGCACGATGGCGGTGAAATCGTCTTGCAGCAGCACCAAGGAGGCGGCTTCGCGTGCCACATCGGTGCCCCGTTGCCCCATGGCAATGCCAATGTGCGCGGCCTTCAGGGCGGGTGCGTCGTTCACGCCGTCGCCCGTCATGGCAACCACTTCCCCGCGCGCTCTCAAGGCGTTGACGAGTTGCAGCTTTTGCTCGGACTTGACTCGCGCAAACACATTCACCGTGGCGAGCCGCGCATTGAGCGCAGCGCTGTCCAAAGCCGTCAGTTCGTCGCCCGACATGACCTGCGCGTGCGTGATGCCCGCTTGCTGCGCAATAGTTTTTGCGGTGTGCGCATGGTCGCCCGTGATCATGATCACGCGAATGCCCGCGCTGAGGCATTGCGCTATAGCGGCTGGCACTTCGGCGCGCAAGGGATCGGACAAGCCCACCAGGCCCAGCCACTCAAACGCATAAGCTTGTTGATCCGCTGGCCAAGCTTGGTCGCCCGGGTGCAAGGCTTTGGCCACGCCCAGCACGCGCAAACCGCGCTCGGCCAGTTGCGTGGCGCGCAGGTGCCAGCTCGCCTGGTCTTGGGGCGACAAATGGCACAACTGGGCCACGGCTTCGGGCGCGCCTTTGGCAGCGATCACGTCCTGTGCTTGGCCCGCATTGCGCCAGACATGGCTCATGGCCAGCAGCTCAGGGGCCAGCGGGTATTCGTGCACCAAAGCCCATTGCGCGTTGTGGTGGTACGTGGCCACCGCCAGTCGCTTGGCCAAGGTGTGAAAGGCCTTCTCCATGGGATCGTGCGGCGTGGTCTCGCTGGCGAGCACTGCGTATTTGAGCAACTCATGAAAAGGCGGGGGCATATCGCCCACTTTCAGGTCCTGTTCATTCAGCGTGACCTGTGCAGCGCACAGGGTGGCCACGCTCATGCGGTTTTGCGTCAGCGTGCCGGTTTTGTCTACACACAGCACCGTGGCTTGACCCAGGGTCTCAATCGTGCTCAGGCGCCGCGTCAGCACTTGCAAAGCGGCCAGGCGCCGCGCCGCTAAGGCAGGAAACACCAGCAAGATGACGGGGAACTCTTCTGGCAACACCGCCATGGCCAACGTGATCCCAGCCAACACCGCGCCCAAGGCGTTGCCGCGCTGCCACCAAAACACCAGTGCCAGCGCCGCGCACAGCGACAGCCCGATCAGCGCCAGACGCTGGGTCAGGCGTTTGATTTCACCCTGCAGGGGCGAGGCTGCGGGCTCAATGGTTTGCAGCGAATGACCGATGGCGCCCATCTGCGTTTTCAGGCCCGTGGCAGTGACCTGCATCACGCCTTGGCCTCGCACCACCAGCGTGCCCGCAAACACGGCAGCGCTCGGGGTGTCTTTGTTCACCGGCGCCGACTCGCCGGTGAGCAGCGACTCGTCAACGGCCAGCTCGTGCGCCTGCAGCAGCACGCCATCAGCGGGCACACGCCCACCTTCGTTAAGCAACAGCACATCTTCCCGCACCACATCGCGCCCTGCCAGTTGCACCGTCTGGCCACCGCGCACGGCGCTGGCTTGGGGGCTTGAGAGATCGCGCAGCGCTTCCAAAGCGTTGTCGGTGCGCCGCTCTTGCAGCACCGTGGTCAGCATGATGACCAGCACGAAACCGACCAACACAGAAGCTTCGCGCAGGTCACCCAGTGCCAGGTAAATCAAACCCGCAGCCATCAGCAACGCGAACATGGGCTCGCACACCACCGTCCAGACGACTCTAGCCAAGCTGCGCTGGGTGGAGGCTTCGAGTGTGTTCGGCCCTTCTTCCTGCAAGCGATGCGCGGCGACAGCGGGGTCCAGACCTGGGAGGTGTTCGTTGGGCATGCAGGCAGTTTCAGTGTGAGGCAAAAAGGCCCCACTCATTGTTGGCCGCAACCGGCCATGGGGGCTTTACTTAGATCAACTAAGTTCTATCCAGGTCGGGTAAGGGGGGGGGAATTTGGGTCGCAGCGCCCGCTTGCGTGAAGGTCTTTTTTACCGGGGCCGCAAGCCCGACAGCAGCGGCTGGGCCAAGCGCTCGCCTTCTTGTTGCCAAAACTGCGGGTCGGCGCTGCGGATGCGGGTGATGGCGTTGTCCATGTGCGCGGTGGCGGCTTGACGCGCCGCCTGGGCGTTGCCGGCTTGCACGGCCTGCACGATGGCGCTGTGTTCGGCCTGCACCTGGGCCGCAAAATCGCCCCGGCGAGCTTCGTTGGCACGGGTCACCTGCGTTGCTCCGTGCAAGAACTGACCCAAATACGCCAAGGTTTGAAGTAAGAACGGGTTGGCCGCCGCATCGGCAATAGCGCGGTGAAAATTCACGTCTTGCGCCACGCCATCGCCCCCCGCTTTCACAGCCAACTCCAAGTCCAGCACCGCTTGGTGAATACTTTGCAAGTCCACTTCACTGCGGCGCTGCGCGGCCAAACCGGCCACCTCGGCTTCGAGCGCGCGGCGCACCTCGACCATTTGAATCACCGCCTCTTGCGAGATGGCATGTTGAGCCTCAAAGTCCAGCAGGGCAAACGGCGGGTGAGCGCTCACGTACACACCGCTGCCCTGGCGAGAGTCGACCAGTTTCAAAGACTTGAGTCGCGAAATGGCCTCGCGCACCACCGTGCGACTGACTGCACATTGCGCCACCAGCTGTGCCTCGGTGGGCAGTTTGTCGCCCGGTTTCAAGGCGCCGCGTTTGATCTCGGCAGCCAATTGCCTTGCCACTTGGTCGGCCAAGCGACCCCCGGGGGTGACCGGGGTGAAGGGCGCGAACAGCGGCAAGGGTTTGGCGGGCGCGCTCATGTGGTGGCTGGAGCCTCGGGGCTCACGCGCGTTGCAACTGAAAGACCGCGGTGCCAGCCATCAAATTGGGCAGTGCGCGCACAACGTGGCCGTTTTGCAGGCCAAAGGCATCGCGCACACGCAGCTGGTTTTTGTGCGCGAGCTGGGCAAAGTCGGCAAAGGTGCCAACGCGGATGTTCGGGGTGTCGTACCACTGGTAAGGCAGGCGGCGTGTGACGGGCATACGGCCTTGCAGCACCGCCAAACGGTTCGGCCAATGGCCAAAGTTGGGAAAGGCCACCACGCCCATGCGACCCACGCGCGCGGTTTCGCGCAACATCACTTCGGCGTTGCGCAAGTGTTGCAGCGTGTCGATTTGCAGCACCACGTCAAACGATTGGTCGGCGAACAGGCTCAGGCCTTCGTCTAAATTGAGCTGAAGCACATTCACGCCGCGTTGCACGCAGGCGTGCACATTGGCGTCATCCAGCTCCACGCCGTAGCCGGTGCAGCCGCGCTGCTGTTGAAGGTGCGCCAGCATGGCGCCATCGCCACATCCCAGGTCGAGCACACGGGCGCCATGCGGCACCAAGCGGGCAATGGCGTGCAGGTTCAAGGGGTCGCTCATGCGCTCACTCCTTGGACCAACTCGTCGCTCAGTTCTGAGTCAATGCGCGCAAAGTACGAGCGCACCACATTCATGTAGCGGGAGTCGTCGAGCAAAAAGGCGTCATGCCCGTGCGGCGCATCAATCTCGGCATAGCTCACGTCACGTTGGTTGTCGAGCAGGGCCTTGACCATTTCGCGGCTGCGCGAGGGGGAAAAGCGCCAGTCGGTGCTGAAACTCACCAACAAAAATTTGCAGCGGGCCCGTGCCAGCGCGGCAGACAAATCGCCACCATGCTCACGCGCCGGATCAAAATAATCCAGCGCCCGGGTGATCAGCAAATAGGTGTTGGCGTCAAAGTACTCGCTGAATTTGTCACCCTGGTAGCGCAGATAGCTTTCAATCTGGAACTCCACATCTTGCGTGGAGTAACGGTAGCCGGTGGCATTTGACGTGACGGCTTCGCGCAGTTGCCGACCGAACTTCTCGTTCATCACATCGTCACTGAGGTAGGTGATGTGGCCGATCATGCGGGCAATGCGTAAACCGCGTTTTGGAATCACCCCATGCCGATAAAAGTGACCTTCATGAAAGTCCGGGTCGGTGACGATGGCGCGGCGCGCCACTTCATTGAAAGCAATGTTTTCGGCGGTGAGGTTGGGCGCGCTGGCCACCACCACCGCGTGCTTCACGCGCTCTGGGTGCTGCAGCGTCCAAGAAAGGGCCTGCATACCGCCCAAGCTGCCTCCCATCACCGCCGCCAGTTGCCTGATGCCCAGGGCGTCAAGTAAGCGGGCTTGCGCGTTGACCCAGTCTTCCACCGTCATCACGGGAAAGTCCGCGCCGTACACCAAGCCAGTATCGGGGTTAAGGTGCATCGGGCCGGTGGAGCCAAAGCAGGAACCCAGGTTGTTCACGCCGATGACGAAAAATTGGGAAGTGTCGACCGGCTTGCCAGGGCCGATCATGTTGTCCCACCAGCCTTCGCTCTTGTCTTCACCGGCGTACCGGCCTGCCACATGGTGCGAGGCGTTTAGCGCGTGGCAGATCAGCACGGCGTTGGACTTGTCGGCGTTTAATTCGCCATAGGTCTCGTAGGACAAGGCGTAGTCGCGAATCGACGCACCGCTTTGCAGCGGCAAGGCGGCTTCAAAACGCATCGACAGTGGTGTGGCAACGAAAGTCATGTCAGAAACAAAAAACCCGGTGACGCCAAAGAGGCAAAACCGGGTGAAGGGGTTCTCTCTTTAGCTGTTGTTCGGAACCTTTCGGTTCACGCGCCCGCAAGCTGGAGCAAATCGGCGCAGAGTCAGTATAAACCGACTTCAAGCCCCACCCAGCAAGGCGGCCAAGCCCAGCGCCATGAAAATCACCGCCGAGACGAGGTGCACCATGCGCAGCGGCACGCGCCGCGTGATCGCGTCGCCCAACCACACCACCGGGGCGTTGGCCAGCATCATGCCCAGCGTGGTGCCGGCCACCACGCTGGCCCAGGCGTTGTATTGCGCTGCCAGCATGACAGTGGCGATCTGGGTTTTGTCGCCCATTTCGGCCAGAAAGAAAGCCACCACCGTGGTCAGGAACACGCCAAAGCGCGGGGCTGCGTCGCCCTCGTCGTCATCCAGTTTGTCCGGGATCAGCATCCACAAAGCCATGGCGATGAAGGAGGCGCCCAGCGCCCAGCGCAACACATCGCGCCCCAGCAGCGTGGTCACCCAACTGCCCACGGCGCCCGCCAGTCCGTGGTTGGCCAGTGTGGCCACCAAAATGCCCAGCACGATGGGCCAAGGCTTGCGAAACCGCGCGGCCAGTACCAGCGACAAGAGCTGGGTTTTGTCGCCCATTTCGGCCAAGGCCACGATGCCGGTAGAGACGAGAAAAGCTTCCATGCAGGGCATTCGGGGGGCGCTGTGCCCCAGGTGTTTAAGTAAGGCGCGATCTTATCGGACGGGCAGGAGAAACACACGGCAAGTCAGGGTAGAGCCCGCTACGCCGGCGCCTCTTTCATGGGCACAATGACTGACGTGGTGCATTGAAAAAGCAAAAGGAGACACGATGAAAGAAACGCCCTATGCCTGGGTGGTGGTTTGGGCCACCTTTGTTTGCTTGGGGGTGATTTTTGGGGTGTCTTATTCGTTTGCCGCGTTTTTTGAATCCTTTGCCACCGAGTT
>CANGEG010000037.1 GCA_947452725.1 Comamonadaceae bacterium | reverse complement strand
TGGGCCATCCTCGCCACGTGCCCCTGTCCGGTGGTGCTATTTCCTTATTGAAATCTGTCCCCCACTTTAATTGCGCCTGGGCATTTCCCAATCCCAAAACGCTCAAGCCTTATGTGTCCATTTACTTTTCTTGGCATACAGCCCGTTGCGATGCGGGTTTGTCAGATGTCCGTATTCACGACCTCAGGCACTCCTACGCCAGCTTCTTGGTCAACGCGGGGCGCAGCTTGTATGAGGTACAACGCCTGCTTGGCCACACCCAGATTAAGACCACGCAGCGTTATGCACACCTGTCGCATGACACCCTGCTCGATGCTACCAATGCAGCCAGCAGGGCTATTGGTGGGCTGTTGATGCCTCTAAGCCCCCCAATTGGGGGGCAAATGTCCTTGGGGATGGGAGCCTGAGCATGTATGAATCTCAATTGATCCAGCTACGCCTGATCCGTATTTTCGGTAGGTCAAACCTCAACTACCACTGCAAAATATGAACTACCAGCAACATCCGCTTAGTGCGGCATTCCCCTCGATGACCCCCGAGCAATTTCAAGGCCTCAAGGACAGTATCGAAATCAACGGGGTATTAAACCCCATCACTCTTTATGAAGGCATGGTCATTGATGGCTGGCACCGCTACCGGGCAGCCAATGAGCTGGGCATGGACTGTCCTAAAGTCGAATTCGATGAATCCATTGACCCAAAAGACTTCGTGCTGGCACAGAACAAAAACCGCCGCCACATCACCGCAGCCCAGTTGGCAATGGCCACCACAGAGGTGTATGCATGGGCTCCTCGCGGTCGACAAAACAAATCTGCATTCAGTGCAGATATAAACAAAACATCAGCAGAGTTGGCCGAAATTTCTGGCACCTCTGAGCGCACCATCAACCAAGCCAAAAAAGTTTTGAAGGATGCTGCCCCTGAAGTTCAAGATGCAGTCAAGAGCGGCAGGATTGGTTTGCCTAAGGCTCAGGCCATTACTAAACTGCCCAAAGATCAACAGGCAGATGCGATTGACAAACCTGTACCAGCCAAGCAATGGATTCCTAAAGCAGGACATTCCCACATTTATGCAAATGATGACGATGCTTATTGGGTAGTCCCTGGCGTTAAAGACTTAAATAGGTTTCATGTATCCCATCTATACAACTCCCCCAAGGGGTACATCGAAGATGATGACTCCACCTCATTGTGTGATTTCACCCGATGGCCAGACCACGCATTGGACGTTGAATCTCGACTCAAGGGTTTTGGTTTGAAAGCACCCGGGAAAGTTGAATGGATAGTTGGTAAAAGCGATGGCTTTGACGCTCCATTCGGTGCACCAAAAAACGCCGGCAAGATCAAGATCAAAGATAAGTATGGAAATGAAAAGTGGATAGAAGACGCTTTTTAATTCGAGCACGATTGCAACGTTTCCTTCACGAACATGATCGCAACCCCTTTCCACAGCGAGCGCGTGCAACGCGATGAATATGCAGCGTGGTTAAGTGACTTAGCAAATTGGACTCATGCCGTCACCGTTTCATGCCAGCCCAGCCCCATGGGCTATGCCCGATCTGGATCTGACATGAAAAAAGCTGCAACTCATTTTGTCCATATACTCAACCGCAGGTTGCTTGGTCGTCATCACGTTGCGCAGGGTCACAGGATCGCCTCTGTTGCCGTTATGGGCATGGGGGCATACCAAGACAACCCACACGTGCATTTGGCGTTTGAATCGCCTTCAAACTTACCGCATGAAAAGATGCGCCATGCCATTGAGGATGCGATCAAAAGCACCAAAGGGCTGGGCATTGAAGAAACCGTTAAGCCATACGTGGATGAGGGATGGATCACATACATGCTCGACCATGGCATGGAAGGTCTGCTGGTCGACATCACCACTCCTGCCAAGCACTGACGTGCTGCCTTGGCCTGACCTTGATGGAGGGCCGAGTGGTGGGTAACAAGGGGCACCCCTTGATTAGCCGAACTCGATTAGCCGAACTCGCCCTAAATTTTCCGAACAAGGATGCCAAGGCTGGACAGTGATGGACGAGAACGATCCAACTGGACGAGGTGGACTGGGCCTGTATCCATTACACAGCTACTCAGGTCTTCCTTGCTTGTATTCCTACCTACTGGGGCTGATGAAGCTGGGTGCGTTCTCTTCATGTTTTGCGCGGCGCGCTTTGGACTTTGAGATTCCAGCGTACGCACCCCTGAGGTGGGTTATACGGGTCATGGGCAGGTCTTTGGATAAAGGACATGGCCTAGTGGCTCCACACCCTCAGAGGGCCTTGTGGGGCCTGTAATTCATTTCGTTTTCAGTGGGAGGTCATATGGCAAAAAGTGGATCACGGTTAGGGGCAGGACGGCCTGCTCATCGGCTTAAAGCAGAAAACGCCTCGGCATTGGATGTGGCGTATCTGTCCAGACACGGGCATCTGGACGCGGGTAACTGGAAACGACTGTACTGGCAGCAATACGGTGAGGTTCAGATGGAGGGGCTTGTCAAAGCGTTCGATGACCACATCACCGTAGACATTGGCCTGTCAACACACTGGATCGGCTTAACCCAGACCCCTTGCCATCTGGGTGGGTATCGACGCTGGTTCATTTGCCCAATGTGCAGCAATCGAATGGGCATGCTGTACATGCGCCATGGACGTTTTGCATGCCGTCAGTGCCAGCGGATTTCCTATCAATCCCAGTCCGGTGACGCCGAAGACCGCCTGATCTGGCAGTACCACACCCTTTTGCACAAGATATCTAACAAAAAGTTACAGCCCCTACGCAGCAGGGCGCGTATCTCTAACAAATTCTTAGAGGTCGCTTGGCAGTACGACGCAATGCTTGACGAAGCCATGAGCAGGATCGTAATGGCCGCTGCGACAGGTTGCTGATCACCAGTTCGGACATGTTTAATCACTTGATCCTCAATAGCATACGTGTTATATTTCTCCTCATGAGTTATCAACTCCAGTTCTACAACGCGAAGGTTCAATCGGCCATTGAGGCATGGCCCACTGGCATCAGTGCCAGCTTTGTCCGAATTGCCGAACAAATGGTTGTCTCAGGTCCCAATCTTGGGATGCCGTACACCCGGCCATTCGGTGATGGGTTATTCGAAATCCGTGCAAAGGGAGCAGAGGGCATTGGCCGTGCGTTCTTTTGCTGCATCGTTGGACGTCGCGTGATCATCTTGCATGGGTTCATCAAGAAGACGCAGACGACACCCGCGAAAGAGCTGGAAATTGCCCGTAAACGCTTGAAGGAGATCAAACATGACTGACGCAAACAAGTTCAGCCCCGTGGCCTTTGATCCAAAAGGCTATGCCGCCAAACGTCGCAAAACAGATGCCAAGTTCGCTGTGGCCTACGACGCGCTGGAAGACGAGTTCGCTGCCTTGGCAGCCCTGCTCAAAGCGCGGGCGGCTGCTGGGTTAACCCAAGCCGAGGTGGCATCACGGATGGGGGTATCTCAGCCTGTGGTTGCACGAATTGAGTCCAGCTTGGGTAAGAAAGACCACTCGCCCTCGCTCAACACCTTGCGCAGGTATGCGGACGCTTGCGGGATGAAGCTTGTCATCCAAATGGTGGCTCACTGAACATAGTGGAGCCCGGCTCCACCCTCCATAAAAAAACCCCGCATGAGCGAGGCTTGTGGACATCACCCCACCACCACCACCACCAACACCACCGCCCCCGCCTGCGAAACACTCACCAGAACCTCGGAGGCGTTTTCATCGCTGACGTCCAGAAACGCACCATCCAAAGGAATCCAGCCGATGAACTCGGTCTCACCCGCCATCACACAACCCACAGCACATTACTTCCAGCCATCGAGGCATGAGCCACCCCCACCACCTCGATCACGGCTGCGTCAGAGCCCACGTGCAAATACGCCCCGTCCAAAGGAATCCAGCCGATGGACTCAGCCTCAATCTCTTTGAGTTCACGCCAAAAGTCGGCTTCAACCGTGCTGGAGTTCATCGCGGCTTAGGGGAACTTGAGCGTGTCGCCGTCTGTCAATGCGGGCAATGCCGCTTGCAAGGCCTTGGAGTAAGCCATGCGGGCGGTTTGCAGTGCAGCCGCTTGGGCTTGCAGGCGGGCCAGTTCGCTGTCTACAAATTGGATGCTGGCCAATTGGGCCTTGGCCTCATCGGAGAGGGTGTCGAGGTCGTAGTGCTTGTTGTCGATGGTGATGTTCGGCATGTTGATGTCCTTTCAATAATGAGAAAACCCCACCCCCTTGTGGGGGATGGGGTTTTAAGAGTTAACCGACACCCTTTGCTTGCGCTTGGGGGGGTAATTCGAAAGTGCTTAGACCACGGTCAAGTCAGCTGCAACGAAGGTCGTGTTACCGACCAACTTGATGACGATGTCGTTGGCGGCTTGAAAACCGAGTGTCGAGTCGTTGATCACCAAGTAAGTACCAGCAGCGGCACCTGTTGTGTAAATCACTTCGCGAGCAACAATCGCACCAGCCGTAGCAGCCGAAGCAGCAAAAAGGTGGCCAGCTGTTGTGCCGTCCAAGCCAGTCGCGGTAGCGAGCGCGGTGTACACAGCAGCCAAATCAGCAACCGAAGTTGCATCAGTGACAGGGGCCAGCATGGTTGCAGCAGATGACGTACCTGCGACCAATGTCAAACCTGTCAAAGAACCAGTGCCAGGAGCGCCAGAAGTCAATTGCAGGGTATCAGTGCCAGACACAAAGCCGGTAATGGTGTGAACGTTAGCAACGGTAGCCGCTGCAGTCGTTGTGCCTAAAATCACCGTGTCTGTTGTACCCAAAACGTGTGCACCCAAAGTGATTTTGTCCAAGCCTGCGCCCGAATTGATAACGTTACCGCCAGTGCCAACAACGATGGTGTCCGCGCCTGTAGTAGTGGTGATGCTGTTGTAGCCGTTGCCAACCGTCACCGTATCGCCACCAGCGCCACCAATGATGGTGCTGTTGCCGTTACCTGTGGTGATGATGTCTGCACCTGCGCCGCCAGTGATAGCGTCATTGCCGTTACCGCCAGTCAACACGCTTGCCAAGCCGTTGCTAATCAAAGTGTTGGCTTTTGTTGCGCTACCAATGATTTGCAAACCATTTGCTGTTGCTGAATGAGCGTCAATTGATACAGTACCCGTTGATGCAGAAGCATCAATCACCGTATTCACGTTCAATACCAATGCACCAGTAGCCAAAGTCACCGCACCTGCACCTGCGAAATGCATCGCTGTCACCGCGGGGGTACCCAGCAGATCAGTGATACCGATGGTCTTGCTGCCTGTGATGTTGATTGTCTCGACGCCAGCAATAGCCAGTGCGCCTGTGGCAAAGGTTGCATTGGCTGTGTTGTTTGTGATAGCGACAGTATCTAACTGACCCACTGTCGATGCGCCTGTGACACCAATCGTCAATACTTGTGCACCGCCGTTAATGGTAATGGCACCAGCTTGAGCAGCGTTCATACCCGAAATCGTGGCGGTACCGGCCAGCACTTCTGAGGTGATGGTCGAACCGGTGAATGCAGTCACGTCAGCTGTCACGCCGGTGTTCAGTTGCAGAACTTCAAAGTTTGTGAACTTAGCAGCGCCTGTCGTTGCAAAGTCAGCATTGTTAGCCAAGATCAGCTTGTCAGCGACACCAGTGCCGCCGCTAACTGTTTTAGTCTGCAATGCACCACCGTTGGTAGTCACAGTGTCAACACCAGCGCTACCGGTGTAGGTCTGGCCTGCAGCCACGGTGATAGTGACAGCACCTGTTGAAGCAGAAGCATCAATCACGGCAGCCGCAGCCAAGGCTGCGGTGCCGAATGTCAAACCGGCAGTACCTGAAACGTTCACGGCAGTGGCGGCACCAGCGGTCAAGCCTGTCAACACGTTGGTGGTTGTACCGGCACTGACGATGTTCACTGTGGTTGCAGCAGCATCAGCGATGGTGCCAGCAGACACTTTGGTCAATGTCAATGTGTCAGCGTGACCCACTGTGGTGTTGGTGATCGTGACGTTGTGGTTGTTGTTGGAAACCGCCACATTGGTCAAAGCTTGACCTGTCAGAGTCGCAATACCAGCGTTGTCCAGCGTGACCGAAGTCAGTGTATTGGACAATGGCGAGGAGTCAGTCACAGTCACTGTGCTGGTGTAGTTGCCTGTCACGGTCGCGCTGGTGAGCGCTGTGTTGGCAATGTCTGTCACGGTGTAAGCAGGCACGGCGACGAGGTCAGCAGTCACGACGGCAGCGGCAGCAGTGTCAGCAGCAGCAGCAGCAGTATCTGTAGCTGTTGCAGTCACCAAAGTGGCAGCGGTAGCTATTTTAGTATTAGCATTAGCTGTTACCACCCCAGCTACAGCAACCACGTATGCTGCTTTGTCTCCGGCCAAATCGGCACCACCTGCAAATGCGGCATCAATTGTTGTTTTTTGTCCTGCAGTAATAAATCCTGCAGTAACTGCAGCAGCAGTCAACCCCGCCTCAGTTGCAAAATCTGCAGCTTGGTCTGCACCATGCGTGATACCAGCAACGGCTGTATTCAGTGCAGTCAGACCTGCAACGTTCGCTGCTGCAAGTGTGTCTGCTGCGGTTGCAGCTGTTTTAGCAGTTGTAGCCGTAGTATGTGCAGTCACAGCAGCAGCAGCAGCAGCCACGTCAGCAACGTAGTTGCCAGCGTCAGCAGCCACAGCGGCCGTAGCGGCAGTCGCTGCAGCAGCGGTCGTTACAACGTTTGCAGCAGTCACCACTTTAGCGGCAGTGGCAGCGGCCAAAATAGGCGTCTCCACAACTAAGGCGGCAGCTTTAGCCAAAGTGGCGGTGCCACCCACGGCGGTCAACGCGGTTGCGTAGGCGGTGTCAATGGCGGTTTTCTGTGCTTGTGTGATGTAGCCTGCGTTGTAAGCTGTCAAAGTGGCTGCATTGGTAGCAGACACTGTTGAAGACGCAGCAACAGCTGTATTCATGGTGCCCAGACCAGTGACCAATGTGCCGGCCGCTGTATCCAGTGCGGCAGCACCGGTTGTGGCGCCTGTTGCAGCCGCAGTTGCTGCAGTAGACGCAGCGATGTGGGCCAATTGGACGTCACGTGTTACTGCGCCAACAATAGAAGCATTCAAAGAGGTGCCGCCAGCGGTGATGTTTCCTTTAGCGGCAACTGTAATGGCGCCAGTTGGGGTATTGACTTGGGTTACTGTGACAGCGCCACCAGCATTATTGCTTGTGATATTGACTGTACCGGCTGCATCAGCAACGGTTGTAGCGCCTGCTGTGCCGTGAATCACTGTTACGTTCTTACCGCCAGTAATGCCGGATGCGGCGATTGAATTGAGTTCGTTGACGTTGGTCGTTGCTTTTGCAGTGATGCTGCTTGCTCCGCCTGCTGTGATGTTCAGTGTGTCGACAGCCCATGTGGCTGTGTTTGCTGTGATCGCACCGCCGCTGATCAGGTTGGCTGTTTCAACGTTGGTAATAGAGAAGCCTGTAGGCACTGCTGTGATG
Source organism: Comamonadaceae bacterium (assembly GCA_947452725.1). Lineage (GTDB taxonomy): Bacteria > Pseudomonadota > Gammaproteobacteria > Burkholderiales > Burkholderiaceae_C > Limnohabitans_A. The sequence goes on along the minus strand of CANGEG010000037.1, from coordinate 13,055 downwards.
GCTGCTGTTTGTGCAGCTGTGAAAGTGTCGCTACCGGCACCACCATTAATCGCATCCAATGATGTCCACTGACCGTCAGTTGCAGTGAAGGTGTCATTGCCAGAAGTACCGCTAAAAGCATCAACACTGGTTGTGAGTGTATAAGTTTGGGCAGGAACTGCAGGAGTCAGTGCAGCTGCGATATCTGCAGTTGCTGTGCTGGTGGTTGCAGTCACGCCAGAGATGACGGCCTTCAGGGCAGTCATGCTGGTGCTGTCAGTCAGCAAAGTCTCAGTGTAGTACTCAGCATAGGCCACTTGGTTAGCCAATTGCTTGGCTGTGGTGCCCCACTGCGCGTCTGTGACGGCTTTGTTAGCGATGTTGTTGAACAGTGTGTAGATGACCTTGCCGCGAGTCCACTCACCGCCCAGGGCCAGAGCGGAAACGATGCTCGCTGCGGCTTCTGCTTTGGATGCGTCTGTGGCGCTGGTGCCCACAACGTTATCAACCAATTTGGCTGCGAACTGCTCGTTCGTGAAGAACGAAGGGTAAACGCTGGTGAATTGAGTCTTGGCGGTGAACACCTCGACGATTTGCGGGATAGTCATACCTGCGTTCACTGCATCAGCCAATTGGCCCATGTAGGTCACGCCAGGTGCCGCGTTAAAGGCGACAGCAAAGAAACGATACAAGTCGGTTTTCACCGTGGAAGTCAAAGCCATTGAAGCTCTCCTGTAAATAAAAAATTGAGTCCTTTTATGGACACGGAGCCTATTTTAAACACACTGCCCGGTTAAAACATGTGATTGGCATCACATGATTTCTGGGTTCATTGCCATTTTTTGACCATGCTGATTTGCAGGCCAGTCTCTTTGTAATTAAAAAGTGCCAAGTTACTTTGCCTTTCGCCCGTAAACACGCGCCACATAAAGACTTTTCCGTTTCCAGCATCGTAGCGTTGTTCATATGCAACATTCGCTACACCCATGTATCTTTTAGCGCCATTTTCAAGCAATGCACTGTACTCATAGGTGTCGTCTTGACGCGTCCATTGAACTAAAAACTTGGACCGATCGTTCACCAAGTACTCACCCGTTAATGCAAACCGCCAGTAGCCCTGTGGACCTATGCTGCTTTTGCTACGTTCGAGCGTTGCGTACCAGTCTGTTCCATGCCACTGGGGTTGCTGGTGGTCAACGCGCCAAGTCAGGCCGCGATCATGGGTGTTGATTTCGTGATAACTGGAAAGGCTGTATTTTTGCTGGCCACTGATGGCGCTCAGCCCCCCCTGGAGGCGGTGCTGCCCATCGAGGCCGCGCTGGATCTGGGCATACACGAGCATGGCAGGCAGGCGCTGGGTGGAGACAAACTGCGCCGTGGGCAGACGGCCCCAGGCCGTGGCGCGGGCAGCGGTGCTGGCACCCTCCACGTTGGTGCCTTGCACAGCAAGTTCGGCGCCGCTGCTGTCACTGACACGAGAGATCTGGGTGCCCATCACCAGGCCCGAATGAGCCCCTTGGACCAGGGGTAGGCTAAGGGGGCCGTCGGGCAATGTGATGGTGATGGATTCGGCCGAGGTGCGGGCCAAAGGGTTGGTGGTGTGCCCTATGTTGACCTCGCCGCGCCATTGAGCGAGGTCGTCGCGGCCCTTTGCGCCTGGCAGGGCCAGGCCGTTGGTGCCAAGCCAACTGGGCAAAGGGCGGGACGGCGGGTTCAGAGAGTAGGGGTTAATTCCAAAGGCGGCGGGGTTGCCCTTTTGGATGAGTATGAGCAAATTATTGAGCTCCTGTGCCTGAGCAAGCTCGGTACGGGGGTCGTCGATAAGGCTTTGCACCAGCGCTCGGGCGCTGTCTTGCTGGCCCCGGGTGGCCATGAGCAGGGCAAGCTCGATACGGGCTTCTGCGTTCTCAGGCTGGAGCATGAGCACACGCTCCAGCAAAATTTCGGCGCGGTCAAAACGGCGGGCTTTAATTTCGGCACTGGCTTGATCAAGGGCCTGTAGGGCTTCGATTTCAGCCTCAAGGACTGCCGCCTTAGCGAGCGTATTGAATAAGCACAGGGAAAAAACTGTACCCAGCAAAAGGGTCAACAAATTGGCCCGCAGGGGTGCAGGTAAATGTGGCCAAGGGCTGCAGGCGTTGGTGTCGTAGGACATGGACTGATGCGGGTACGGGTACCTTGGGCTCAGGGCTCGACACGGTAGATGATTTGGGGGTTACGGGTTTCAGGCAGCAAAAATTGGCCCATGGGATGAACCGTCATTCGGGCTGCAGCCTGGGCGGCGCGCTGGCCAAGAAGGATGGGGCTGGCGAGTTCTTCACACAAGGGGAGCATGGCCAGCACAGTGTCTATGGCGCGGCCAAGCATCAGCGAGCGGCGGCTGGTGCGAGAGCCTGCCACGGCCAACAAGAAGTCGCCATGGTCAATAGCGATGCAGAGGCCCAAAGGGGCCGTTTCAGTTTCGTTGATGGACAAAACGTCACCCAATTCAGCCAACAGACTGCGTGCGGCTTGAACAGCCGCTTGGACAGCGTCATGTGGGCTGAGTTTGCCGGGCTCAGGCTGAGCCGCCGGGCTGGTGCTGTCGCTGTGGTTTGTGGGCCAGCTGAGCAGTAACGTGTCGCCCTGGACATGTTCCAGCGTGCCGCCGTGTCGCCGGGCATGGGTTTCTGCCAGCGAGGTGATTGCATGCACCAGCGCCAGCGCTTTAAGGCTACCCACGCCTGCGCTCCAGCGCTGCAGGCCGCTGGCTCGAACGGCAAGAATCACACCGGTATCGCTACGGCCAAGGCTTTCGCCACTAGGGTCTTGGTTGGCTATTTCACGGGCGAGGTGGCTAGGCAAAAAGCTTTCCAAGTGGTGCGTGAGCTGATGGGTGCGCCGGCGCTGAGTGTCCATGTGAAGCGCAGTCAGCAAGGCCGCCAGTGAGCTCAGCGCCAAAGTAGGCGCGGCCATGGGCAACATGTGTCCAAGTGGCCCCAGACTGCGGGCCAGCACGGCCAAAAGCAGGGGCGCGAGCAACAGCGTCAATCCCGCGCAAAGCAGCATGCTGCGCCGAGGAAGTTTGCGCTGACTGACTAAAAAAATCAGGCCCAGAAAAAGTGTCAGCAGTGAGGTGTAGGGCCAGCCGGCAGGAGGAACAACGGTCCAACGTTCGCCCATGGCAGCCGACAACACTTCAGCATGGATGCTGACCCCCGGGGCGTTGGGGTGATAGGGCGTGCTGGCGGTATCGACCAGGCCAAGTGCGGTGGCACCGACGACGACGACTTTGCCTTGAATACGCCGAGCATCAAGTGTTCCGTCAAGTAGTTTAAGAGCGCTGATGGCCGTCCATTGCTGATGCGGTCGGCTGTAGGGAATCACGACACGGGCTTCGGCGTCAAGTGCAAAACGCATGGGGCCTCGGCTCAGCCAATGGACTGGGCCCAAGATGGGGTTGCCAGGGCTCAGTTGCCATTGCGCTTGGGGGTAAAGCGTTTCAGCCAATTTAAGGGTGAGCTGGGGGTAGCGAGCACTCCCTTGGCAAAGTACGGCTGGCAGGCGGCGCAGCGCACCATCGCCGTCCGGGGTGGCGCTCAGATGTCCGGCTTGGGCTGCCGGCAGGCTGTCGGCGACGCCAAAGTGGCCAAGCACATTGATGCCAGAGGCGCAAAGATCGGGCAGCCCCTCAGTAGGTCGCGGGCGTCCGATTTGGGGGGGAGTCTGAATCTGGGGATCAACGATAAGGACTTGACCCAGGACGATGTCGGCTTTTGCAGCAATAACTTTGTTGAGTGCGGCGTCACCTGGGGCCGTCTCGGGCAAAAAGAGGTCCCAGCCCTGAACACGAGCCCCGCCTTCACGCAGGCGGTTGGCCATGTCGGCCAAAACGGTACGGGGCCAGGGCCAAGGTCCGATTTGCGCAAGACTGGGCTCATCGATGTCAATGAGAACGACGTCTTGCGCTGAGGGCTTGGCCGCAGGCAGGCTGCGGGTGATGAAGTCGTGCAGATGGGCGTCAAGTGCACTCAGGCCACTCCAGCCGCTAGCAACAACGCCAATCAGTATAGAGATGGCCAGCGCGGCCAAGTGCATTAGCGCCGCACGCGCCTGCCCCTGGGGCCGAACAGTCGGGCCGCCTTGGGGGCTCAGCGCTTCCAAAGTGTGATGCCCCTGAAGGTTCCGGCTGCCACGTCCTTGGAGAACAGGTAACCGGCTTCAGTACCGTCACGGGTGAGTGCACCGGCCACACGCTCGACCGCAATGCCGCTGGCGTTGGTGTTGGTGCCGACAAAGACACCTTCTTCGTTGATTTTACCGCCCACGTTGATGCTGGTTGTCCCCGCTGTCGCGTGCTGCAAGCCCACACTGGCCTTGAAGAGGGAGCGGTCAAAGTCGACGCCTAAAGTGGCCGAGGTCACCTGCGCTGCGCTGATGCCGCTGCTTTGGACAAGGACAGCTTCTGCGCCGGCCAAGCGGAAGTCGGCCTGGCCTTTGAGGCTTGCATCCATTCGGCCAGCAGGGTTGGCAAGCCACAAGGCATATTCACCAAGCTCGCCCACCGTGACATGACGACCTTGGCTGGCTTCATTGTAGGCAACCAGCAAATTTTGCGGAAAAGCCTGAGCACCGCTAAAACGGCCCCAGACGAGTTGTTTGGGCATCTCTGCCGTTATAAGGGCTGGGGCGAGTGGTTTGGACGACTCTGCCGTTATAGGGGCTGGTGTGGGTGGTTTTGGCAAGTCGCTGGGGACAGGCACCTGAGCCACGACTGGCTCTGGCGCAGCGGGTGTCGGCTTGGTTTGAGTCACCTGGGCTGCATTTTGCGCATTTTCAAGCTTGATTTGGGCCAAAGTTTCAGCTTTGGTATAGGCCGCAAATATGGTGCTCGTAACAAGGCGCGTGCCTTCGGGCAGCTGGGCTTCACCGGTCTCGATTCTGGCCGGGCCGCTGACTCCACTTGCAATATTGACACGATTTTGGGCTCGGGCCATATCAATGCCAAAGATGCGTTCAAGCTCCCCTTGACGAAATTCGCGCTGCTCGATCCGGCCATCGGTGCCAAGGCGAAGATACTTAAGCTGGCTGTCGGAGGAAGCCATGGCTACGGGGGCGCACTGACTTTGTGCACAGGCGCCCTGAGACGGGGTGAGGATAATTTTGCCTTCGTGGACAAACACTTCTACCGCGTCGCCATTGGTTTTAGCCAAAAAGTCAGTCCCCCGCACGCCGATCACGGCCACGGGCGTGTTCAGTCGGTAGCTTTCAGGCAGCGTTCGCGAGCCGTTGCCTGAAATTTGGCGCAGCGTGCCTTTGATGAGCTCTAGTTCGATGCGCGTCTTGACGCCCGCAGGGTCGATTTGGTAGTGGCGAATGAGGAGTTCGGAGTCCGCGCGCAGGGATATGCGGCCTTCGTCAGAAAAAACGAGTATCGCAACGCTGTCAGAACCTGTTCGAACACGGTCTCCGGCCACAAGGGAAGTGCCCACTTTAAGCGCCTCCTCTTGTCCAGCCGTATTTAATCTTTTGGCTTCCCCAACGGACATAGCGACTCTTGCGACAGGAGTCGCAGGCGTGGCCTGCACCGCAAAGGCACCTAGAATCAGGGTAGCCCAAAGCGTCAGTTGGATGATTGTTTTGGTGTTCATGATGTGCTCCATCCGGGTTGTGTATTATGCATTTTTTGTGCCACTTCTCAATTTTTTCTCGTTAGGGCTTGTTCATGCCGGTTTCCGAGTTGGTCCTAAGGGGCTGCAGTTTGTTTGCAGGGGCGCCCGACGACCTTGTGAAGCAAGCGTCGGAGGACATGGAAATCATCCATCTGAAACGGCGCGAGGTTTTACAGCCCGGGGGGCGGCGCTTCAAAGGTTTGGGCTTGGTGGTGCAAGGCCGGATGCAGTCGATCGAGCAGACGCTGGATGGTCGCGAGGTGGCTTTGCAAACGGTGGATGCGGGTGAGTCTTTCGGACAGGTGGTTTTGCTTGCATCTCTTCCGATTGAAATGGTGTGGTTGGCCACGGTGCCGACGGCAGTAGCGGTGTTGCATCACGACAAGGCGTTGGCACTTTTTGCTTCTGCCCCTATGGGTTTGCTGGCCGCTCGCGGCCTTGCGGATCAGGTGAGCGAGTTTTTGGGTTGGCAAAAAGTGATTGCCGTGACCCCCATTAGCTCTCGGGTGTGCGCCTGGATTTGCTGGTCTGCAGGAGCCAAGGACCGCCTTGAAGTGCCCAAGCAAGCCGAGTTGGCTTGGCGCCTAAACACGACACGAGAGTCGATCACCCGCACTTTCCAGCGTTTGCAGGCCGATGGCCTATTGCAGCGCGATGAGAGTGCCTGGCTTATCCTTAAACGCGATGCGCTGGAGCTATTGGCGATGGGCGAAAACAAGGGAAATGAATGAGTTTGCGCGATGAGCAAGTCTCTGTTTGGGGCGTGGATGCGTGGCGGGGGGTGGCCGCCTTGATGGTGGTGTATTCCCACTTTTGGGCGTTCAGCGGCCAAGATTTGCCGATCCTGCGGATGATGTTTACCGGCGTGGATTTGTTTTTCGTATTGAGTGGCTTTGTCTTTGCCCCTTATTTTGCGGGTAAGCCCTTGTCTGTGCCCGCATTTGCGGTGCGGCGCTTGTTCAGAATTTATCCAGCTTTTGTCTTGGCTTTGGCGCTTTATGTGGCGCTGAAGTGGCGAGCGGGCCATGAGTTACTTTATTTGCGTGAACACTTGACGTTCACGTTTTTGCAGTCCCGGACGATGGCTTTTTATTACAACCCACCATTTTGGAGTTTGCCGGCCGAGGTGGAGTTTTACCTTTTGCTACCGATATTTGCCTGGCTTTTGGGAGTGAGGAGGCAAGGCTTGGCAACAATGGGGCCGGCCGCCTGGGGTGGGCGCTTTGCGTCGCTTTTTGTCCTGGCCTTGAGTCTTCGCTTGGGGGTGGGATTCATGAGTGACAGGAACAGTGAGAACCTGTTTTTCATATTGAACTACCACTTACCGGGGTTGCTGCTGGAGTTTTTGCTGGGCGTGCTGACGTGGCGGTGCTGTTATTCGCCCAGGGCCTGGGCAAGGCGGTGGTTTTTGATGGGCTTGGGCCTAGCAGGCTGGCTCGGTTTGGCGTTTTTATTTGGCCAAGTGGGGGATTCAGGCATTGACGCGGGCTGGCTGCGCGGCCAGTTGAGCTGGTTGGCGGCCCTGTGTTTTGCATTGATGGTGTGCGGCTCTTTGGCTAAATCTCCTGGCTCACAAAGGCGCGCTGAAGTGACTCGGCCTTATGCCGCTTGGCAAAGCGGCACTCGTTGGCTAGCGGCTTGGGCGGGCAGGTTAAGTTATGGGGTGTATTTGTTTCACTTGGCTGCTTTGCAGTTGGCAACCCTTTGGCGGGAGGCTTTAAAGGACTGGCCTTTAGGGCATCAAGGCGCGGCGGTGGTTTTGACCCTTGCAATGGCTTGGCTGAGCTTGCAGTTTTGCGAAGATCCACTGCGCCGCTGGGGTCGCCGCCTTGCTCAGCGCTGGGAGTCGAGCCCTACACTCCGTGCGCCCTAGCTGCTGGACTGAAGCAGTCCTTCAATAGACGTCGGTGTCGCCCGGAGTAAAGATGGGCGAGAGAACTTGGTCTTGCCATTGATTGATGCGAATTTCGATACCAATAACGGGTTCGGCTTGTCGCGATTGCGGCGTGTCCAGGCTCCAACTGGCGAGCACGGCGGGCTGGGACGTTTGCGCGGCGATTTGCCTGAGCAAGGCGTTCAGGTGGGTTTGGCTGCGAGCCTGTGCGGCAGGGCCAGGCGGCACGGGCCATTGGTCTATCAGCATGTGTTCGCCCGAGGGCATATGGCGCGTCACTAACCAGCCGATGTCCCTCCACCATTGGCGCACGATCCACAGTTGGTAACTGTGCACGGGGTGCTGGTGATAACGCCAACGCATGAAGGCACTGCTGCGTTCGAGCATAGGACGGTCAAGTTGGCGGCAGGCTTGCTGTGAGGTTTTGTCAAACAGGTTACTTTCGAGGGCTTGTTCCCAGTTGACCGGTCGGACCTGACAGTACCCATCACTCAAACTGGGCCCCTTGACGGGCTGGGTCATCTGCCCCGTGCGGCAATGCTGGCGTGTCCGGTACAGGCCCATGCGCTCGCCCAGTTTATAGGGCCGCACCCCCACAAAGCCGTAAGTGTAGAGTTGTGGAAAGCGGGCGTGCATGTCTTGCTGCAGGCGCTTCATGAGTTGGGGGTAAACGCCCTGACCTTGCCCAAATGCGCTACGGGCGTTGGCTTGAACCATGACGTCTGAGACTTGCGCCATCAGCAAAGTTTGGCCTTGCGTGTGACCTGCAAAGACACTGGCACCAACGTGCCCAACGATCTTTCCCTGTGGATTGCGGGCGATAAGGTTGAAGGCGGCAACGCGCGGGCCTTGGTGGTATTTCCAGTGCCAGTGCTCAGGTTGGGTAGAGTGACCAAATACGTCAGCAAACAGCTCGCACGCCAAGGGAATGTCTGCTTGCGCAAGGGGTTCGCAACTCAGCCTCATAGGTGATTTTTTTGAGGATGAAGAAACCCGGGCAGCCACCGCGTGATTTTGTGGGTCCATGCCTTGAGTAGCTGAACTTGCTCTTGCGCCAAATGAAGTTCTTGCGAGAGTTGCTGCAATTGCTGCGCCTTGTCGGCAAGCACCTTTTGGGTTTCTATTGAAAAGTTTTGCAACGCCTGCTCTTTGTCAGCAAGCGCCTTTTGAGTTTGCATCGACAAGTTTTGCAATTGCTGCTCCTTGTCGGCAAGCACCTGATGGGTTTGTATTGAAAAGTTTTGCAACGCCTGCTCCTTGTCAGCAAGGGCTTTGTTGCTCTCGGCGGCAAACGAATGCAGCCGAGCCTCTCGCTCTGCCGCTTGGGCTCGGACCTGCGCAGAGTATGTTTCAAGCTCGTATTGAAGTTGGTCGCGGGCGGCCTGGTGTTGCTTGGATTGCTCTTTTTCTCGCTGCAGTAAGCCCCGCGTTTGCTCCAGCTGTTGCTGCGTCAAGCGCTGCTGTTGCTGTTGCTGATCGAACTGGCAGCTGATTTTGTCTAGTTCGATCGCGTGCCAAGCCAAGCATTTGGCGGTATCTTGAAGGTCGCATTGAGCAAGATAGCGGTTGAGCAGCTCCAAGTGCCAAGCTTGCCAATGGTTCTCATGACGGGGATCACTGAGGCCTGATTGGCCCAGGCTTTGTCTGTAGGTGGCAGTCACGCCGGGGCTGTGCACGAACGGCTGATTCTGGCTAAGTTGACGCCAAAAGTCCCAGTCTTCTAGCACGGGCAGGGTCGTGTCGAAGCTCAGGTGGCGTTCGCGCACTTCCCGCATCCGAAAAAGTACGGCATGTATGGGTAAAAAGTTGATGCCCTTCAACCGCTCATTGTGCCAAGGCAAGTCGTAGTCCCGCACGGTCTGCCCGTCCTGGTTGACCACACGCACGCCACTGTAAGCGGCCACGGCACGTCCTTGCTCGTGTAAGACCTGCACGAGGCGTTGAAGGTGGTCAGGGGCAATGAGATCGTCGTCATCCAGGAAAAGTGCCAAACTGCCACGAGCTTGCGCAAGTGCTTCGTTGGCTGCGCCAGAGCGCCCTAGCCCACCTTGTCCGTCGGCTCGGACCATTTGCACGGTCAGCTGCTCGGGCAAAAAGGTCAACGCGGTATGCGGGCGCCCGCTGGCGTTGACGAGCACTATTTCAATGTGAGGATAAGTCTGCTGGGCCACGCAAGCCAAAGTTTCTGCCAAGCTGGGGCGGTCCATGCTGCGAATGAGAACGCTAACCAAAGGCAGGTCTTGCGGGCTATTGGCCAATTGGAGTCGAGTGCGAACCCATGGCCACTGCGGCAGCGCGGCCAGCGGACCGGCGCGGCGTATGGCGGCCATATCGACCTCAAAGTAAGCTTCTGCCGCGGTGCAGCCGGGGGCCTTACCAAAGGCCCGCAGCGTAGCCATAGCGCGGCAAAGCTGTGCGTAGTTTTCTAATCCCAGCTGAGATGTAAATTGTGCCACCGCTTGCCACTTTTGCTCAGCAACGCCGGTAATGTCGAGGTAGGTGTTGGGGTGCATCGGCGCTCCAACCTCGTAGAACAGGACGCGCAAGGGGCCTGTCCATGATTGCGCGGCAGCCAGGCCGGCCAAAGCAACGGCTTGATGGTCAGGGTGCGGCTCCGACAACGATGGCAAAAACAAGATGCCCGCCGTATCGGGCTCAAAATGGGTTTTGAGTTGGCTGCTGATCGCGCCAATCAGCGCCACGCCATAACTCAGCTGACGGTCTTCGAAATCAAGAAAAATGGGCGGCTGACATCCCATGAGCTGGGCCGCTTGGCGGGACTCCTGCGCGCGCTCAGTCGCATGATCCTGGCTGGCAGTTCCCAGTGCCTTGTCGCCTTGGGTGACAACGATGCTTTGCACCTTTGCGCCTTGCTTGGCCATCACCATCATGGCCCCGGCGCAACCAAATACTTCATCGTCGGGGTGAGGTGCGATGCACAGCACGCGCGTAACGCCCTGCAACGACAGCATATCTTTAGGGTAGTAGTGCAGCTCGGTTTCTCGATCGCGCATGTGGGTTTTTCGCTATAAATCAGGCTTGCGCAGCCGGTGCTTGAATTCAACGGCAACTTTGAAATTCTATGTGCTTGGGCGAACGGTTCGGGCTCAAACGCTTACTTTTGCAAGTACTGCAGGAGCCATTCAAACTGGAACTCCAGCCTGCACTTTAGGCGCGGGAGACTCACATCCCAAAGCTTAGAGCTTACTTTATAATTCAAAGATGAATCTGCTGCTGACTCGTTTTAACCTTGCCCATCATTTTTTAAACATTATTTCTCATCGCATTTTTTCCATCCGTTGCAACATCCGACCTGTTATTTTGAGCCTTGGCTCTTTTTCCCAGGCCGGTCTGACAGAAAGCGCAACGGTCCGTAGGACCGCATACCCATGACCCGCTGGTCTTTTTTATTTGTACAGTGGTTTAAGCGCGATCTGGCCGGTCGTTACCGCGGCTCCTGGCTGGGCTTGTTGTGGCCATTGATCCAGCCTGCCGCGCAAATTGCTGTTTTTACGCTAATTCTTCACGGCTTCATGCAGGTGCGCTGGCCTTCGGCTCAATTCGCTGGCGCGGGGTCCAACCCGGTTATGGGCCAGGCGTGGGGTTATGCCTTGAACGTCCTCGCCGGTTTGACGGTGTTCAATTTTTTTGCCGAAATTCTTGGCCGCAGCCCCTCTGCTGTGCTTTCGCAGCCCAACCTGGTCACGAAGGTTCGGTTTCCCTTGCTGTTGCTACCCGCCGTCACGGTTGGTGCCGCGCTGGTGCACGTGGGTATCGGGGCATCGGTCTTGGTGTTGGCCTCTGCCGTAACGGGCTCCTTGTCTTTTCAAATGCTTTGGCTGCCCCTGTGGCTGATACCTGTCGTGTTGTACGGTGCGGCCCTGTCCTTGGTGTTGGCCAGTTTGGGGGTCTATGTGCGCGACATCGGTCAGGCGATGCCCGCGGTGATCAGCCTGCTGATGTTTTTGACTCCCATTTTCTACCCCCTCGCCGGCATTCCCGCCAACATGCGCAGTTTGTTTAGCATCAACCCCGTTGCCTGGGCCGCCGAGTCGCTTCGCGGTTTGTTGTTGGAGGCAAGGGCACTGGACATGGCTGAATGGGGTTTGCACTTACTAGTGTCTGCGTTGAGCGCGGCGGCGGCGGTATGGATCTTCCGACAACTCGAAGAAGGATTTGCCGATGTCCTCTGACACAACTTTAAGTCCACCCAGCGAGCCGGTCATTGTTGTACAAGGCGCCGGCAAGAATTACCGCATGTACGGCACGCCCTCGGATCGCCTTTGGCAGTATCTGTGGCCCAGTCGTAAGCCTTGGTTCCAAAATTTCACAGCACTTGAAGATGTGAGCCTTGAGCTGCGGCGCGGAGAGGTCCTGGGCATAGTGGGGGTGAACGGCGCAGGCAAGTCCACGCTGTTGCAATTGGTAACCGGCACGATTCCTCCAACTTCCGGTTCAGTGCAAACCCACGGCAGAGTGGCTGCAATTCTTGAGTTGGGCTCGGGATTTAACCCAGAATTCACGGGCCGAGAAAACATTTATTTAAATGCCGCCACGCTGGGTTTGGGTAAATCCGAAATTGAAAGCCGCATCAACTCAATCATCGACTTTGCGGGCATTGGGCTGCACATTGATCAGCCCGTGAAGACGTACTCCAGCGGCATGGTCGTTCGACTTGCATTTTCTATCGCAACGAGCGTGGACGCCGACATTTTGATTATTGATGAAGCCTTGTCGGTTGGCGATGGCGCCTTCAGGCGCCGCTCTTTTGACCGGATCATGCAGATCAAGGAGTCCGGTACCACCATCTTGTTTTGCTCGCATGTTTTGTTTCATGTTGAGGCTTTTTGCGACCGGGCCCTGTGGCTGCATCGCGGTAAAGTTCAAAAACTGGGCAAGGTCTCCGAGGTTTTACGCCCCTATGAAGAGTTCATCGACGCCTACGAAAAGGACGTGAACGCCCTGCCCTTCGCACCGACCGAAGCCCCCCACTCCAATGGTTTGATGTCCGTCGAATCGGCGATGACCGATGCCTCGGCCTTGGCCTCGCCCAAGGGCGATGCCCGCATTGTTTCTGTGGCAGTTCGACTTGACGGTGAGTTGGGCGTCGATTTGCATGGTCTGTCGCATCGCTCGCGACTTGAGGTGGAAGTGGGCTTTTTGAGCGATCCATCGCTTCCAGCGCCGAGCTCGGCTTTGGTCTTTTCGAGCGATAGCGGCAAGATTTTGGGCTCCAGCATTTCCTGCACCGATGGGGCTGTATTTGAACGCAACGCTTTCGGCGAGGGCATGGCTCGCTTTACCATTGAGCGTGTGCCTTTGAATAAAGGAAAGTACCGCGTTGGCGTTTATTTGTTTTGTGAAAAGGGCTTGCATGGCTATGCCATGCTGGATCCGGTCGCGCACATTCACTTGACTCATACAGGTCATGAACAAGGCGCATTTTTGATCAGTGGGACATGGGATAACGGTCCATCGCGCCTGGATGGACATGTCGAATGAGTTCCCCATTAGCGACTGTGCAACAATTT
>CANGEG010000036.1 GCA_947452725.1 Comamonadaceae bacterium | reverse complement strand
CAAAAAATAAAGGCTAGAGGTGAGAAAAATGGGATTTAGCTCGGCTTGCGAATCAGTTGCACGCCGGGCACCGAAGAGTTCTGGGGGCTGCGCATGGCAGCTTTTAAATTGGTTTGCGCCAGCCGCGAATGCTCGCGCATCAGAGACTCTGCGCGCGCGCCTTCGCGCAGTTCGATAGCAGTTAACACCTCGCGGTGCTGGTGCTGAGCGACGATGAGCATATCGCGGGCCTGCGGAGTGTTCGACTGCACGCCCACAAAACCGGAAGGGGAGGCAAAGGGCAGGCTCGCCACGCGCTCAATCTCGCGCACCAGCACGCTACTGCCAGGCATACAGCCCAGCAGTTGGTGAAATTTATGGTTCAGCACCACATAGGCTGAAAAGGTTTCGTCGGATAAAGCCGCATTGGCCAACACGGCGTCAATCTCGTCCAGGCAGGTCTGCGCCTGCTGCAATCTGTCTAGAGCCACTCCGCGCTCGGCGGCCAGGCGCACCGCCAAACCTTCAACCGTGCCGCGCAGCTCAATCGCGTCAGAGACTTCGGTTTCAGAAAATGTGCGCACCGCAAAACCGCCGTGTGGCAAGGCGTCGAGCAAACCCTCTTGCTCCAGCCGAATCAGCGCGGCGCGAATGGGCGTGCGCGAGACGCCCAGCAGATCGACCAAAGTCAGCTCAGCAATGCGTGCACCAGCCGGCAAGTCGCCAGCCAGGATCAACTCGCGCAACTTAAGCTGCGCTTTGACCGCTTGCGAACTGCTTTCTTCCAGAGTGACGACCATAAGACAGACGTGGCGCCAGGGCGCTGTAAAAGGGGACGAGTGACCATTTGAATGGAGCGCATTGTATACAACAACCCCTAGAAACCGGCCGACCACGCCAATTAGCCCTCATATTCAACCTTATTTTGCCAATATTGCGAATTGATGTATCCCAAAAATCCAAGCCTTCGCCTGCGACAATCTTTGCATGAACTCCGAATCAGCCCCCCTTCCCGTCAGCCTGCGCGAGGCCTTTTGTTTCTGGCTGAAGATTGGCTTGCTCAGCTTTGGTGGCCCAGCCGGTCAAATTTCACTCATGCACCAAGAGCTGGTACAGCGCAAACGATGGATCTCGGAGCGCCGCTATCTGCATGCACTGAACTACTGCATGGTACTGCCGGGTCCAGAGGCGCAGCAGCTGGCCACCTACATCGGCTGGTTGATGCACCGCAGCTGGGGAGGGGTCATGGCAGGCGCTTTGTTCGTTCTTCCTTCGCTGTTGATTTTGATTGGCTTGTCCTGGATCTATGTGAGCTTTGGACAGGTTGACTGGGTTTCTGGGCTTTTCTATGGCATCAAACCCGCTGTCACGGCCATCGTCTTGCAAGCCGCGCACCGCATGGGCTCGCGCGCACTTCAACACCCGGTCCTGTGGGCCATGGCGGTGGCCTCATTTGTTGCGCAATTTGTCTTTAACCTGCCGTTTCCGGCTATCGTCATCGCTGCGGCGCTGTGCGGTTGGATTCTCAGCAGGGTGCGCCCAGGCGTTTTCAGCGCACCCCATGGTCATGGCAACAAGCAAGTGGCCGAAAGCCCGGCACTAATTGACGACGACACCCCGCGGCAAGGCCATACCCATTTCTCTCTGCGGCGCCTGCTTGAGGTTCTCGCCATTGGCGCCCTGCTTTGGGCCTTACCCATGGCCGGCTTGGTGTTCGTCTGGGGTTGGGACCACACCCTGACGCAGATGGCCTGGTTTTTCAGCAAGGCTGCCCTGCTCACCTTTGGTGGGGCTTATGCCGTCTTGCCGTATGTGTACCAAGGCGCGGTTGAACACTTTGGCTGGGTCACGGCCACGCAAATGATCGACGGCTTGGCCCTAGGCGAGACCACGCCAGGCCCACTGATCATGATCGTGGCATATGTAGGCTACCTCGGCGGCCATGTGGGCGCCTTGCTCGGGCCTGAACACTTGTTTGCCGCCGGAGCCTTGGCCGCCTGCGTGGCAACTTGGTTCACATTTTTGCCTTCGTTTATTTTCATTTTGGCCGGAGGCCCCTTGGTGGAGTCAACGCATAACCAACTGCATTTGACGGCACCCTTGACCGCAATTACCGCGGCAGTGGTGGGCGTCGTGCTGAACTTGACGCTGTTTTTGAGCGCACACGTGTTTTGGCCGCAGGGATACAGTGCAAAAGGTTTGCTGGGAGGCGTGGACGGCTTCGCACTGGCCATGGCCGCAGCAGCCGCGCTGGCCCTGCTGCGCTATAAACGCAGCGTGATGGAAGTGATTGCGGCATCGGCCTTGCTGGGTTGGGTCGTGAAAATGACGCCGCATTGGCTGGTGGCCTGACGCATGACCGAGCGCTAAAGGACGGACAATTCGTCAGGGAGATCACACCGCCTTGTCGATCCAATGACCCGTCTGGTGCAGACCCGCACTGCTGCTTGAAAACCCCTTGAGGGCAATCTTGCGAACCACGTCACCAGAGCTGGCATCGGTCATGGCCAGCATCCAAGCCTGAGTTAAGGCATTGAATTCAAATCTCATGTCCACGGTGCTGGGCAAGGTCACTGCGGGTGCCTGCGCGACTTCAGATTGGACGGGTTTGATGTCCTTCTGAGCTACAGGCTGCTTGGCCCTGGTCACTTGGAGCGCCTCAGCTTGGGGCGCCAGCAAACGCTCGGTGGCAGACTGTGCCTGCGACCTGAATGGTAAATTTGAAAAAGAAACTGAAGACATGGCAAATTCCAGCAGATGGACCGTATGTGGACCGATACCTCATGTATCGACAGTCCACAGACGGAACTGAGCCCTATAAAGGCACTTCAGGGCCATATGACAGAAATGTAATGGGGGTGGCAAATCAGGCCCAACACTATGGACTCTAAAATGCAAACGTTGGATTCAACAAAAATAACTTAATCTATAAATCGATTGGGTACACAACCGCCTGAGACAGTTGTATCCTAATCGGAGATGCGCCATGGACATTACCGCT
Source organism: Comamonadaceae bacterium (assembly GCA_947452725.1). Lineage (GTDB taxonomy): Bacteria > Pseudomonadota > Gammaproteobacteria > Burkholderiales > Burkholderiaceae_C > Limnohabitans_A. The sequence goes on along the minus strand of CANGEG010000036.1, from coordinate 17,563 downwards.
ACAGCCCCCTCCCCCCGAATTTTGTTGGTCGAGGACGAAGTCAAGATCGCTGAATTCGTGATGCGAGGCTTGGAAAAAGCGGGCTACCAAGTTGAGCACGTGGCCGACGGCGTCAGTGGCTTGAAAAACATCTTTAAAAACAACTACGACCTGGTCCTGCTGGACCTCATGCTGCCCAAGCTCAATGGCTTGGAGCTGCTGCAGCAACTGCGGCAAGACGGCAACACCACGCCGGTGATCATTTTGAGCGCCAAGGTGGACTTGAACGACCGGTTGCTCGGTTTTGAAACCGGCGCCGACGATTACATGCCCAAACCCTTTTATGTGGAAGAGCTTATTGCCAAGATGCGGGTCATTTTGGCACGCCGGCAGACTGCGCAGCCCCTGCAAACCCTCAAGTCCGTTCACCTGAGTCTGGACTTGGTCAGTCGCAAAGCCCGATGGTTCAATGTTGAAGCCGTGCTCAGTCAGCGCGAATTCACCTTGCTGCAATATTTAATGCAAACACCAGGGCACATTTACTCTCGCCAACAAATACTCAAAAACGTTTGGGACATCAACTTTGACCCCGAAACCAACGTAGTAGATGTGTGCGTGCAAAGGATCAAACGCAAACTCAGCGGTGGCGAGAACGACCACTATGGACCAATCGAATCGGTGCGAGGGGTCGGCTACCGGGTTAAAGCGGGCACGTTTGTATGATGCGCTCTCTCAAGCTGAGGCACTTTGCCACCATCTTTGTGATGACCACCGTCGTGGTGTTGGGCGCTCGAACATTTGCCCAGTACACAACCGCTCGGCAACTGTTAGCGGTGCTGCATAACGAGATGCCATCGAGTTTGATGAAGTGCGCCAATGTCACCGGCAGCCCAGATGTAATTTCAAAATGCCTGGAACAGTCCTTCACGGATCATCTGTACAACCACTTTTCAGGTGAGATAACGCTTTGTCAAAATGTCCGGGCAATTGGTATTTCGGGCGATACCTCTGCATGCGCTGTGCTAGCGGATATCAAGGACTTTTGGTCAAGCAAAAACTTGAGCCCTGAGCCCGGCGTTGAATTGGTCGTCAACACATTAGGTGGACAAATTTGGCATATTGCCAGGCTCATCAACCACCCTGAATTTAGCATCATGATAAGTGATCGATCATTCAAAGCGTTTTTGGTGAAGATCTACAACATTCGGGACAATCAATGGCCCGTTTTCCTGCCTATGCTTTTCTTAATTGTGGCAATCATGGCCCATTTTTTAGTAAAAGTCACTTTGGGCCCTTTGGAAAATTTGAAGCATTCGCTGAAAAATTTAAAGCCCGAAAATTTGATTTCTACGCAGCGCATCAGCACACCTTACCGGGAATTTGATGACTTTATCTCGGTTTATCATCAGCTCCTTAAGCGCCTCGACGAGAGCTTCACCAAGGCCAAGCGCTTCTCGTCCGACGCTGCCCACGAATTGCGCACCCCATTGGCGATTTTGCGCGGCCAGGCCGAAGATCTGATTGCAGATGTGCCTACCGGCTCAACGTTGCAAGTGCGACTGCGCAGCATGGCCGATGAAATTGAACGTTTAATTGAAATCAGCGAAAAATTATTGCTCCTGTCCAAGGCCGATGCCAAGCTGATTGAGCACGAAGTAAGGGCACTTAATCTGAGTCAATGGATGAACGAATTCATTGAGGATTCGGGGCTTTATCATCCGAATTTATTAATCACCCGAGTCATTGGGCAAGATCTGATTTGGGAATGCAATCAGGCCCTAGTGCAACAACTGATTCACAATTTGTACACCAATGCGGTCAAGTACAACATACCCGGCGGCTGGATCAAATTCAGCCTCCAACGAGATGGCGACTTACTGGAATTGGCAATCGAAAATCCAGCCCCTCATATTCCAGCCGACCTGAATGAAAAAGCTTTTGATCGTTTCTACCGCGGCGATCAGGCTCGTAATCGAAAGATTGACGGCATGGGTCTGGGCTTGAGTATCTGCAAAGAAATCGCTGCATTGCACCAAGGCACGCTGTCACTAGAGGTGACGCAGACACAAACCGTTGTGGCAAGGCTGCGGGTGCCGCTGCACCCCACCCCGCGCGCATAACAACTACGTCATAAACACAAAATAAATGACGTATTGGTCATCCATGGCCTACAGCGTCATTTTCGACATTTAGCAAAAAGAAAATGACATCGCGCTCAGATTGATGCTTATGACATAAACGTCATCCAGTAACGGCCAGTGTTTGGTTACCTTGGGGGCATGAACACCGCCAACACCAATCTCCATCTGCTGAATCAATTCAAAGGCGATAGCGATCAGGCCCAGCCGATCCTTTTCGATCACATTGATTTATCGCCCCCACTGGTCTTGGCCGCGGCGCTGATGTACATGATGGCGTCTGACGGAGAGATCAAAGACTCCGAGAGCAGTCAACTGCAATCGGTGCTCGGTGGCAACGACGAGTTGGTGGCCTGCGCTGCAAGCTACGTTCAGTCTGTGCCACTTGAGACGTTCTTGTTGGAGGCGGCCGATAGCCTGAGTGGGCTGGACAAGCTGTGCATTCTGACCAACGTGTGTGATTCGTTCTTGGCGGACGGCCAGGCCGATGCGGCCGAATTGGCCCTGTTCTCGCGCATGTGTCTGGCCTTTGGTTTTGACGAAGCCGCATTTGAGCCGTACTTGAAAACGATCCAACTCAAGAACGACAAGTCAGCGCTGGGTCGCTACAACTTGGCCGCGGCGATGGGGGCTAAAGGCGCCATCAGCAACCACCTGGCATTGGCCGCTTGTATTGTCTACATGATGGCCTCAGACGGAAACATCGGCACCGAAGAAATAGGTCGCCTGCAAGCTGCTATCGGCGAATTCACAGGCCTGCAAGCGGTAGCGTTGAAATATGTGCTCAAGGTGAAAAATGCTCAGTTCTTGAAGGAAGTGGCGCCCAACCTCAACCCCGACATCAAACTGATGATTCTTACCAACGTGTGCGACACCTTGCTGTCAGATGGCGTAGTCGAGCCAGCTGAGAAAAAACTGTTCGCGAGCATGTTGACTGCGTTTGGCTACAGCGAGAAAACATTCCGCAGCTACTACGAAACTCTGCACATCAAAAATGTAAAGTCGTTTGACCTGAACGACTTTGCTGACAGCGCTGCTGCACAGGTCTTTCGTTCGGCCAAATACCAAGCCAGTCAAGTCGCCTTCAATGCAGCCCATGCCGGTGAAGGTGAACACATCGGCACCGTAATTCACCGCACCATGGAGGAAAACATTGCCAGCGTGTCGCAAAACGCAGGCACTCCAGACAATGTCCATGTGATGACGGATAACGCCAATAACCGCCAAAACATTCAAAACATTCAAAAAATCGAGGCTGGTCAACACGAAGAAAACATCCAATTTGTCGAAGGCGCGGGCCCGTTGGCAGAAAACATACAGTTTGTGGACTCAGCTGAAGCGATGGCAGAAAATATTCAGCGCTTGGATGCAGCTTCAGGTCTTCACGCATCGGCCTCCAGGATGCAGTTCGGGGTGGGCGGCAATGAAGTAGGCATCACCTCTGGCGAGTCGACGCAAGGCATCGATGTGGGCTTCTCATCCGGGACCGATGCCATGATGTCCTTGGAAGAGTCTTATGGCAAAGGCGGCCTGACCACCATGGCACAGGGAGAGGTGTCGTACCGCGACCGAGCCATGCAAAACGGCCGCGCATTGACGCAGTTCACCCGCACTGTAGCTCCAATGGACGCAGCCACCTTGCGCTTGCGCTTGCAAGCCTTGAAGCTGCGTAACGCAGAAGTGGAAAACAAATTGAAGCGGCTGCACGCCGGCGCGCAAGACACTGGAGGGTTTGCGACTAGTATGAACACAGAAGTCAGCTCAGCCCCTGAAGCCGGCGCAATCACAGCGCAGTCACAGGTTTCTGTCTTGCAGCGCCTGAATCAGGTGGTCGCGCAAGGCTTGGACCTCATCTCCGGTCAGCGCCCAGCGCAAGCGGGCTACGCAAACGCCGCAATGACCTGAAGCAGCATCAGCGCGAACGTGTCAAGCCTTGGCGCCACGCAAGGTTCAGCCGTTGTGCTGTAGCGCGTGCGCCAAAAATTCCATTAACACCTTGACCCGGTGCGGGATGTATCGGTTGCTAGGTAGCACCGCGTAAATACCCAAAGGCGCGGCATCAAAACCCGTCAGCACAGGTACTACCTCACCCCGCGCCAAAAAGGGCTCGGCAATGAAATCGGGTTGTCGGGTGATCCCGAGGCCTCGTGCGGCCGCCTGCATCAGGGCCGTGCCATTGTTGGCCATGATTCGGCTGCGCACCGAGACACGTTCTTCGCGCCCCGCCACCGGGTACACCCAATTGCTCGGACTCAAATCGACCGAATAGGCCAAACATTCGTGGTGCCGTAGCTCGTCTGGGTTGCGCGGTGTGCCGTGCAAGTTCAAGTAAGCGGGCGAGGCCAGGGTCAGCAACTGGCAACTCCCCAACTTGCGCAGTATGTCGCCTGACTCCAGCTGCGCAGTGATACGGATCGACAAGTCGATCCCCTCCTCGATCAAATTGGCCCGGCGGTCGCTGAAATCCATCTCCAACTGAATATGGGGCTGCTGCTGAGCAAATTCGAGCAGCAATGGCATCAAGCGCTCCAGACCAAAACTCAGCGGCAATCCCAAACGAATCCGACCGCGTGGTTCGGCTTTTTCTTGAGCCACATCCGCTTCAGCCGCGTCCACCATATTTAAGATCAGTCGGCACTTTTCTAAGTATGCGGCGCCGGCGGCAGTGAGCGAGAGACTGCGGGTGCTGCGCGTCATCAGCTTGGCGCCGAGCGCCGTTTCAAGTGCGGAGATTTGGCGCGTAACCACCGAGCGGGCTACGTTCAGTTGGTCGGCCACGGCGGTGAAACTGCCGGTCTCGGCCACCCGGGTAAAGAGTTGCATGGCATGGAGTTTATTCATTGTTGCTCATTTTGCAACAAACTATTGGCAATTGGCTACTATATTCATTCACTCGAAGTCGATACAGTTCTCCCCATGAACACTTTTTCATCAACTCAAGCTCTGCGCAACGTCCTGTTTGTGCCCCATGGCGCACCCACGTTTGCACTGAACCCTGGTGCAGCTGGCGCGGCCATGAGCCAGGTGGTGCAGCAACTGACCACGCCGCGAGCAATTGTGATGGTCAGCCCGCACTGGGAGACGGCGTTGCCCACCGTGGGTTTGGCCACACAACCCCAGACCCTTCACGACTTTTATGGCTTCCCTGCCCCCCTTTACGACTTGAAATACCCCGCTACGGGCTGTCCAGAAGCGGCGCTTGAAGTGGTCGCCACCTTGCAAGCCCATGGCTTTGAGGTGCAAACCGACGCGCAGCGCGGCCTGGACCATGGCGCCTGGATTCCATTACGCCAAATGTTTCCCGATGCCGACGTGCCGGTGATTCCCCTGTCGGTGCAAAGCCATGCGGGCCCTACCCATGCCTACCGCGTCGGCCAGGCACTGGCCGGATTGGCGGCGCAAAACATCTGGATCGTGGGTTCGGGCAACGTGACACACAACTTGGGCGATTTCCGCATGGCCCGCATGCGGGGAGAACACACACCCGCCTATGTGCAGGTGTTTGCCGACTGGTTGGCCGCCCACTTGGGCCAAGGCGATTTGGAAGGCTTACTGAACTACCGCCAGCACAGCCCAGAGGGCGTTCGAGCACACCCCAGCGAAGAGCATTTGCTGCCGCTGTTCACCGCCCTGGGCGCCGCTGGTGCGGGCGCCGTGCCACACGCGTTTCACCGCGGCATCAGCGACTGCGTGATCGCCATGGACGGTTACGTATTTCAATAAAGCGGCCCAAGCATATGAACAACAACTCTTACACCAGCGTCGCAAAAGCCCTGCATTGGCTGATGGCCGCCTTGCTGATCGGGCTGCTGAGCCTGGGTTTTTACATGGCAGACTTGCCCTTGTCTCCAGACAAATTGCAGCTGTACTCTTGGCACAAATGGGTCGGCGTGACGGTCTTTGCGCTGGTATGGCTGCGGCTGTTGTGGCGCATTGCCCACCGCCCGCCCGCTTACCCAACCAGCATGCCCCGCGCCATGCAATTCTTGGCGCATGGCGGGCACTTGGCGCTGTACGGCTTCATGATCCTCATCCCGCTTACCGGTTGGTTGATGAGTTCCGCCAAAGGTTTTCAGACTGTGTGGTGGGGCATTTGGCCTATTCCGGATCTGCTGGCCAAAGACAAAGAACTGGGCCACAGCTTGCAAGAAGTGCACGAAGCTTTGAACTGGCTCTTGGTATTGATGATCAGCGGCCACGCGGCTGCAGCGCTGAAACACCACTGGATAGACCGAGATGATATTTTGACCCGCATGCTACCCCAAGGAAAAAAACATGACTAAATTAATCCACATCCCAAGCTCTCTCGCATTGCTCGCCACCCTGGCCTGCGCTGTGCCAGCTGCTCACGGGGTGGAATACAAAACCGTGGCACTCGACAAAAGCAAAGTCACCTTTAACTACAAACAAATGGGCGTAGCCATGGACGGCCAATTCAAAAAATTCAGTCCCCAGCTGAGCTTTGATCCGGCCAAAGCGGCCAATGCCAAAGCGGCCATTGAGATCGATCTGGCCAGCGTGGACGCGGGCTCCAGTGAGGCCGACGACGAGGTGGTGGGCAAGTCTTGGTTCAACGTCAAGAGCTTTCCCAAGGCCACATTTGTATCAACACAGGTCAAGCCCGCAGGCGCCAACCAGTACGAAGTCACCGGCAAACTCACCATCAAGGGCCAAACCCGTGATGTGGCTTTTGTGCTCAAGCACACCCCGCAAGGAAGCAACGGCTTGCTGAGCGGCGGCTTCACCATCAAGCGTGGCGATTTCACGATTGGCGAGGGCCCATGGGCCAAATTCGACATCGTGGCCAATGACATTCAAATCAATTTTCAACTCACCGCCCAACCGGGCAAATGATTTTTTAACTGGAGCAACTTTATGAAAAAACTCAACCGCATCGCCGCTGCTTTGACACTGGCCACCTTGTTCACGGGCGCAGCCATAGCCGCACCGGTGACCTACAACGTCGACGGCTCGCACACCTTCCCGCGTTTTTCATACTCGCACTTTGGCTACTCCACTCAACTGAGCAGTTTCAGCAAAACCACCGGCAAAGTCGTTTTTGACGCCGAAGCCAAAACGGGCTCGGTTGACATCGTGATCGACACCAAATCGGTGAACACGGGTTTCAGCGACTTCAATGAACACATCCAAGGCGAAGACTTCTTGGACACAGCCAAGTTCCCGCAAGCCACTTTCAAGTCCACACAAGTAATTTTTGACGGCGCCAAGCCAGCCAAAATTGAAGGCCTGTTGACCCTCAAAGGCGTGACCAAGCCTGTGACCTTGACCGTCACTGGCTTCCAAGCCGCTCCACACCCCATGCTGAAAAAGCCAGCCATGGGCGCCAACGCCTTCACCGTGATCAAACGCACCGAGTTCAATGCCGGCAAATACGCGCCTTACGTGGGCGACGAAGTGCGCATCGACATCGCTATTGAAGCCATGGCGCAGTAAGCTTCTTTGGCGCTTGGGCGCTTAAACTAAAGGCATGATGAAAACCATTTTTTGCATGCTCTGTTTCGCGCCGGTCTTGGCTCAAGCTCAGACCGGCGTTGCTGCTTCTGAGCCCTGGGCGTTAAAACTCACACCTTCCTTTTACACCACCGAGCAAGAACACAATGCAGTGGATCTGAACCTGCGCGCCAATAACGGTGCGCATGCGGTGTGGGTCGGTCAGTACCAGCGCGGAAACGAATTCCAACAAACCCGAACGGGCTACGAGTACACCGCCAATTTCAACTGGGGGCAGATGGTGCCCTCAATGCAAGCGGCCAGCGGCGGCTTTGCAGGCGGCTCACTGAGCTTTCAAATTGGGCATCCGGTCTACGCACTCTTGAGTGTGGGTCGCACCAATTTGCGCGACTACTACAACCTAAATTTTGATCCAAACGACATGGTCACCCTTGGTTTAGGCGCGCATATCGGACATGACCATCAACTGTCCCTGTTCACGGTCAAAGACAACCGGCTAGCGACAGACCAAATGATCACGCATGGCGTGTGGCGCTGGCAAGCCAATGATGCCGATAGGTGGACCACCGACCTGGCTTACAAGGACGGACGCAGCAGCGCGGGCGAGGCTCGAGTCTCAGGACGCAGCGGGTCGTTGACCTATGACCACCACCAAACCTTTGTGCGCCTGGCTTACGACGAGAAAGTCAACTTCAGTGCTCACAACCAAACCCGACTCTCGGCGGGTTTGCGCTTTTAAACTTGGCGGTCAGCCGGTCTGCGCTTTTAAGCGTAATAAGCTTCGACCACGCCCTTGAGCTTGATCAGCAAGGGTTTGCCTTTCCGGTCCAGCGCCTTGCCTGCAGGCACTTTCACCCAGCCTTCGCTGACGCAATACTCTTCGACATCGGTGCGCTCTTTGCCGTTAAATCGGATGCCAATGTCGTGCTGAAACACCGCAGCCACATGGTGCGGGCTGCGCGGGTCAATGGACAAATGGTCGGGCAAGGCTGGGCGTGCAGCGGCGTCAGGAGTGGCAGGGGTATCGGTCATGTGGAGTGGCTAAGGCAATTAGGAATGCTCTTATTTTCGTCGATTTCAAAGCCCATCTGAATCAAACTTTGTCCAGCCCCAGCAAGCGCACCGCGTTGCCTTTCAAGATGCCGGGCATAACTTCGGGTTTAAAACCGGCCACTTCAAAATCCTTGATCCAGCGCTCAGGCGTGATCAATGGGTAATCGCTTCCAAACAAAATGCGGTCTTTCAAGAGCGTGTTCGCATATTGGATCAACTGCTTGGGGAAATATTTGGGGCTCCAGCCTGACAAGTCAATCCACACATTGGGCTTGTGCGTGGCCACAGAGAGTGCCTCGTCTTGCCAAGGAAAGCTCGGGTGCGCCATCACAATTTGCATGTCGGGGAAATCAATCGCCACGTCGTCCAGATGCATGGGGTTGCTATAAGCCAGGCGCAGGCCGCCACCGCAGCGCATGCCCGAGCCAATGCCGCTGTGGCCGGTGTGAAAAATCGCTGGCATTTTGTGCGCGTTGATCACTTCGTAAATCGGCCATGCCATCTTGTCGTAAGGGTGGTAGCCCTGCACCGTGGGGTGGAACTTGAAGCCTCGGATGCCCTCTTCTGTGATCAGTCGCTCAGCTTCACGCGCGCCCATCTTTCCCTTGTGCGGATCGATACTGGCAAAGGCGATCATCATGTCGCTGTTCTCGCGTGCGGCTTTGGCGATCTCCTCGTTCGGGATGCGCCGTCGGCCCAACTGAGACTCGCTGTCCACCGTGAACATGACCAGCCCCATTTTGTGCTGGCGGTAATAGGCCACAGTTTCGTCAATGGTAGGGCGGCGGTTGCTGCCAAAAAACTTGTCGGCGGCGCGGTCGTATTCTTCTCCGTAGTTGTCAAACGGGTTCCAACAACTCACCTCGGCGTGAGTGTGGATGTCGATCGCAATCAGGTCTTCGTGTTTCATTCAATTCACTCCAAAATTTTCAAGCGGCAGCGGGACTCACACCAGGGCGAACCAGCGGGGCTTCGCGGATGGGTAAATTCACCAGCGCGGCGCCAATCGCCAGCGCGATGTCTGCGTACCACATCCAGGAATAGTCACCAAAACGGGTGATGGCCAGGCCCCCCAACCATGCGCCCATGAAGCCACCAATTTGATGCGAGAGCAGCGTCAAGCCAAACAAGGTCCCCATGTAACGCACGCCAAACAATTTACCCACCAAGGCCGCGGTGGGCGGCACAGTCGCCAACCAGGTCAGGCCCAAACCAGCGGCAAAAATATAAAAAGTCCATTCGGTTTTAGGCATCAGCAAATACCAAGCCACAAGCAACGCGCGCGAGCCATACATTAGAGCCAAAATGTATTTGCTACGGTACTTGGAAACGGCAGAGCCCACCACCAAGCTGCCCACGATATTGGCCAAGCCGATGATGGCCAGTGACCAACTCGCCACTGAGGGGGGCAAGCCGCACAGGTCCACCTCGCCGGGCAAATGCGTAATTAAAAAGGCAATATGAAAACCGCAGGTGAAAAAGCCGGCGTGCAGCAACCCGTAGCTAGGGGTTTTGAACGCGTCTCTCAGCGTTTGACGCAGGCCCAAATCAGGCTCGGTGTTGACCGGCGCAGCGCGCGAATGCACGGTGACTTTGCTGACCAGAGGCAAGGCCATCAGGCTCAAAGCGGCCAAGGTCCACATGGCGCCCATCCAGCCGAAAACTTGAATCAGCTTTTGTGCCACTGGCGCGAACACAAACTGGCCCATCGAGCCGCCCGCGTTAATCACGCCCGAGGCCGTGCCGCGCGACTCGGCTGGCATGCGCTGAGCCACCGCCCCCATCAGCACCGAGAAACTGGCCGCACCTGCGCCGGCGGCCGACAGCACCCCCAGCGTGACCGACAAACCAAACGCACTGGTCATGAATGGGGTTGTGGCGGTTGCCAGCGCCATCAAACTCACGCCGCCGAGCAACACGGGGCGTGCACCAAAACGGTCTGCCAAAGCGCCGGCCACAGGTTGAATGGCGCCCCAGACAAATTGACCAATCGCCAAGGCCAAGCTCAAGCTGACAATACCCAAGCCGGTGCTCGTATTGATCGGGCTGAGGAACAGGCCGTTAGCCATGCGAATGCCGCCGGTGATCATCATGATCCCCGCAGCTGCCAGCGTTATGGCCATGACGCCAGGGTGTTTGAGAGAACGAAACATGCAAATCTTTCATTGGAAGGCGCTGTGTTCAGCCACAAACGCACTCTCCGATCCTAACGAATTCACCGCCTTCCCGTTGTCATCTTTGGGAATCGCCTCGTTGTTGGGAACGCGATGCATCTAAGACTTTAAAGAACCTTCAGACCTTGCACAGCCTAGCGCTGGTAATCAAAATACCCAGCAGCATAATGGCCAGCAAACTCACAGGCAGCCAGTACAAAAGCCTGGCCACAATGGGGATCCCCCATTCGCGCCCTATGAGCACAGTGCGCCCAACCAACTCGCCGAGGCCGTAAGCGGCGAACAGCGACATAACGCCATAAATGGGCGCCACCAAGAAAATGAATCCGGCCGTGGAGCCTTGCTGGAGGCCATCACCAAACAAAAACGGCCAAAGCAACCACGACGACAAGCCGCAGACCACCAGCGCGGCCCACAACTGAGTTAGATAGGAGCCGACGTGCCCCAAGCGCAAGGGTCGGCGAGCCCTCCATACCGGCCACAGCATGGGCGGCAGGACGCTGGCCATCATTAAAAAAGCAATCCACTCTTGATTCATGCATTCCAAAACAGTGCTGAGCATGGGGGGGGCACTCCTTCATTAAGCTTAAGTTTAGACAGCATAGATACCAAAGCATGCATTTATGAAAAAGTGCCTTACCTAGGGAAACCACCAAGCACAAAAATGCATGAAGCACGCACAATAATCGTTATCAACAATAACCTTATTAACCCCACTCGGCCTCGCCCGGGGACCTTGACGGACAACGCACATGACTGACTTGAACACGCCCATTTTTGACCGCGCCGCTGCCCATGGCGTTTCTTTAGAGATGCAAGGCGCCGTCGCCGTGGTGCGTTTGTGCCGCCCCGCCAAGCGCAACGCCTTGAACGACGGCCTGATTGAGGCGCTGCGCGATGTGTTCCAAAACCTGCCTGCCCAAGCCGGCGCCGCAGTGATCCACGGTGAAGGCGACCATTTTTGTGCGGGGCTGGATTTGTCTGAACTTAAAGAGCGCGACGCCGGTGAAGGCATTCACCACTCGCGCAGCTGGCATGTAGCCTTGAACGCGGTAGAACAAGGCCGCGTGCCCGTGGTCGCCGCCCTGCATGGCGCCGTGGTTGGCGGCGGCTTGGAGCTGGCCAGTGCGTGTCATATCCGTGTGGCTGATGACAGCACCTTCTTTGCCTTGCCCGAAGGTACACGGGGCATTTTTGTGGGCGGCGGAGGCTCGGTACGCGTACCCAAACTCATTGGCGCGGCCCGTATGAGCGACATGATGCTCACCGGCCGTGTCTACAACGCACAAGACGGCGAGCGCTTGGGCTTGGCTCAGTATCTGGTGCCGGCAGGCACAAGCTTAGCCAAGGCCATCGAGTTGGCCTCGCGCATTGCCACCAACGCACCGCTGACCAACTTTGCCCTGATGCACGCCCTGCCCCGCATTGCCGAGCAGCCTGCTGACCACGGTTTTTTCACCGAAGCCTTGATCTCCTCCATTGCCCAAGCCGCCCCCGAAGCCAAAGCCCGCGTACGCGCCTTTTTGGAGGGCAAGGCGGCCAAGGTGCAAAAAAGCTGATTCCAATCAGCACCAAAAATACAAAAAATGATTCGGAGACAAGCCCATGAAAACCGCCCAATTTCGCCCGCTCAAGTTTGGCGTAACCCGCGTCACGCTGCGTGATGGCGCACCAGGCACCCATTACCTGAAAGCCGATCAAGAGCTGCAGCCTTTTGCCCAGCGCATGACCGACCGGCTTCAGCACTGGGCGCAGACCCAGCCAGACCACACCTTCATGGCGCGCCGCGTCAAACAGGCCGACGGGACCACAGGTGAATGGAAACATATCAGCTACCAGCAAGCTTGGACGACGGCCCGCAGCATTGCGCAAGGCTTGATCAACCGGGGTTTAAGCGCCGAGCGCCCTGTGGTGATCTTGAGCGAAAACAGTTTGGAGCACGCGCTGCTGGGCCTGGGCTGCATGCTGGCCGGTGTGCCGTTTGTACCCACCTCGCCCCCCTACTCGCTCATCAGCGTGGACTACGACAAACTCAAGCATGTGCTGCGCACAGTTACACCAGGCATGGTGTTCGCATCGGATGCGCGGTACGCCAAAGCGATTGCCAGCACAGTCAGCGAAGACATGGAAGTGGTCATGGTCGAGGGCACGGTTCAAGGCCGTGATGTCACCTCGTTCACCAGCCTGTGCGCCACCGTCGCCACGCATGCGGTCGACGCGGCCATTGCGGCCACCGGCCCCGACACCATCGTCAAGTTTTTGTTTACCAGCGGCTCAACCAAATTACCCAAGGCCGTGATCAACACGCAGCGTCTTTGGTGCGCCAACCAGCAGCAAATGGCGCAGTCCATGCCCGTACTGGCCGAGAAAGAACTGGTGCTGGTCGACTGGTTGCCTTGGAATCACACTTTTGGTGGCAACCACAACGTGGGCATGGTGATCTACCACGGCGGCACGCTCTACATTGACGACGGCAAGCCTACGCCAGCGCTGATCGCTGAGACCCTGCGCAACCTGCGCGAGATCGCTCCCACTGTGTATTTCAACGTGCCCACCGGTTTTGAGGCGATTGCCAACGCGATGCAAAACGACGACCTTTTGCGCAAGACTTTGCTGTCGCGCGTGCAGATGTTCTTTTACGCTGGAGCGGCCTTGGCGCAACCGATTTGGGACAGCCTGTACGCCTCGCAAGAGCGCGAAGTGGGCGAGCGCATCGTTATGGGCACAGGCCTTGGGATGACCGAGTCCGGCCCGTTTGGTATCTTTGTCACCAACCCCTATGTGCACGCTGGCGACCTGGGTGTGCCCACGCCGGGCATGGAGCTCAAACTGGTCGACATGCAAGGCAAAACCGAGGTGCGATACCGTGGCCCTAACATCACCCCGGGCTACTGGCGCAATGCCGAAGAGACGGCGGGCGCTTTTGACGAAGAGGGCTTTTTCAAAACAGGTGACGCGGTCAAGTGGATCGACGAAACCGATGTGCACTTGGGCCTGAAATTTGATGGCCGAATTGCCGAAGACTTCAAATTAGCCACAGGTACTTTTGTCAGCGTGGGCCCGCTGCGCGGCAAGATCATCGCCGCCGGCGCTCCGTATATTCAAGACGCGGTGCTCACAGGCATCAACATGAAGGAAGTCGGCGCCATGATTTTCACGACGCCTGCCGTACGCACACTGAGCGGCCTGAGCGCGGATGCGCCCCTGTCCGATGTGCTGGCATCGGCCCCGGTGCTCACCAAATTCCAAGACATCATCAACGAGTTGGCCAAAAGCGGTACTGGCAGCGCCAACCGTATTGCTCGTCTGTGCCTGCTGTCGGAGCCGCCAACGATTGACAAAGGCGAAATCACGGATAAAGGCTCTATCAACCAACGCTCGGTGCTCACTCACCGCGCCGACACCGTCAGCGCCTTGCACGCCGACGAGCTGCACTACATCCTCAAACCCCAATAACCCTTTGTAGGAGCCGGCCTAAAGGCCGGTGACTTCATCTTGCCAAAGGCTCATCGCTTGCGGGCAAGGCTCCTTCAAAATACAGAAAGAACCCCATGGCCTCCAAAGGATTTTTCAACGCATTTGCCGACGTATGGATGCACGAAGGTGTGCGCACTCCCATGGTCGATTACTGCGGCGCACTCGGCCACATCTCCCCTACCGACCTGGGCATCAAAGCGGCGCGCGAAGCCTTAAAGCGTGCGGGCATTGCGGCCACCGAGATCGACTCGGTAATTACCGGCAACATGGCCCCTGGGGACTTTGACCAGTTCTTCTTGCCACGCCACATTGGGCTGTACGCCGGTGTGCCGCAAGAAGTGCCGGCCATTATGACTCAGCGCATTTGCGGCACCGGTTTTGAACTGTTTCGCCAGGCAGGTGAGCAAATCGAAGCGGGCGTGTGCGCGGCTGCATTGGTGGTCGGCACCGAGAGCATGACGCGCAACCCGATTGCCGCCTTTGATCATCGCACCGGCTTCAAGCTGGGTGCGCCTGTGGGCTTTCAAGACTATATGTGGGAAGCATTGAAAGACCCGGCTGCCGGTATTAACATGATCCAGACCGCCGAGAACTTGGCGAAGAAATACAAGATTACCCGAGAAGAGGTGGACCAGTTCGCCTCCAACTCGTTTGCCAAAGCCGTGGCCGCACAGGCGAGTGGATTCTTCGCCGGTGAGATTGTGCCGGTGGTCACAGAAAAGTTCGAGCTCGAAGGCTACAAAGCCCGTGGCATCAAGCTGCAAGGTAAGGTCACCGAAGTGAGCGCCGACACCCATCCCCGCATCTCACCAGCTGAAGTGCTGGCCAAGCTCAGGCCGGTGTACGAAGGCGGGGTTCAGACTGGTGGCAACAGCGCCGCCTTGGTAGATGCCGCGGCGGCCTGCGTAGTTACCTCGGGTCAGTTTGCCAAAACCCATGGCACAAAGCCTTTGGCCCGCGTGGTGGCGGCCGCTGCTGTGGGTGTGCCTCCCGAGATCATGGGTATTGGCCCGGCCCCTGCGATTCGCTTGCTTTTAGAGCGCACGGGTCTGAAACTGGCTGACATCGGCCGCTTTGAGATTAACGAAGCGCAAGGCGCTCAAACACTGGCTGTAGGCCGCGAGTTGGGTCTGGACCTGTCCAAGCTCAATGTCAACGGCGGCGCGATTGCACTGGGCCACCCGTTGGCTGCGACCGGCGTGCGCTTGACCATCACCTTGGCCCGTGAACTGAAACGCTCGGGCCAACGCTGGGGCATCTCCAGCGCCTGCGTGGGCGGCGGCCAGGGCATTGCGCTCTTGATTGAAAACACACAAGCTTTTTAAAAAAGGACCGAACATGAATATCCAAGGACAAGCAGCCCTCGTCACCGGCGGCGGCTCCGGTTTAGGCGAAGCCACAGCCCGTGAACTGGCCCGACTGGGCGCCAAGGTCGCCGTGCTGGACCTGAACATGGAAAACGCTGAACGCGTGGCCAAAGAAATCAACGGCATTGCCGTGAAATGCAACGTGAGCGATCCGGACAGCATGGCCCAGGCCATTGAGTCCGCTGCTGCGGCCCACGGCCCCGCGCGCATACTGATGCAAATCGCTGGTATTGGCTCGGCCAAACGCGTTGTCGGCAAAGATGGCAACGCAGCACCACTGGAAGATTTCGCCAAGGTCATCAATGTGAACCTGATCGGCACCTACAACGCTGCACGTCTGTTTGCCGCCGCTTGCGCAAAACTCGATCCGATGGAAGACAACGCACGTGGCGTGATGGTCTTCACAGCCTCTGTTGCCGCATTCGACGGCCAGGTGGGTCAACAGGCCTACAGCGCCTCCAAGGCGGGCGTGGTCGGCATGACGTTGCCCATGGCGCGAGACCTGGCGCAGCATGGCATCCGTGTTTGCACCATCGCCCCGGGCCTGTTCAAAACACCACTGATGGAAACATTACCCGAGCCGGTACAGGCTTCGTTGGCCGCCAGCATCCCCTTTCCTGCTCGCTTGGGCAAGCCCAGCGAGTTTGCTGAATTGGCCGTTCACATCGTGCACAACAATCACCTGAACGGCGAAGTCATTCGCCTAGACGGTGCGCTGCGCATGGCGCCGCGCTGAAAGCTAGACATGAGCAAAACCGTTGTTTACGAAGTGCAAGTCATGTTCGGGGATTGCGATCCTGCAGGCATCGTCTTCTTCCCCAATTTCTCCAAATGGATGGATGCTTCGTCCTTGAACTTTTTCGTCAAATGCGGCGTGCAGCCCTGGCGCGAGCTGGTCAAGACGCGCGGCATCATTGGTACGCCACTCTTGGAAATCAACACCAAGTTCATGCGCCCGGCCACCTATGGTGAGACACTGCAAATACACACCAGCGTACAAGAGTGGCGCGACAAAGTGTTTGTGCACAAACACGTGGTGATGCGCGGCGACACCGTGCTGTGTGAAGGCACCGAAGTTCGTGCCTTTTGCATCAAACACCCGGACGATTCAGATCGCATCAAATCGATTTCGGTGCCCGAGGACATCAAGGCTTTGTGCAGCTTATTGCAAGCGTAAGCAGCCAACAGCTTTTTTACTCTTCCACGACCCACTTTCCATTTCCTTTTCTTATTTTTCCGTTACCCAACCACCCTCCGAGGAGACAAGCATGAACTTCAAGCAAACCCTATTGGCTTTGGCCATCGCCGCAACGGCCAGCAGTGCCGCATTGGCTGACATCAAGATCGGCGTGAGTCTGGCCTTGACAGGCCCTGGATCCGGTCTGGGCATCCCCATGCAAAACCAGTTCAAACTCTTCCCGCAAACGATTGGCGGTGAAAAAGTACAACTGATCGTGCTGGACGATGCCACCGATCCTGGCAAAGGCGCTGCCAACGCTCGCCGCTTTGTGACCGAAGATAAAGTCGACCTGATCATCGGCTCTTGCATCACCGCCGTAGCCGCCGCCATGACCGACATCGCTTCTGAAGCCGGCACCGTGCAACTGGCCGGATCCCCTGTGGGCGTCCCCGCAGGCAAAGACAAGTGGATGTTCCGCTTACCCCAGTCCAATACCGTAATGGGCCACGCTGTGGTCGAGCACATGAAAAAGCAAGGTGTCAAAACCATTGGCTTTTTGGGCTACACCGACGCGTATGGCGAACAGTGGTTGAAAGAAATCGGCCCGATGCTGGACAAGGCCGGCATCAAGATTGTGGCAACTGAGCGTTTTGCGCGCACTGACACCAGCGTCACGCCGCAGGCATTGAAGATCACAGCGACCAACCCTGATGCAGTGTTGGT
>CANGEG010000035.1 GCA_947452725.1 Comamonadaceae bacterium | reverse complement strand
TTTGGACGAGCGCTACATGCGCGCCGTGGGTTACACCACCAAGTCCAAACGCGGCCATTTCCCCAAGATGCTGTTGTTGGCCGATATTGCCGGTGACAACCCCGATGATGTGGCACGAGTGACGTCTGAGGTGGTGCGTTTGGCCAACTCGCGCAGCGGTGAAGGCTTTGTTGCGATCAGCCCTGAAGCACGCAAAAAATTCTGGGCCGACCGCAAACGCACGGCCGCCATCAGCCGCCACACCAACGCCTTCAAGGTCAACGAAGACGTGGTGATTCCGCTGCCACGCATGGCCGAGTACACCGACGGCATTGAGTACATCAACATCGACTTGAGCTTGAGAAACAAGCTTGCCCTGTGCAATGAATTGGAAAAGTTCTTGGCGCGCGGCAACTTGCCCTTAGGCAAGCAAGAAGACGCCAACGACATTCCCTCCGCCGAGCTGCTTGAAGAGCGCGTGGCGCAAGCCCTAGGTGTTGTGCGCGAAACGCGCGCACTGTGGCAGAGTTGGCTGAATGACTTGGACGGTTTGTTTTTGCCGCTGCAAGATCACAGCCTGCGCGCGAGCTGGAAGACCCAGATCCGCGAGCCTTTGCGCGCTATTTTCTCGGGCGCAGCCTTTGAGCCGATCCTTACAGAATGCACTGCCATTCACCAGCGCGTGCTCAAAGGGCGCGTGTGGGTGGCCTTGCACATGCACGCCGGTGACGGCAATGTGCACACCAACATCCCTGTCAACAGTGACAACTATGACATGCTGCAAACCGCGCACGAAGCGGTCACTCGTATCATGGCGCTGGCCCGTAGCTTGGATGGCGTAATCTCGGGCGAACACGGCATTGGCATCACCAAGCTGGAGTTTTTGAGCGACGCCGAGTTGCAGCCTTTTGCCGATTACAAGCAGCGCATCGATCCTCACGGGCGATTTAATAAAGGCAAGTTAATGCGCCATGTCAAAGGCCCTCAAGGCGAAACCTTGAAAGCCGATTTGACCAACGCCTACACGCCCAGCTTTGGTTTGATGGGCCATGAGTCGCTGATCATGCAACAGTCTGACATTGGCGACATTGCCGCCAGCGTCAAGGACTGCCTGCGCTGCGGCAAGTGCAAACCCGTGTGCTCAACGCACGTGCCGCGCGCCAATTTGCTTTACAGCCCGCGCAACAAAATTTTGGCCACATCTTTGTTAGTGGAAGCGTTTTTGTACGAAGAGCAAACGCGCCGCGGCGTGTCGATCAAGCATTGGCAAGAGTTTGAAGACGTGGCTGACCACTGTACGGTGTGCCACAAATGCCTATCGCCTTGCCCGGTGAAGATTGACTTTGGCGACGTGAGCATGAACATGCGCAACCTGTTGCGCAAGATGGGGCAAAAGAGCTTTCGCCCGGGTAACGCCGCGGCCATGTTCATGCTCAACGCCACTAATCCCGAAACCATCAAGCTGGCACGTTCCGCGATGGTGGGCGTGGGCATGCGGGCGCAGCGTTTTGTGGCCGGTCTACTCAAGGGTGTGGCCCGTAAGCAAACCAGTGCACCGCCCGCCACGGTGGGCGCAGCGCCCATCAAAGAGCAGGTGATCCACTTCATCAACAAAAAGATGCCGGGCAACTTGCCCAAGAAAACCGCGCGCGCTTTGCTGGACATTGAAGACAACAATTACGTGCCCATCATTCGTGACCCGAAAGCAACGACGTCAGAAACAGAGGCCGTGTTTTATTTCCCCGGTTGCGGCTCGGAGCGTTTGTTCAGCCAAGTGGGTTTGGCTACGCAAGCCATGCTCTGGCATGCGGGGGTGCAAACCGTGTTGCCTCCAGGTTACCTGTGCTGCGGCTACCCGCAAAAAGGCTCGGGGCAGTTTGATAAGGCCGATCAAATCATCACAGACAACCGGGTGCTGTTTCACCGCGTGGCCAACACCCTGAACTACTTGGACATCAAAACTGTGGTGGTCAGTTGCGGCACTTGCTACGACCAGTTGCAGGGCTACCAGTTCGACAAAATTTTTCCGGGGTGCCGCATTGTGGACATTCACGAGTACCTGCTGGAAAAAGGCATTAAGCTTGAATCCCAGGGCGCTTACCTGTATCACGACCCATGCCACAGCCCCATGAAGTTGCAAGAGCCGATGAAAACAGTCAAGGCTTTGCTGGGCGACCAGGTGATTCAATCCGAGCGTTGCTGCGGCGAGTCGGGCACCCTTGGCGTGACGCGCCCGGACATTGCCACGCAGGTGCGCTTTCGCAAGGAAGAAGAACTGCTCAAGGGCGAAGCCGCTTTGCGCGCCAGCGGAGCGCTTGCGCCGCAAGCCAACGTGAAGATTTTGACCAGTTGCCCCAGCTGTTTGCAAGGCTTGTCACGCTATGGCGACGACATGAAAAACGGCCTGCTCGAAGCCGACTACATCGTGGTCGAAATGGCCAAGCACATCCTCGGTGAAAACTGGATGCCGGAGTACGTCCTCGCCGCCAACGCGGGCGGCATTGAGCGCGTGCTCGTTTGAGCCGAACGCACCCAAAGCACCGAAAGTACCCTATGGCTGGTTTGACCAAAGACACCCCAACTCCCGCGTCGCTTACAGTGCATGGTCAGTCGCGTGTGCTGGAAGTGGGCTTCTCCGATGGTGCGCAGTTTCGCATTCCGTTCGAGTTAATGCGCGTGTATTCACCCTCGGCCGAAGTGCAAGGCCATGGCCCTGGCCAAGAAGTGCTGCAAAGCGGCAAACGGCTCGTAGGCATTGAGAGCTTAGAGCCGGTGGGCAATTACGCTGTCAAGCCGACTTTTTCAGACGGCCACGACACGGGCTTGTTTACCTGGGAGTACCTGTACTTTTTGGGTTCGGAACAAGACGCGCTGTGGACTCAGTACCATGAACGCTTGAGCGCCGCCGGGGTCGATCGTGATGCCCCGATGGGCGTCGCGAGCGGTGCCCATTGCGGCCACTCCCATTAACTTTTTTCCTTGAAAGTCCGCCCATGAGCTCGACCCATTTCGGATTCAAAACGGTGGATGCCACAGAAAAAGCCCAGCATGTGCGCGGCGTGTTCGACTCAGTGGCCTCCAAATACGATGTGATGAACGACCTGATGTCGGCAGGCCTGCACCGCGTCTGGAAGGCTTACACCGTGCAAGTGGCCAACTTGCAAGCTGGTGACCAGGTGCTGGATATCGCCGGTGGCACGGGTGACTTGGCCTTAGCGTTTGCCAAGAAAGTCGGCGCCACGGGACGGGTGGTGCACACGGACATCAACGAAGCCATGTTGTCCACTGGACGCGATCGCTTGCTGAACCTGGGTGTGGTTTTGCCCACCTTGGTGTGTGATGCCGAAAAACTGCCTTTTCCGGACGGACATTTCAATTTGGTCAGCGTGGCTTTTGGCCTGCGCAACATGACCCACAAGGACCAGGCCTTGAAAGAGATGTGCCGCGTGTTGAAACCTGGCGGCAAGTTGCTTGTGTTGGAATTTTCTAAAGTTGCCAAGCCGCTTCAAAAAATCTACGACTGGTACAGCTTTAAAGTCTTGCCCCCCATGGGCAAACTGGTTGCGGGCGATGACAGCAGCTATCGTTACTTGGCGGAATCGATTCGCATGCACCCTGATCAAGAAACGCTCAAAACCCTTATGAAAAGCAGCGGTTTTGGCCATGTTGATTTTCACAACCTGAGCGCAGGGGTGGTAGCCTTGCATGTCGGCATTAAATGCTGACGGGCTGATAGAGGCCATAAAGTAGGTGCCACAACGGCTGCATTCACTTGGAGACACTGTGAAAAAATTTTTGAGTTTGATTCTGGTCTTGGTCATGGCCCTGGGCGGCATGAACGCCGAGGCCAAGCGCATGGGCGGCGGTCGCTCCTTCGGGCAGCAGTCGGGCAATGTGACCCAACGTGAAGCCATCAGGCCTGCAGCGCCGACTCAGCAAGTGGCGCCTGCTGGCGTGGCCAGACCGGCCGCCCCTGCGGCCACACCGGCCAGAAGGCCATGGGGGTCGATGCTCGGCGGCTTGGCCGCGGGCTTGGGCTTGGCCTGGTTGGCGCACAGCTTGGGCATGGGCGAGGCCATGGGCAATATCTTGATGTTCGGCTTGTTGGCCTTTGCGGCCATGGCCCTGATTGGCTGGTTTATGCGTTCACGGCAAGCTGGCGGCCAAGGTGGTTTCGCCTACCAAGGCGCGGGTAACACCGCCGCTTCGCCTGAAGTGCTTCGCAATTACAACCCTGAAAAAGTGGGCAACGATGCCTCGGCCCGTCCTTGGGAAGCGCATCCCACGACGTTCGAAAGCGCAGCGCCTGCCGCCACCGGCTCGATGATTGGCTCGGCCTTAAACGGCCCTCAAAGCTGGGGCGTGCCCGCAGGTTTTGATGCTGATGGTTTCTTGACGGCGGCCAAGCGCAACTTCAACACCTTGCAAGACGCCTGGGATCGATCCGATATCAGCATGCTGCGCTCAATGATGACGGATACCATGCTGAGCGAAATTCAGTCGCAATTGGCCGAGCGTGAAGCCACAGCTTCGGGCAAGCCAAATAAGACAGAAGTTCTCATGTTGGATGCTCAGTTGCTGGGCATTGAGGAGCTGCCCGACGCCTACATGGCCAGCGTTGAGTTCAACGGCATGATCCGAGAAGAAGCCAATGCCAGCCCAAGCCCGTTCCGTGAGGTCTGGAACATGACCAAACCGCGCCAAGGCGGCAGCGGCTGGTTGGTCGCCGGGGTCCAAGCGCTGCAATAAGGACTTTCTTAATTGCAAGCCCACGGCGCAGGAAACCCCGCGCTTTCGGGAATAATCGGGGACTATGGCAACACAGTCCCCTTTTTCTTTGGCCGCGCAGGCCCTGCAGCAGTTCGGTACTTCCTTCAAGCCACCCGAGTGGGTGATGGACGAAACCTTGAACCGCGTGGTTTTGTTTTTGAATCATGTGCTGATGCAAGAGCCCGAAGCCATGCGACGGCTTGCGCGTCAAAAAGGGCAACGCATTGAGCTGCAATGGCAAAAATTCAATCTGAAACTCTCGCCTACGCCGGCGGGTTTGTTGGAGCGGGTGCAGGTGGACGGTTTTGATCTGCGCTTGACGGTGACGGATGAGTCACCGCTGGACATTGCCACCGCCTTGATGCGCGGCGATAAACCCAGTGTGCGCATCGAGGGCGATGTGCAGTTGGCCGCCGAAATCAATTGGCTGATCGACCATGTACGGTGGGACGCGGAAGAAGATTTGGCCCGTCTCCTGGGCGACGCGTCTGCGCACACGCTAGCGGAGATGGCGCGCAGCGCCATGACGGCTTTAAAAAATTTCACTGCGCAACGACGCGATTTTGCCCCTAAGAAAGCCGCTTCATGAGCCGGATTTTTCGCGGCAGTTATATTTTGTTCATCGTATTGCGCTATGGCCTAGACGAGCTGGTGTTGACCAGTTTTCAAAAGCCTTGGCTGAGGGTGCTCGCGCGCATCCTGTCGGTGGGGCGCGATTTGAAAGCCCCGCGCGGGCAACGCATTCGCGAAGCGCTGGAGCGATTGGGTCCGATTTTTGTTAAGTTCGGCCAGGTACTGTCCACGCGCCGCGACCTCTTGCCGACCGACATAGCGGACGAGTTGGCCCAGTTGCAAGACAACGTGCCGCCTTTCCCCTCGGCAGTGGCGGTGGCCACCATTGAGCGCGCGTTTGGCAGGAAGGTGGACGAGATTTTTGTTCAGTTCGAGCGCCAGCCTGTGGCCAGTGCTTCGATCGCGCAAGTGCATTTTGCTGTGCTGAAGGACAAACATGGCCAAGAGCGCGATGTGGCGGTGAAGGTCTTGCGCCCTAATATGCTGCCGGTGATAGAAAAAGACCTGTCTTTGATGCGCATGATGGCCGGTTGGGTCGAAGGCCTGAGCGCTGATGGCAAACGATTGAAACCCAAAGAGGTGGTCGCCGAGTTTGACAAGTACCTGCACGACGAGCTGGACCTGGTGCGTGAGGCCTCGAACGCGGCCCAGCTGCGTCGCAACATGCAGGGCTTAAATTTGGTTTTGATTCCCGAAATGATTTGGGATTTTTGCCATACCGAAGTCATCGTCATGGAGCGCATGACCGGGGTCCCCATCAGTCAGATCGAGCGCTTGCGCGAAGCGGGCGTGGACATTCCGCTGCTGGCCCGCGATGGCGTCACTTTGTTCTTTACCCAGGTTTTTCGCGACGGGTTTTTCCATGCGGACATGCACCCGGGCAACATTCAAGTCAGCTTGGATCCATCTAGTTTTGGTCGCTACATCTCGCTCGATTTTGGTATTGTTGGCACGCTGACCGAGTACGACAAAGAGTATTTGGCACAAAACTTCACCGCATTTTTCCGGCGTGATTACAAACGCGTGGCGCAGCTGCACATCGAGTCTGGCTGGGTACCTGCCGAGACCCGGGTGGACGAGTTGGAGGCTGCCATTCGTGCGGTATGTGAGCCTTACTTTGACCGGCCTTTGAAGGAAATTTCTTTGGGCATGGTTTTGATGCGCTTGTTTCAGACCTCGCGCCGCTTTCATGTTGAGATTCAGCCGCAGCTCGTGTTGTTGCAAAAAACCTTGCTTAACATCGAAGGCCTGGGCCGGCAGCTGGACCCCGAGCTTGACCTGTGGAATACGGCCAAGCCTTTCCTTGAGAAATGGATGATCGATCAGATGGGGCCTAAGAAGCTCTTGATGGAGCTGCGCGATCAAGCTCCGCAATACGCTAAGCTGCTGCCGCAACTTCCGCGCCTGCTGCACGCTTATTTGCAGCAGCCTCAAAGCCATTTGCAAGAGCGCAAGCACCTGGACAGCTTGATTGCCGAGCAGCGCCGCACGAACCGCATGCTGCAAACCATTTTGTATTTGTGCATCGGCTTTGTGCTCGCCTCTGTTGCGATGCAGCTGCTTATGCATCTGGAATTGTTGTAACGGGAAACTGAAGTTTTTTTCTAACTGAAGGCGCAGTTTGCGCATGGGGAGTGGAACGTGCTGTTGACCTTGGTTATGGCCTATTTGTTGATCACCATCGCCATCGGCTTGGTGGCCGCCAAACGCGTTAAGAGCTCGGCCGACTTTGCGGTGGCGGGGCGCCACTTACCCTTGGCCATGATTGTCACAACGACTTTTGCCACTTGGTTTGGCTCTGAAACCGTTTTGGGTATTCCCGCCAAGTTCGTCAACAGTGGTTTGAACGGCGTGGTCGAAGACCCGTTTGGCGCTGGCAGTTGCCTGATTTTGGTGGGCGTCTTTTTTGCTGCCAAGTTATATCGGATGAATTTGCTGACCATCAGCGACTATTACCGCGAGCGCTACGGGCGCACGGTAGAAGTGATCTGTTCGGTCATCATCATGGTAAGTTATTTGGGCTGGGTGTCCGCCCAGGTCACGGCGCTGGGTTTGGTATTTAACCTTTTGTCGGGCGGCAGCATCAGCTTGGGCCTGGGCATGGTGATTGGCGTGGTGTCCATCTTGGCCTACACCTTGTTTGGAGGCATGTGGTCGGTGGCGGTGACCGACTTCATGCAAATGATCATTTTGGTGGTGGGCTTGGCCACCATCGCCGTGTTCGCCGGGCAGCAAGCCGGAGGCGCCGACAAGGTGCTGAACTTGGCGATCAGCCAAGAGTTGTTTAAGTTCTGGCCGGAGCCGAACTTTAAAGATGTGATTTTCTTTTTTGCCGCAGCCATCACCATGATGTTGGGCTCCATCCCGCAGCAAGATGTGTTTCAGCGTGTCATGTCAGCCAACAGCGTGAATGCTGCTACCAAGGGTCCGATCTTGGGCGGTATTTTCTACATTGTCTTCGCCTTTGTGCCCATGTTTTTGGTTGTCAGCGCCATGATCATCATGCCCGACAAGGCTTTGCTGCTGATGAAGGACGATCCGCAAAAAGTCTTGCCCACCTTGGTGATGGAGCACATGCCATTTGCCATGCAGGTCCTGTTTTTTGGCGCGCTGCTCTCAGCCATCAAATCCTGCGCCTCGGCCACCTTGCTGGCGCCCAGCGTGACGTTTACCGAAAACATCTGGCGACAGTTTTACCCGCACAGCAGTGACCGGCAAGAGCTCAAAGCCATGCGTATCACGGTTTTGGTGTTCAGCACCTTGGTGTTGATCTACGCGACAGCCATGCAGGGCAGCAGCATTTATGAAATGGTTTCTGGCGCGTACCAAGTGACCTTGGTCGGGGCTTTTATTCCCTTGGTTTTTGGCCTGTACTGGCCGCGCGCCACCACCCAGGGGGCTTTGTTCTCTATTGTGGCGGGGCTGGGTGTTTGGTTGATCTGGATGCTGAGCCCGGCAGGGGCCGAGTTCCCGGCCCAATTGGCAGGGGTGTTGACCAGTCTGGCTGGCATGTTGATCGGTTCGCTCATGCCCCAAGGCATTCGTAATCAAAAGACGCCACATCACGCTCTGCCGCACTTCGGCTAGAGCCTGGGCGCCGCCTATAATGGAGGGTTCTGTACCCTCAACCCTGACGCCTTTCACTCATGCCAATCTACGCTTACAAATGTGAGTCCTGTGGCCATGCCAAGGACGTTTTGCAAAAAATGGCCGATGCGCCTTTGACCGATTGCCCGGCCTGTGGCAAGCCCAGCTTTAAAAAGCAACTCACCGCCGCTGGTTTCCAGCTCAAAGGTAGCGGCTGGTACGCCACCGATTTCAAAGGCGGCTCAGGCGGTACGGCTGCACCGGCCGTGGCTGCGCCAGCCGAAGGTGGCACTGGTGCCGCACCTGCGGCTCCAGCCGCGCCTGCTAATGGGGCGGCTTCTGTTTCGGCGTCTGACAGTTCTTCTGCTTCAACTTCGACCGCTTCGGCCGGTGGTTGCGGCACTTCATGCGCTTGCCATTGATATCTGGTGGCCCTCTAACTTCCGATTGATCTCCATGAACCTGCGCTTGCGCCACTACTTTGTCACCGGCTTGCTGGTGTGGCTACCCATGGGGGTCACAGTCTGGGTCTTGACCTGGCTGGTGGGCATGCTCGACAGCATCTTTCTGACGGTGCTCGGCGCACTCGATGCTGTCATCCCCGGCATGCACGCTGCTGCCGAATCTTTGCGCAATGTACCGGGACTGGGCGTCATCTTGGTGGCCTTGGTTATTTTGGCTACGGGGGTGTTCGTGGCCAACATGTTTGGCCAGTGGTGGCTGCGCCAGTGGGGTAGCTTAATTGAGCGCATCCCGGTTGTGCGCACCATTTACACAAGCGTCAAGCAAGTGGCCGATACCTTGTTTTCAGGCAGCGGTAATGCATTTTCTAAAGCCATGCTGGTGCAATACCCGCATGCGAACTCATGGACCATCGCCTTCTTGACGGGGCAACCCGGCGGCGAAGTGGCGCGTCATTTCCATGAGGAGTTTGTCAGCGTTTACGTCCCAACAACCCCTAACCCGACTTCCGGCTTCTTTTTGATGATGCCGCGCGCAAATGTGGTCGAACTCGACATGAGCGTGGACGACGCCTTGAAATACATCATCTCGATGGGGGTGGTGGTGCCCGGTGGCCCCGATACCTTGCCCGTCAAGCCGAGCGAAATTCAACAATAAAGAAAACTGAAAGAGCCTTGAACATGTCCAACATGCGTAGCCATTATTGCGGTCTGGTGACCGAAGCCCTTGACGGCCAAACCGTGAGCCTGTGCGGCTGGGTCAACCGTCGTCGTGACCACGGTGGTGTGATTTTCATTGACTTGCGCGACCGCGAAGGTTATGTGCAAGTGGTGTGCGATCCTGATCGCCCTGAAATGTTCAAAGTGGCTGAAGACGTACGCAATGAGTTTTGCGTGCAGATCAAAGGCGTCGTGCGTGCCCGCCCAGCTGGCACCACAAATGACAACATGAAGAGCGGCAAGATTGAAGTGCTGTGCCACGAGTTGATCGTGCTCAACGCCTCGGTGACGCCACCTTTTCAGATCGACGAGGACAACCTGTCTGAGACCACGCGTCTCACGCACCGTGTGCTGGATCTGCGCCGTCCGTACATGCAAAACAACCTGATGCTGCGCTACAAAGTCTCAATGGAAGTGCGCAAGTATCTCGACGAAAACGGTTTCATTGACATCGAAACTCCGATGCTTACAAAGAGCACGCCAGAAGGTGCGCGCGACTACCTTGTCCCCAGCCGCGTGCATGATGGTCATTTCTTCGCCTTGCCCCAATCGCCTCAGCTGTTCAAGCAGTTGCTGATGGTGGCCGGCTATGACCGTTACTATCAAATTACCAAATGCTTCCGCGATGAAGACTTGCGTGCAGATCGCCAGCCTGAATTTACACAGATCGATATCGAAACCTCCTTCCTGACAGAAGAAGAAATTCGCGACATGTTCCAAGGCATGATTAAGCGCGTATTCACCAAAACGATTGGTGTAGACCTGGGCGAATTTCCAGTCATGACCTACCAAGACGCGATGCATATCTACGGTTCGGACAAGCCGGACTTGCGCGTGAAGTTGCAGTTCAGTGAACTGACAGACGTGATGGGCGATGTGGACTTTAAAGTCTTCTCAGGCGCAGCCAACATGAAAGGTGGCCGCGTGGTCGCCCTGCGTGTGCCCAACGGTTCGGTTGAAGGCGGTGGCATCAGCCGCGGCGAGATCGACGCCTACACCGAGTTTGTCAAGATTTACGGCGCCAAGGGCTTGGCCTACATCCGCGTTAACGACTTGTCCAAAGGCCGTGATGGCTTGCAGTCACCGATAGTGAAAAACATCCACGACAAAGCTTTGAATGCTGTGCTGGAGCGCACCGGTGCGCAAAACGGTGACCTGATTTTCTTCGGCGCCGACAAAGAAAAAATCGTCAATGACGCCATCGGTGCATTGCGCATCAAGATCGGTCACAGCGTATTCGGCAAAACCAACGGTTTATTCGAAGATCGCTGGGCCCCGATGTGGGTGGTGGACTTTCCAATGTTTGAGTTTGACGAAGAAAACCAGCGCTATACCGCTGTGCACCACCCGTTCACTGCGCCCAAAGACGGTCACGAAGACTGGATGGTCACCGCCCCTGAGAAGTGCATCTCTAAAGGCTACGATATGGTCTTGAATGGATGGGAAATGGGCGGCGGCTCGGTCCGTATTCACCGAGCTGATGTGCAGCAAAAAGTATTTGATGCTTTGAAAATCACTCCCGAAGAAGCTCAGCAAAAGTTTGGTTTCTTGCTGGACGCGCTGCAGTACGGTGCTCCACCCCACGGCGGGCTGGCCTTCGGCCTTGATCGGATAGTGACGCTGATGACCGGCGCCGAGTCGATTCGTGACGTGATTGCCTTTCCCAAGACCCAGCGGGCCCAGTGTTTGCTCACACAAGCACCAAGTCCTGTGGATGAAAAACAATTGCGTGAGTTGCACATTCGCTTGCGTAACCTGGACGCGGTCAAGGGTTGATTCGCTGACGACTCGCGCGTTTTCAGTCTCACGGGAAAAGCCGTTCACTGTGTGAACGGCTTTTTCGCATGGTGCGCCCAGCATGGGCGCACACCTGCGGGTGCAAGTCCTACTGCGAGCTGGACGAGGGGTTGAGTCATCGACTGAGGGCTGTCCAGCTCAAGCACTCTAAGCGGCCCCGGGCGATCTATCGGGAACTGAAGGCACGGGGAGAGAAGGAGCACGTGGCCACGCAAGTGGCAGGGTACAGCCGACGCTGGTGGTGCAACAGTGACCGGCTGCTCAAAACGGTGCTGAATATTGCGTACTATGACGGGCTAGACGTGCCAAGGCTGTCGTCACCTCAAACTCTCGAACCGCACGGTGCGGACCCGCATACCGGGTGGTGTGGCAGGGGGGCTGCGATGATCGCACCCCTATGCCGATCTGTAGTGAGGCCTGCCGTCCTTGAACTGTGCTTCAGTGCCCCACCAGCTTCAGGTAAGCCTGGCGTGTTTCGGGAGACACGGCTGCCAGCAGCTGCGGGTAGTTGGTTTGATGCCTGGCCAGCATGCGGGCTGAGGCCACGGTTTTGGATTTGCAAAACCAGTGGCAGCTGTGTTGCATCAGCAGCAATTCGGCGGTGATGGTGAAGGCCTTGTCTTTGTTGCTGCGCTGGGCGGTATTGTCGATCGCGCGGGTCAAACCATGGGCATGGATGCTGAAGGCTTTGCGCATGTCGAACATCGATTGCGGTGCAATTTTTTCGGCGTAAGGCACGCACAAAGGCCAGTTGCTCACCTGCGTGCTGCTCGCATCCAGTTGGGCAAAGTCGAGCACAAAGTGTTGGAACTGCACATTAAGTGACTCTTCGGTGCTGGCCAACATGGACCAGATGCTGGCCTGGCGCGCCAGATCGGTTTCACCCAAGGCGCGCATATAGCCCTCGGTCAAGGTTTCCATCATTTTTTCGATTTGGTAGGGCTGTAGCTGGCGCCCTAGCAAGAGCTTGTGCTGCTGTTGCAGCTTGGATTTGTGCATCCAACCGGCCAAGGCGATGATGGACAAGAGGACCCAAAATTCAAGTGTCATGTGAAAGATGTAAAAATAAGAAAGGCTCAATTGCCCAAGTCAATCAAGGCAGAAAGCGGCACCGTGCCCGGCGCTTGGTAGTCGGCCAAAACCCATGCGCTGCGCTGAGTAAGATGCCAATTACTCAGCAACTGGTGCAGTTTGCGGATGCTAGCCAGATCAAGCGCAGCGAAAGGTTCGTCCATCAGCAAGAGATCGGCGCCACAGGCCAGCGCGGCCACCCAACTGACTTTGCGTTTGCTGCCGGTGGATAGCATGTACATGTCTTTGTCGGCATGTTCGGCCAGTTCCAAATGATCCAACATATCAGTGACCACGGCGTCATCAAAGCCCGGGTAGTGCCGCGCCATCTGTGCAAAATACAGACGCGGCGACAGATTGCTCCAATCGGGCAGCCGTGGATCATGCGCATAGATGCTTGCCGCCAGCGCAGGCTCGTGCAGGTCCAGACCGTGCATGCGCAAAGAGCCGCAGCTGGGACGCAGCAGCCCAGCAAGCAGTCGCAGCAAGGTGCTCTTGCCCCGGCTCTCGCCGCCTTGAATCAAGGTCACGCCTGAAGCCGGGATATCAAAACTCAAGCCGGTGAGCAGCGGCTTGGCTGCTTCGAAACCAAAGCTCAAGTGCTCAGCGCAAACCAGTCCAGTCGGTGTGAAGGTGCTCAATCGGCCACCCTAGTGCAGACCATAGAGGCGTTCATGTTGCTGGCTTCATCAGTATGGGCCCACCTTGGGCGATTGCGCGTTGGTAAGCGGGGCGGGCGTTGATCCTGTCTTTGTAGGCCTGCACATTCGGATAGACAGACACATCGCCGCCGCGCATCAAGGCGGCTTCGACCGCAAAGCTCATCTGAAAATCGGCCATAGCCAAGTGCTCGCCTGTGAACCAGGTGTTTTGGCTCAGATGAGTTTCCATGAAGCCCAGTGCGGTCGCCAAGTTGGGGTCTATGAGTTGGGTTTGCACGTTGTTGCAAATGGCCCGAGCAATCGGTTTCACAAAAAACGGCATGGGCCGAGTGGGGATAGCGCCGAACACAAGCTTCATCACCAGCCAGTTCATCAGCGAACCTTCGGCGTAATGCATCCAAAACGATTTTGAAAGTGCTCCGAGCTGCCGCGTTCGGGGTCCAAGTGTTGCAACTCAGGTGCGCTCACTTGGCCGTAGGTCTCTACCAAATATTCAATGATCGCGCCAGACTCGGCCACGACCAAATCGCCATCGGTGATCACAGGAGACTTGCCCAAGGGATGAATCTTTTTCAGCGCAGGCGGGGCCAGTCGCGTCAAGGGGTCGCGGGCGTAAACCTTGATCTCGTAGGGTAAGCCTAACTCTTCAAGTAGCCACAAAATGCGTTGCGAACGCGAGGTTTCAAGGTGGTGAACGGTGATCATGCACTCGATGTTAGCCCGTTTTGAAAATAGCGCATGCTTATTCCCAGCGGTGCGCCAAGCTTATACGAAGGCTGCGGGGTTCAGCCGGGTGCACATGCAGATCGCTCACTGGCTGCGCTTCACCGCGCAGTTGCGAGGAATACCAGTAGGCCATGTCATTGACGGGGTTGTTCAAGAGGTTGTACACATCCAAGCTCAAACGGGTGCGCGAGCTCACTTTGTAACCCATCCGAAAATTGCCTAACCACGAAGCGGGCGACTGCACGCTGCCGTTTGCAATCAAGGGACGGGGCCCAAAATAGCGCAGTCTCAAGGCCGCAAAAAAAGGCTCCGCCGCTTCGTAGGTCACGCCCATATTGGCGGTAGTGCTGATCGTGCCGGGGATCAAGGGACCTTCAGGTGCGTCCCCTTTGAAACGGGCATGTGACCAAGCTAGGTCGATGTCCAAGGCCCATTGGCGGTTGGCCGCGTAGAGGTTACTCCACTCCAGTCCATAGCGCCGCGATGGCCTGGCTGATTCGGTGGTGCCAGCATCGCCAACAAAGATCAACTCCGAAGCCGAGTCCAATTGCCACAGCGCCAGCGTACTTTTCCAGCCGGGCAGCACTTCGGTGCGCAATCCCAGCTCTTGGCCCACGGTGCGCACCAGGGCGGGCACTGCTTTGATCGAAGGGTCTGAAGTGTCCACTTGCAGTGTGGTTGATCGCGCATCGTTGGAGTGAAAACCGTGGCCGTAATTTAGGTACACCTCGGCGCTGGGGTGCGTGCGCCAAATCAGCGCCAATTTGGGCGTCAGAAGTTGGGCGTTTTTCTGCCCCGATAACCCGCCTGAATTGGCTGACTCACTGGCATTCAACGCTTGAACTTTAAAGTTGTAAGCATCGGCACGCAGACCAGTGATGCTTCGCAAGATCGGTGTCCATTGCACTTCGGTCTGCGCCCATAGCGACACGCTGCCCTGTTGGATGCGGTCTTCGCGCACTGTGTTCCAAATGTCGCGTTGCGATGTGTTGTACAGCCCCACCGGGCTGAGTTGGTCTTGTCGAGCTTGTACACCCAGCGTAT
This sequence comes from Comamonadaceae bacterium, assembly GCA_947452725.1. GTDB lineage: Bacteria > Pseudomonadota > Gammaproteobacteria > Burkholderiales > Burkholderiaceae_C > Limnohabitans_A. The sequence goes on along the minus strand of CANGEG010000035.1, from coordinate 6,126 downwards.
GAATCACCTCGCGCTGGCCCCAGTGTGACCAAAGCGCATGGGATGAGGAAAATCCCGCAGCACGGCGGCGTTCGGATTGTTGGAACTGATCGCCCTTGTTGCAGTTGCCATGGGCCTGTAAGTCAGCCATGCAGTACTCAAAGTTGGACCACAAATCCAATCCCGATTGCATCAGCCAGACATTAGCTTTGGTTTGGCTGTCCCGGGATTTGCTTGCCCACTCGCCCGACAGGCTGTGGCGGCTTGTAACGCCGCCTGAGGTCGAGTCGAGCGAGCCGAAACGCGGCACCAGGCCTTGGTCGATCGCGCGCTGCGGGATCTGGTCTGTCGAAGTCCAGCGGTTGCTGTAGGCCATGGCAGAGATCGAAAAACCGTGATTCTCTGAGCCCTCGCTGTAACGCAGTAGACCGTTGAGTTTGCGATTGTTCTCCGGAACCAGCCAGGGACCGTCATGTTTCAAAAGCTCCAAGCCATACAGCCAATGCCCAGAGCCCGGGTCGGATGCAAATGAGCCTGCCAACAAACCCCTTTGGTAACCGTTGGAGCCCTGCGACATTTGCGCTAAGTTGCCTGGCAGTTGGCGCAGCGTTCTGATTCGCACGGCACCGGCTGACGCAAAATCTCCGTCTTCTGCGCTGTAGGTGCCTTTGCGATAGTGCACCTGTTCAATTAACTCGGGGATCAACAAGTTCAGGTCAGTGTAGCCTTGACCGTGGGCGTGGCTGGGCATGTTCAAGGGCATGCCATCGAGCGAGGTGGCAAAGTCGGTGCCGTGGTCCAGATTGAAGCCGCGCAAAAAATACTGATTCGCTTTGCCGTCGCCCGCGTGTTGGGTCACGATCAAGCCCGGCACCATCTCCAGTACATCACCCGGTCGCAGCAACGGCACGCTGGCCAAGCGCTGACCTGAGACGATGCCCTCGCTGCCCGCACCGGCCAAGCCGGTTATGTTTTCTGCGGCAGCGCGGACTTCGATGCTTGGCAATGGCATGACCGGCTCGGCAGCCCGAACGCAGCTTGTGGCGAGTACGCCACTGGCCAGTAAGGCTCCTAAATAATGCCGGAACAGATGAAAGTTCAAGCGCCGTTCCTCGTGCCAGCGAGGGCTTAACCCTTGATGCCCAAGCGCCAAAGCGAGGTCACTTCGGCCGAACGTGCCGCGTGCAAAGGGTCTTCTTGGTCCATGGCTTTTGCGTGGGTGGGGCGAATATCGTCGCGGCCCAGAACGGCCAGACCGGCTTGTTCAATCCAGCCCAGTAGTTCTTCACGGGTGCGCAGACCCAGGTGTTCAGCCAAGTCCGACAGGATCAGCCAGGCTTGGCCATCGGGCGTCAGGTGAGCGCGCACGCCGCTCAAAAAGCCGCGCAGCATCTGGCTGTTTTCATCATAGATGGCGTGCTCAATCGGCGCATTGGCGCGAGCCGGCACCCAGGGGGGGTTGCACACGATCAAGGGGGCCTGGCCCTCGGGGAACAAATCGGCTTGAACCAGTTGCACTTTGGGCAGTGCGCCCAGGCGTTCCAGATTGTCGCGCGCACACACCAATGCACGCGGATCGGTGTCGGTGGCGATGATACGTTTCACACCGCGTCGCGACAGCATGGCCGATAACACGCCAGTACCCACGCCAATGTCGAACGCCAGCGAATAGTCGGCTGGCAAAGGTGCGTTGGCGACCAGCGCCACGTATTCGCCGCGCACTGGCGAGAACACCCCGTAGCTGGGAAAGATGCGGTTGTTCGGCGCACCGGCCAAGGCCTCGACCTCAATGCCTTTTTTGTGCCACTCATGTGCACCCACTACCCCCAACAACTCGCGCAGCGAGGTGACGGTGTTGGTTTTGCCCTCGACTGGACCCCAGGCCTCGGCGCAGGCCTGGCGCAAGTCAGGTGCTCGGCGCAAGGGGATGGTGCGGTCGGCATTCAGCGGAATCAACAGCATCGACAAGGTGCGTGCTCGTTGCGATTGGGCTTGCCGATGCAAGTGAAAAGCTTGCTGAGGCGTGAGCGGCGCGGCTTCTTGCGCACGCGATTTAGCGCGGGCTTTGCCCGGTTTGATGGGGGCGTTGGCGCGGCGCATCATGGCCTGCAACAACAAGCGTGCGTTTTGAAAGTCGCCACGCCACAACATGCCCGTGCCTTCACAGGCCAGTCGGTAGGCTGAGTCGGCGTTCAAAGTGTCGTCGGCAATGACCACTCGTTTGGGGGGCGTTGCATTGCGCTCAGAACGCCAAAGGGCGTGGCATTCGGAACCGTTTTCGGTCCAGCTCAGGCTGGCGGCGGAGGCTTCAGTATCGGCCGTGGCGGCAGAAGTCGATGTTGTAATAGGGGCTTGATTCATTGACCCATCATAAGGGGCAGCGAAATGAGGCCGAAGTCTCTCAGCAATGTGTGCTTGCGAGCGGCTTGGCATGGGCTTGGCGTGGCTAGAATGAATCACCGATGATTGTCGAATGAACAACAAACCCGAACCCCCGCTTGAGTCTGGTCTTTTCAAAATACCGCAGTCGGTGTTGGTCGTGATTCACACGCCTGCGCTGGAGGTGTTGCTGATCCGCCGCACCGATGCTGGCACCTGGCAATCGGTTACCGGCAGCAAAGATTTTGAGCACGAAGACTGGCACAGCACGGCGGTGCGCGAGGTGCAAGAAGAAACTGGCATTGATGCCTTGCATGTGGATTGCCGTTTGCGCGATTGGGGCTTGGAGAATGTCTATGAAATCTACCCTGCTTGGCGTTGGCGCTATGCGCCGCAGGTAAGTCACAACACCGAGCGTGTGTTTGGCCTGTGCGTACCCACGGCGCAAGCGGTACAACTGCACGACAAGGAACATACCGCCTGGCAATGGTTGCCTTGGCGGGAGGCGGCAGATACTTGTTTTTCAGCCTCCAATGCGGAAGCGATTTTGATGCTCCCTCGTTGCCTGTCTTGAGTAAGTGATATGCCGGACTCCAACACTTCTTTTCATTTGACGACCTTTCGTGTCGCCACCTATAACATCCATAAAGGGGTGCAAGGTCTGGGGCCGGCGCGTCGCTTGGAGATTCACAACATTGGCCATGCGATTGAGCAGCTGGACGCTGACTTGGTGTGCTTGCAAGAAGTGCGTAAAGGGCACCGCAAGGAAGAGAAGCACTTCAAACGCTGGCCTGAATTGCCACAAGCGGATTTTCTGGCACCTGAGGGTTACGAGGCGATTTACAAAACCAATGCGGTGACCTCGCATGGTGAGCATGGCAACGCCCTGTTGTCGCGCTGGCCGGTGCTCACCCATCAGCATGAAGACATATCGGATCATCGCTTGGAGCAGCGCGGTTTGTTGCATGCCGAGGTGCAGGTGCAAGAGCGGCGCGTGCATGTGATCGTGGTGCACCTAGGCTTGATTCCGGCCAGTCGCGTGCGGCAAATCACGCAGTTATTGGCGTTTATAGAGCGCGAAATTCCACCCGCGGCACCGGTGCTTGTGGCGGGGGATTTCAATGATTGGGGTAGCCGTGTGGGCCAGATGATGCGCGGTGCAGGCTTGGCCGAGTGGTCGCAGTCACGAGCCTGGACTTACCCGTCGCGACTGCCGATCGTGCAACTGGACCATGTGTATGCGCGTGGCATGCGCCCCACCGGACTGATGGTGCCGCATGGCCGAATCTGGCGGCAGATGTCTGACCACCTTCCCTTGATGGCTGAATTTCAGTGGGATTGAACCCCTTGCGCAATGCTCACCAGACTATTCGGGACGGCCATCACATCCTTTTGCTTGAAGGCGGGAAAGAGTATTTTGCAGCGCTGATGGCCGCAGTTGATAGTGCACACAACCATGTGCATTTGGAAACTTATATATTTGACTTTTATGGCGCTGGAGCCGAAGTCGCAGAGGCCTTGATGCGCGCTGCGAAGCGGGGCGTAAGGGTGTGGGTGGTGGTCGACGGCGTGGGCTCGCGCGCACTGACCGAAGACTGGCGCCAGCGCCTAGTGCAAGCGGGTGTCGACTGGCGGGTGTATTCACCCCTGAGCACTCTTGGCCTCTTGATTCCCAGCCGCTGGCGTCGCCTGCATCGCAAACTGTGCGTGGTTGATGGCCGGGTAGCGTTTTGTGGCGGCATCAACATCTTGGACGATTTCTATGACCCAGAGCGAGGCGCCTTGGAAAAACCTCGACTGGATTTTGCCGTGAGCGCCACGGGCGCCTTGGTGCAGCAAGTGCAAGAGACCACGATCCAGCTGTGGTGGCGAATGCAGGCGGTGCGGCAAGTGCGGGAACATCAATTTCCGCAGGCCTACAGCTCATTTAAAGCTGCAGGTTTGCATATGCCATGGACCGAGTCTGAGGAGAAGGATTCGAGTCCACACCGATTGGCACGTGCCGGTTTGCTGCTGCGTGACAATTGGCTGCGCCGGGGGCAGATTGAAAAAGCCTATTGCAAAGCCATAGGGTTGGCGCGCCAAGACATTGTGATTGCCAACGCATACTTTGTGCCGGGGCGAAAAGTGCGGCAAGCTTTGATCCACGCTGCCAGTCGGGGGGTGAGGGTGCGTTTGTTGCTGCAAGGCCGCTATGAATATTTCATGCAATTTCACGCTGTGCGCCCCGTGTATGGAGCCTTGTTGGCTGCGGGGGTGGAAATACATGAATACACAGCCAGTTTTTTGCATGCCAAAGTGGCCGCCATTGATGCGCACCATGACCGGCCTTGGGCCACAGTGGGGTCTTCGAATTTGGAGCCAATCAGTTTGCTGATGGCGCGCGAAGCCAATGTGGTGGTGGCTGACGGCCCCTTTGCACAGCAACTGCAGGCGCGATTGGTCAAGGCCATTGAGCAGGAAAGCATACCGGTCGCTGCCGCAGCGTTTGCCGACCGGCCCCGCCTACAGCGGGCGCTGGATTGGGTGGCCTATGGGTTGATGCGCCTGGCCTTGATTTTGACGGGCAAGCGTTACTGAGCTGACGCCGCTTGAGTGGCATTGCCCCCACCCCGAGCTATGCTATCAATCGCTGGTACGATGCGGGCCATGTCCAAGAATGCCTGCCTGCCATGAAAGCTCCAGAAGTCGACTCCCTGCAAGACCATGGCACCCCCATGTCGGTCAAAATCCGTGAGCGTGTTGTGGCTGCGCGCAAGCGTTACAACGCCAACGACAACATTGCCGATTTCATTCAACCCGGCGAGCTCGATCAGTTGCTCGATGAGGTGACCGAAAAGATGAAGGGGGTTTTGGACAGCATGGTGATCGATACCGAGCACGATCACAACACCAACAATACAGCCCGCCGTGTGGCAAAGATGTACCTCAAAGAGGTTTTCAAAGGTCGTTATGTCACGGCCCCTGAAATTACTGAATTCCCTAACGCTGAGCACCTGAATGAGCTGATGATTGTCGGCCCCATCACCGTGCGCAGCGCCTGCAGCCATCACCTGTGCCCGGTGATCGGCAAGATCTGGATCGGTGTGTTGCCCAACGAGCACACCAACGTGATTGGTTTGTCCAAATACGCGCGCCTGGCCGAATGGATCATGGGTCGACCACAGATTCAAGAAGAAGCTGTAGTGCAATTGGCAGATCTCATCCAGCGAAAGACCCAGCCGGACGGCTTGGCCATTGTGATGGAGGCGAGCCACTTTTGTATGGGTTGGCGCGGTGTGAAAGACATGGACAGCAAGATGATCAACTCGGTCATGCGCGGCGTGTTTTTGAAAGACGCCAATTTACGGCGTGAGTTTTTAGCCTTGATTCCCCGAAAGGACTGACCATGTTGGTACGCCTGTTGTATGCAAGTCGCGCCGTCGATGCGGGGCCCGAGATCATTGAGAACATTTTGGGCCAATCGCGCCAATTCAACCCCAGCGGTGGCATTACCGGCATCCTGTGCTACGGCGGCGGCATCTTTTTGCAAGCCATCGAAGGCGGCCGCGCAGCGGTCAGCGAGCTTTATGCTCACATTCAAAAAGACGCGCGTCACAAAGACGTGGTGCTCTTGCACTACCAAGAAATTTCTGAGCGCCGCTACAGTGGCTGGACGATGGGTCAAGTCGATGTAACCCGTGTGAACACCAGCATTTTGCTCAAATACTCTGAGCGCGCCGAGTTGGATCCCTACAGCGTATCGGGTTCGGTCTCCCTGGCTTTGCT
>CANGEG010000034.1 GCA_947452725.1 Comamonadaceae bacterium | reverse complement strand
GGTGGACTTGGAGTCCCCCACCCTCGAAGAAAAACGCTGGATCAAACAGTACTACGGCCTGTCCATCCCCGAAGACGCGATGGATGAGGACATCGAGGAATCGGCCCGTTTTTACGAAGAAGACAACGGCGAATTGCACATTCGCAGTGACTTTTTGATCGCCGACGAAGATGAGCCGCGCACTGTGCGCTGCGCCTTCATTTTGAACCAGCACAACAGCGACCTGCGCAGCCGCGGCGTGCTGTTCTCCATACACGACGAAGACGTGCCCGTGTTTCGCTTGCTGCGCCTGCGCGCGCGCCGCGCCCCCGGCCTGATCGAAGACGACAAAGACGTTCTGCTCAAACTGTTTGACGCCGATGCCGAATACTCGGCCGACACACTCGAGGGCATTTACGACGAGCTGGAAAAAGCTGGCAAGCAAGTGCTGTCGGGCGACGTGACCGATGCCTTAGCCGGCGAGGTGCTGGGTGCGATTGCGCGGCAAGAGGATTTGAATGGCCGCATCCGCCGCAACGTAATGGACACGCGACGTGCAGTCAGCTTCATGATGCGCTCCAAAATGCTCAACGGCGAGCAGTTTGAAGAAGCGCGGCAAATTCTGCGCGACATTGAATCACTGGATTCACACACCGCGTTCTTGTTTGACAAGATCAACTTCTTGATGGACGCCACTGTGGGCTTCATCAACATCAACCAAAACAAGATCATCAAAATCTTCTCGGTGGCCAGCGTCGCCTTACTGCCGCCCACCTTGATTGCCAGCATCTATGGCATGAACTTTCAATTCATGCCCGAATTAGCGCAAAGCTGGGGCTACCCATACGCCTTGCTGTTGATGGCGGCCAGCGCCGTGGTGCCCATGTGGTACTTCCGCCGCCGGGGTTGGTTGAAGTAAATCTAGCGCGAACGCTGGGTGAAAAAGTGGTCCAAAATCGCCGCACTGTAGCGACTGGCCACGCGGTCCACAAACTTCAAAAAGTCGGCGTGCGCGTCGTCATCCGCGCGGTCTGAAATCGTGCGCATGGCGGCAAAGGGCACACCGTAGTCGCTGCACACCTGGGCCACGGCAGCACCCTCCATTTCGACCGCCAAAGCCTGCGGCAAGGCCTGCTGCAACCGCTGACTCTCCATGCGAGTGGAGACGAACCGGTCGCCACTGATAATTAGGCCTTGGTGCACTTGGGCCGTCCTTTGGTCCGCAGTCTTGCCGCTGCCTTTGCCGGCGTGCATACCAATATCGGCCAAGACAGCCGCATCCAGCAGACCCTGCGCCAAGGCCGCTTGCGCTGCCTGCGCCAAAGCCGCGGTCAACGCCGTGTCGGTGGCAAAGTGCGAACGGCCATACAGCGGCACTTCGTAGATGGGGAAAAGCGGCGAGGCATCCATGTCGTGCTGCACAAAGGCGCTGGCCACGACCACATCCCCCACTTGCGCGAGCGGCGAGACGCCGCCCGCCACGCCGGTAAACAGCACCGCCTGCACGTCAAAGCGCTCGATCAGCACGGTGGCGGTGGTGGCCGCAGCCACTTTGCCTATGCGCGAGAGCACGGCCACCACTTCTTGCCCATGCCAGCGGCCCAGCACAAACTCACGCCCCGCCACGGTTTGCTTTTGCGCCTCGGGCAACCAAGCCAGCACGGCGGCCAACTCAGGGTGCATAGCGCTGACGACGGCGATTCGAGACATGGCAATTGAATTGAAAAAAGGCAGCCTAAGCCGCCAAGGTCATAGAAAGTGAGGGCGCGAAACTTACTTCTGCTCGCGCAATTCACGTCGCAAAATTTTACCCACCGGTGTCTTGGGCAGTTCGCTTCTGAACTCGATCACGCGGGGCTGCTTGTAGCCGGTCATGTTTGCGCGGCAATATTCCTGCACCTGAATTTCAGAGAGCGCGGGGTCATTTTTTACGATCACCAGTTTGACAGCTTCACCTGTTTTCTCGTCGGGCACGCCCACGGCGGCGCATTCGAGCACACCGGGACAGCTGGACACGACTTCTTCGACCTCGTTGGGGTAGACGTTGAAACCGCTGACCAAAATCATGTCTTTCTTGCGGTCCACGATTTTGAAAAAACCGCGCGCGTCCATAACGCCCACATCGCCCGACTTGAAGTAGCCGTCTGGCGTCATAGCGCGCGCCGTCTCGTCCGGGCGCTGCCAATAGCCGGCCATCACTTGCGGACCTTTGATCGCAATCTCACCGGCAAGCCCTGGCGTGGTCACGTCCTGGCCCTCATCGTCAATCAACTTCATCCAAGTGCTAGGAATCGGCACGCCGATGGTGCCGGAGAAAACGGTGCTGTTTGGCGGGTTGCAACTGGCCGAAGGACTGGTTTCAGACAGCCCATAGCCTTCGCAAATGGGGCAGCCGGTTTTCTCCAGCCACAACTTGGCCACGGCCGGGGTCACCGCCATGCCGCCGCCCACCGACACCTTCAAGTGGCTCCAATCGACGGTATTGAAATCCGGGTGATGAGCCAAACCGTTAAACAAGGTGTTGACGGCAGGAAAGCTGTGAAAGACATGCTTGGACAGCTCTTTAAGCACGGCGGGAAGGTCACGCGGATTGGGAATCAAAATTGTCTTGGCGCCCATTCGCAAGCTGAGCATCATGTTCACCGTGAAGGCAAAGATATGGTACAGCGGCAAAGCGCACACCGATGTGGGCTGCTCGCCGGGGGGCACCAGCTTCATCACCGGCGAATTCCAAGCCTCCGACTGCAAGACATTGGCCACCACATTGCGATGCAAAAGCACCGCGCCCTTGGACACCCCGGTGGTGCCGCCGGTGTACTGCAGCACCGCAATATCGTCGGGACCGAGCGTTACCGCGCTCAAAACCATACTGCGCGCCTTGGCCATTGCGGCGTTGAAACGCACCTGGTGGGGCAGGTTGAAGGCGGGCACCATTTTTTTGACATTGCGCACCACGTAATTAACCAAGCTGCCTTTGACCCAACCCAAACGGTCGCCCATGGCGCACAGCACCACATGCGCCACCGCAGTTTGCGCGATGCACTTTTCCAAAGTGGCAGCAAAATTTTCAATGATGAAAATGGCTTTGGCACCCGAGTCTTTGAGTTGGTGCTCCAACTCACGCGGGGTGTAGAGCGGATTCACATTCACCACCACATAACCTGCACGCAAAATGGCGGCCACCGCAATCGGGTACTGCGGCATGTTGGGCATCATGATGGCGACGCGATCGCCCTTGGTCAAACCCAGGGACTGCAAATAAGCGGCCATCACGTGACTTTGCGCGTCCAGCTCAGCGTAGCTTAAATTCTGGCCCATGAAGCAAAACGCAGTGCGCTGGGCAAACTGCTTAAAGCTGGCCTCCATCAGCTCCACCAATGAGCTGTAAAGACTTGGGTCAATATCGGAAGGAACGCCTTCGGGATAACTACTCAACCAAATGCGATCTGAGGTCATTGCGGATGCTCCTTAACGGATCAGTCTACCGCAAATCTGACAGTAAACTGACTTGCGCATACAGGCAATCGTCAGGGTTTTCGCCAGCCTTGGATCGGCCCTCAGGGTCCCCCAAAGCACCTTCGCATCGCGTACATGGCGCAATCGAATACGGCCAAAGCAGAGTTGCGGGCCGTGCAACGACCCGCTCTCGCGCTTGCTTTATTCGATTGCCTTGACCATGTCTTCAACCACCTTCTTGGCATCCCCAAACACCATCATGGTTTTGTCCATGTAAAAGAGTTCGTTATCCAAGCCGGCGTAGCCGGCGGCCATGGAGCGCTTGTTGACGATGATTGTTTTGGCTTTGAAGGCTTCCAAAATCGGCATGCCATAAATGGCGCTGCCCTTGATCATGGCGGCAGGGTTGACCACGTCGTTGGCGCCCAAAATGATGGCCACGTCGGCCTGGCCAAATTCACCGTTAATGTCTTCCATCTCAAACACCTGGTCATAAGGCACTTCGGCCTCGGCCAGCAGCACATTCATGTGACCGGGCATACGCCCAGCCACAGGGTGGATGGCGTATTTGACGGTGATACCTTTTTCAGTCAACTTGTGCGCCAACTCTTTCACCGCGTGTTGGGCACGGGCCACTGCCAGGCCATAACCGGGCACGATGACCACGGTTTCGGCGTTGCCCAGCACAAAGGCGGCGTCGTCGGCGCTGCCGCTTTTCACCGGACGCTGCTCCGCGCTGCCTGAAGCCGCTGCGGCGGTCTCGCCACCAAAGCCACCGCCAATGACGTTAAAGAAACTGCGGTTCATGGCCTTGCACATGATGTAGCTCAGGATCGCGCCCGAGCTGCCCACCAAGGAGCCTGCAATGATCAACATGCTGTTGTTCAAGCTAAAGCCAATGCCGGCTGCAGCCCAACCCGAATAGCTGTTGAGCATGGACACCACCACCGGCATGTCGGCGCCGCCGATGGGGATGATGATCAGTACGCCCATGACAAACGCCAGCGCCAGCATGGCAAAGAAAGCCGTCCAGCTTTCTGTGGCCATAAAGACCAGGCCCAAACCCACGGTGGTCAAACCCAAAATCAAATTGAGCTTGTGCTGCCCGGCAAACTGCACCGGTGCGCCTTGAAACAAACGAAACTTGTACTTGCCTGACAACTTGCCAAAGGCAATCACCGAGCCGCTGAAAGTGACCGCGCCAATCGCCGCACCCAAGAACAACTCCAGCCGGTTGCCGGCCGGGATCGGCGGCACGGTGCCGTCAGCGGCTTTGTGCACGATCTGAAAAGCGTAAGGCTCGGCCACGGCCGCAATGGCGATGAACACCGCCGCCAAACCGATCATGCTGTGCATAAAGGCGACCAGCTCGGGCATCTTGGTCATCTCGACCTTGTTGGCCATATAGGCGCCCAGGCCACCGCCCAGCACCAAGCCGCCCAGCACCAGGGCCATACCCTGCACTTTGCCGCCCGACAGCTCAAGGATCAAGGCCGCTGTGGTCAAGGCGGCAATTGCCATGCCGGTCATGCCGAACACATTGCCACGAATAGAGGTGGTGGGGTGCGACAGGCCTTTGAGGGCCTGAATGAAAAAGACGCTGGCAATCAAGTACAGCAACGTGACGATGTTCATGCTCATGCTTTGTCTCCTTGAGCAGGCGCTGCTTTTTTCTCTTTTTTCTTGAACATTTCCAGCATGCGCCGGGTCACCAAAAAGCCGCCAAACACATTGACCGCAGCCAAAGCCACAGCCAAGGTGCCCATGACTTGGCCCAAGGTGGTTTCGGTCAAAGCCGCCGCCAGCATGGCGCCGACGATGACAATCGCCGATATCGCGTTGGTCACCGCCATCAAGGGGGTGTGAAGCGCAGGGGTCACGGTCCAGACCACGTGGTAGCCCACGTAGATGGCGAGCACAAAAATGATCAAGTTGATCAGCGTGGGAGATACGGCTTCCATGATGTGTCCTTATGTTGTGCGCTTGACCACGCCGGCCTGAGTCATCAGGCAAGCGGCCACAATGTCGTCTTCCAGATCGACTTTGAATTCACCCTCTTTGGTGAGCACCAGCTTCAAAAAGTCGAGCACGTTGCGGGCGTAGAGCGAAGAGGCATCGGCCGCCACCAAGGCGGGCAAATTGGTCTCGCCAATGATGTTCACGCCGTGCTTGAGCACCGTCTTGCCGGCCTCGGTCAGCACGCAGTTACCGGCCACACCGTCAGCTGCTTTTCCGGCGGCAATGTCAACGATCACCGAGCCAGGCTTCATGCTTTGCACCATCTCGGCGGTGACCAGCACGGGCGCTGCGCGGCCAGGAATCAAGGCGGTAGAAATCACCACATCGGCTTGGGCCACGCGCTTGGCGACTTCGGCTTTTTGCCGATCCAACCAGCTTTGCGGCATGGGGCGCGCGTAGCCGCCCACACCCTCAGCGGCTTCTTTTTCTTCGGCAGTTTCGTAGGGCACATCAATGAATTTGCCACCCAAAGACTCCACTTGCTCTTTTACGCTGGGGCGCACATCTGACGCCTCAATCACCGCGCCCAGGCGCTTGGCAGTGGCAATGGCTTGCAAGCCCGCCACGCCTACGCCCAAAATCACGACGCGTGCCGCTTTCACGGTGCCAGCAGCGGTCATCAGCATCGGGAAAAATCGTTGGTACTGGTTGGCAGCCATCATCACTGCTTTGTAGCCAGCAATATTGGCTTGGCTGGACAGCACGTCCATACTTTGCGCACGTGTGGTGCGCGGTGCCGCCTCCAGGGCAAAGCCCGTCACACCAGCCGCGGCCATGGCCTGCAGGCCTTGGGCATCAAACGGATTGAGCATGCCAACCAGGGCTGTGCCGGGTTTCATCAGCGCCAGCTCAGACGCCGTTGGCGCACTCACTTTGAGCACCAAGTCGCAACCAAAGGCGCCCGCCGCATCGGTGACTTCGGCGCCCGCAGCCACGTAAGCCGCATCGGTCACGCTGGCAGCGATGCCGGCGCCCGACTGCACGAGCAAGGTATGCCCATGGGCTTTGAGTTTTTTTGCAGTCTCGGGAGTGAGGGCGACACGGGTTTCGCCGGATCTCGTCTCCATGGGTACGCCGATGCGCATAAAAGAGTCTCCTTGTTATGGGACGGTTAACGTCCAAGGCCCTGGCAGTGCACCCGCTAGAACCACTGAATGCAGACATTATGACAAACGACAACAAATTTGCTGCAAATTGCAATAGTGGCGCCTCACGAAGCGTCCACATGCGAAAAGCAAGTGCCAACCGAGATTTTGCATAATGGCCCAATGGATACCCGATGGAAACCCAATGTCACGGTCGCTGCCATTATTGAGCAGGACGGGCGCTATTTGCTAATTGAAGAGCACACCCAAGAAGGCCTGCGCCTGAACAACCCAGCAGGGCATTTGGACCCGAGCGAGTCCTTGGTTGACGGCTGCAAACGCGAAGCGCTGGAAGAGACCACCTGCGTCTTTGAGCCCGAAGCCTTGGTGGGGGTGTACCTGTCGCGCTTTCAAAGAGCGGCCAGCAACGAAGACATCACCTATGTGCGCTTTGCCTTTTGCGGCAAGGTCGGCCCGTCCAACCCAGCTTTGCGTCTGGACAGCGGCATTGTGCGCACGCTTTGGATGACGCCCGAGGAGATCCGGGCCAGCGCCTCGCGGCACCGCAGCCCCTTGGTGCTGCGATGCATTGAAGACCATTTGGCGGGCCAGCGCTTTGCGCTGGAGACGCTGTACACCGACCCGTCGGTCACAAGTTTTTGATCGGCCTTGGCCTCAAGGCGGCGTCAACGATAAAAGTTGGGCGGCATTCCAACCCATGTCATCAGCAAACTCACGCGCCAGTTGTTGGTAGCCGGGCACAGTGAAGTGAATTAAGTCGCGCGCCATCAAGGGTGGGTTCTGGCGCGCCCATCGGTAAGCGCTTCCCTGGCCACCCATCGCCTGCAGCATGCTCCAGACCGTGCAACCCTGCTGCTGCGCCACGGCATTTTGGATTTGGCCAATCTCTTCATGAATGCGGGTGTACTGCAGCAAATTTCTGGCTGGGCCGGGGCCTGACTCGGGCGCGGCGACTTGCTCGACCACCGGTGCGCTGACCTGCGCCGTCTCTATCAGCGAAGCCGCAGACCGTTTACGCTGCCCGGCTTTGCTTTTGGTTGATTTGGCCTCATGGGTTGCTGTGCGAAGGTCGCTGTGGTGCACGGGGGTCTTGGATTTGCTTTGACTGGCGCTTTTGCCAGATTTTTGGCCTGAATTTTTACTCGTCTTTTTGCTCGACTTTTTATCTGACACAGAGTGCGCCGTCACGGGCAAACGTTTCCATTTTTCAGAGCGACGCACCAGCACGCCCCGGTCACCCGGCGCAATCAACACACAAGCCGCAGTTGGAAACACCGCGCGCATGCGCTGGACGGATTCGCGTAAGGTGGCTTGATAGGCCAGCGCATCAAAGGGTTTGGCATTGCCCTCATTGGTACCAAACTCCATCATCACCAAGTCGTAAGGCGTCTGCGTAAACCAGGTACTCAGATAGTCGATGGAAGCCTGCTTCCAGCCCGCCGCCGTGGCACCCGGAAAGCCGAACACGTCCATCTGCAAAGCGGTTTGCTTGAACACCGGCAGCGACAACCCCTGCAAGCGCACCTCGCCCGAGATCAAACGCAGTTGCACCACCGACAAAGGCCCGTCGCCCGCCAGCTCCAACATGGCGGGGCCGGGTGGGCCCGACAACAACACCTCCACCTCAAGATCGCCATCCACGGTCACCCCCAAATGCACCGGGTTAGCCGTTTGTTGGTACAGCACGCGCAACTGGCGCACTTCGGGCTCACCGGCGGCATTGCGCAGATCCCAGGCGACGCTGGCGCCCGCTTGCGCGCTGAATAAACTCACCAGGCCAGGGCCGGGAGTCGCTGCGCTGGCCGCATTGGCGTGAGCAGACTCGTAACGCCACTGTGACGAGACACAGGTTTTACGCAACGGCAGGCGCACGCCTGGGCGGTTCATGCTGGCTGGAATCAACCCCGCGCGCACCTGCTCCGGCGCTAGTTTGAGGAGCTTGACCAACTCTTGCGTAAAAAAGCCGGCAGCCAAATGGCTGTCGCCCCAAATGGCGACACGGTAGGGCTCACCCGGACGGGCGTGACCCAGGATGCCCGCATTTCTTTGTGCCACAGCAGGCGAGGCCGCGCCGCTCTCGCTGGCTTCTTTCAATGCCGCCTGCACTTCGTCATCATCCGGCATTTCGCGCGGGTCCATATCAGGCGCGCTCGCAGAGGGCGCGCCGCGGGACACGCCGGCGCACTGCAACTCTGGCACGGCCGGGTGCGAGTAAACGCGCAAATTCATCAGCGCAGGAGCCTGCACAGCGGCGGCCAATAAGGGCTGCGCGGCGGCATAGCTCAGGGTGAATCCCCAAGCCCCGACGACCAGGGCCAGAGCGTTCCATCGTGCATTCAATCTCATGGTTGACAGGCTTTCTCAAGGTGTTGCACCAGCGCTTGCGTAATTTTGCGCAAGCCCGCAGGTGTGAAATGGGTACCATCTTCGGTGCGCAAACTGACCGATTGGCCGGTCGCATCGCGTTGGTATTTCTGAAAAGGTAAAGAGGCCACACCGATCAAAGGCTCGGTCGCTAAATAGTCGGTGCCAAAGGCCTCTGCGCGATCATGAAACACATGATTGAGCACTACCACTCCACGCTGCAAGCGGTCTTCGCGCATAGCGGGCAGACCCACCCAAATGACACGCACCTGGTGATTGACCGCGTGGGCCAATATCTCGTCCACGCGCGCAGCGTAATGCCCCAACCAGTCAGGGGTGGCAAAAGACACCCGCTTGTCTGGCAAAAACATATCGCGCGGGTCATTCGGCCCTAAGAAAATCACCACCCAAGTCAGCTCTTGGGTTTCAATGGCCTGCGCTATGGTGCGCGGCCAGTCAAAAAAGCGCCGCGCCGTCAAACCGGTGCTTTGTTTACTCAGGTCGGTGAGTTGCCAATCGGGGTGCGCTCGGCCCAGCTCGCGCATCACGAAAGGGGCCACGCCTTGCATCATCGAGTCGCCAGCAAACAAAATTCTTTGCGGCTTGGGCAGGGATTTTTGCTGCGCCAGCGTGGGCCAAAACTCACCGGCAGGCAAGGCCTGCAAAGGCAGGCGCAAAGGCGCACGTTGTTGTTCATCCCGCGTCTGAGCCGGGTCGGCCACCACCGTATTACCGCCCACCCATGAGGCCAACTGGCGCGAAGGAAAGAACACGATCTCAGGCAGCACAGCCTGCAAACTCCATTGCCAGCGCGCATCCAAATAAGTGTCCAGCGACTGCAGCCACAATGCGGTGTTAAGCAACCCGGCCACGATCAGCGTGCAGCCCAGATGGCGCAGGGACATCGGGTGAGGCGCCGTTAAAAGCGATGGCAATGGCGCAGACAAGTTGGGGGCCATGTTCAAAACCGGTAGTAAATAAAGCCCGGCACACCGCTTGGGCCCAGGGCCACAACGCCAAAAACGCACAAGCTCAAAACGGCGCACACCACCCAGACCGACGAGGCTTTCAGCCACGCCACCACACCAACTTGCAGTGCAGCGGCGTGGCGACTCAACGCGAGAAAGACAACAACCAAAGCCAGCAGCGCCAGCATCGGCCCGGGCGGAACTTGCCAAAATTCGTGGCCATTGAAGTACACGCTTTGCAGCATGCGCCCCGCCGCCTCCAGCGACTCCGCCCTGAAAAACACCCAGGCCAGCGCCACAAACAGCAACGTCATGGTTTGCGCCAGCCAGCCAGGCAGGGCCGGCCCTGATGCGCGCCTGTACAAGTTAACCGCCACCACGCCCATGCCATGCAGCAAGCCCCAAACCACAAACGTCCAATTCGGTCCGTGCCACACGCCGCTGAGCACCATGCCGAACAGGACATTCGCTTGAGTGCGGGCAAAACCTAGCCGGTTGCCGCCCATTGGAATGTAGATGTAGTCGCGAATGAAACTCGACAAAGAGACATGCCAGCGCGTCCAAAAATCTTGCAGGTTGCGCGCCAAATACGGCTGCCTAAAATTGACCGGCAGCTCAAAGCCCAACAGCAGAGCCAAGCCGGTGACGATCAAGGTGTAGCCGCCAAAGTCCAACATGATCTGCAGGGTGTAGCCCACCATGGCCGCGATCAAGGCGAGTCCACCATACTGCTCAGGCGACTTGAACACCGGGTCCACCCAGGTGTCTGCTAACCAAGTGGCCAGCACCAGTTTTTGCGCTGCGCCCAGCACGATCACATACAGCGCCACCAAGGCCTCACGTGGTTGCCCCGAAGTGCCGGCATCAAGCTGCTCAAAAAAGCGCTCGGCCCGCAAAATTGGCCCCGCAAACAGCGTGGGCCAAAAACACAAAAACAGCAGGACCTGCGACAAGGGCCGCACGCTGGCCGGCTGGCGCGCCACCAACACCAAGTATGTGATGGCTTGAAAGGTCAAAAACGAAATCCCCACCGGCGCCACCAAATCCCACACCGGCAGTGAGGGATGAAATCCCACCGCATCGAGCAGCGCGACCAGACTGCTGCGCAAAAATTCAGCGTATTTGAATAAGATCAGACAACCGACGCTCAGCGTCAACGCCACGCACCAGGGCAAGCGCTGCTCAGGTTTGCGCCCAAGCCAAGCGCCCAGGGCCCAAATGCCCACGCTGTAGACCCACAACTGCACCACAAAAGTCCAGGCCCAACTGGCGTACAGGGCATAGCCCGACAGCAAAAGCATCGCACGCTGCGCACGCGGGTGCGAGGCCAGCCCCCAGTACATCGGAAAAAACAGCAGGCACAGCAACGCAAATTCAGGCGAGACAAAACTCATGCCGACCTTTTATTGGATGGGGACTTGCTGGCCTGCAGCCACCGCGTCCATGTGTATCTGCTCCGCCCTCACTTTGGCGACATAGCCGTCACCGCCGTTCGCGGTCAAGTCGCCCCCCAAATAAAAGCGCAAGCCATCGTCCACATTGCCGCCTTTGAGCTTGATGGAGTCGACCAACACGCTCACGCCTACGCGCAAGTTGGTGATCGGATCGAACGCGGCCAATTTGCCACCAAATTCTTCATAGCGCTGGGCATGCACCTTGGGCATCACCTGCATCAAGCCCTGCGCGCCCACCTTGCTTTGGATATAGGGATGAAAATTGGACTCAATGGCCATCACCGCCAAAATCAAATGCGCCGGCAATTTAGACGAGCGCGAGAGCACATGCGCCTCAGCCACTAAGGCGGCCAAGGGCTCGGGGGCAACATGGTACTTTTGCGCCAGCCACATGGCCACCAAGGCTTGGGAGCGCGGCAACGATTTCAAATCGGTGGCGGTGACACGTTCCACCGCGTTCTCGGGCAGCCACCACAGGCTCACGTGGCGCTCGCGCAGCCAGTTGTACACATAGGCCTCGCCCTCGGCCAAAAAGTCAGGCCGCAGCGACAGCACCAGCACCGTGACCGTCACCAAAAGGCCCACCATGGCCAGGCCGCTGTGGGTAACGGTCAAAACACCATGGCCCGTGTCGGCGAGCAAGGTCTTGAGGCTGTGGCGAAATTGACTGAGTTGAGACATAGGACTGCGGCGATTTTAAGCGCTGACCCCGTTTACACGGTCAGTGCATGGCGGTTGGGGATAATAGGCGCATGACCCATCAACGTGTCGTCGTCGGACTCTCCGGCGGCGTGGACTCCGCCGTGACCGCCCACCTGCTGAAACAGCAGGGCTATGAGGTGGTGGGCATCTTCATGAAAAACTGGGAAGACGATGACGACAGCGAATATTGCTCGTCGAATATCGACTTCGTAGACGCCGCTGCCGTGGCCGATGTGCTGGGCATTGAGATCGAGCATGTCAACTTCGCCTCTGACTACAAAGACCGCGTGTTTGCCGAGTTCGTGCGTGAGTATCAAGCCGGGCGCACGCCCAACCCCGACATCTTGTGCAACGCCGAGATCAAGTTCAAGTCCTTTTTGGACCACGCCATGCGCTTGGGGGCCGAAAAAATTGCCACCGGCCACTATGCGCGGGTTCGTCGCAACGAAACCACTGGGCGCCATGAACTGCTCAAAGGCCTGGACGAGAGCAAAGACCAAAGCTATTTCTTGCATCGACTCAATCAGGCTCAGCTGTCCAAAACGCTGTTCCCGATTGGCGAATTGCACAAAACCGAGGTGCGCCGCATTGCGCAAGAAATCGGCTTGCCCAATGCCAAGAAAAAAGACTCGACCGGCATTTGCTTTATTGGCGAGCGGCCGTTTCGAGAATTCTTGAACCGCTACATTGCCAAAGAGCCTGGCCCGATCAAAGACCCCTCCGGTCGCACCATTGGCCGCCATGTGGGCCTGAGTTTTTACACCCTGGGGCAACGCCAAGGTTTGGGCATTGGCGGCATCAAGGCCAAGGGTGCACAACGAGGAGGCGGTGAGCACACCCCATGGTTTGTGGCGCGCAAAGACATGGCGAACAACATCCTGTGGGTGGTTCAAGGGCATGATCACCCTTGGCTGCTATCGCCGCATTTGCAGGCGAACGACGCGAGCTGGTGTGCGGGCGTGGCGCCTGAGCCTGGCACCTACGCAGCCAAAACCCGTTACCGCCAAAGCGATGCCGCTTGCACGTTGAACGACCCCACCCTCAGCGCCTTCGCTTTGGACTTCCCCGAGGCCCAATGGGCCGTAACGCCAGGGCAAAGCGCCGTGTTGTACGACGGCGATGTGTGCTTGGGTGGCGGCGTGATTGACACGGCCAGCGCGGCGCCATGACAACGGGCAGGATGGTCGCTTGAAAATCGACTTCGATGGCTTACAGGCCTTTGTCTGCGTGGCCGAGTTCAGCAGCTTTGTCAAAGCCGCGCAGCAATTGCACCTGACGCAAACGGCACTGACCCGTCGCATCCAAAAGCTGGAAAGCCTACTGGATACTCGGCTGCTGGACCGCACCACCCGCAAGGTCGAACTGACTGCTACAGGGCGTGAATTTTTGCCCCAAGCGCGTCATTTGGTTTTGGATGCGACCCGCACGCTGCAGCGTGTGCGCGATAAGGCACTGGCGGGTGGGGGACACTTCACACTGGCCTGCGTGCCCTCGCTCACGACACATGTCTTACCCGAACTGATTCGCGCCCATGCCCTGCAATGCCCGGGCAACACCTTGCGGCTGCTCGACGCCTCTTCGCACGATGTGCGCGCTGCGGTGCTCGATGGTCAAGCCGAGTTGGGCATTGCCATCAACGGCGAGCAGCACGCCGAGCTGCAAGAGATGGCCCTTTTTGAAGATCCGCTGACCCTTTTGTGCCCCACACCCCACCCGCTGCAAGAGCGGCGCACGGTGAGTTGGACAGACCTGCAAGGTGTGGAATTGATCGTGGTGAGCAGCTTCATGGCCACGCGCATGTTTTTGGACTACCAACTCGGCCAGCGCGGCATCAGGCTGAGCGGACACTACGAAGTGCAGCACCACGCCACCGCCATCAACCTGGTGGCGGCTGGGGTGGGCTGCGCGGTCCTGCCCTCGTCCACCTTTGAAAACGGCGACCGGCCCAATGTGGTGAAGATCCCGCTGACCGGCCCCGTGGTCAAACGGCGCGTGACCCTGCTGCGCCGCAAGCAAACAAGCCTGTCAGCCGCTGCCGAAGGTTTTTACCAGCTGACGGCAAACCACTTCGGTAAGCGCCGCGCCAGCCATTGATGCATCAACCGCAATAAAACAAGCCAATATTTCATTTCACAAATTTCGCAATTTCATCGACACTGCGAGCTGAATCGATATGAAGGATGTGACATGGGGATAGATGTACTGGTCATCGGTGGGGGCAACGCCGCATTGTGCGCGGCCCTGATGGCCGTAGAGGCCGGGGCCAGTGTGATGCTGCTTGAGGCGGCCCCTCGCGAGTGGCGCGGGGGCAATTCAGGCCACACCCGCAATCTGCGCTGCATGCACGACGCGCCGCAAGATGTGCTGGTGGACGCTTATACCGAAGAGGAATTTTGGCAAGACCTGCTCAAAGTGACTGGCGGCATCACCAATGAAAAACTGGCCCGCCTGACCATCCGCGCATCAAGCACCTGCCGTGACTGGATGCGCCGCCACGGCGTGCACTTTCAGCCGCCGCTTTCAGGCGCGCTGCATGTGGCCCGCACCAACGCTTTTTTTATGGGCGGGGGCAAGGCCCTTGTCAACGCCTACTACCGCAGCGCCGAAAAACTGGGGGTAAAGATCCGCTACAACGCCCCGGTGCAGCGATTGGAGATTGACAACGGTCGCTTTGTGGCCGCCTGGGTGGGCGACGAGCGCATCAGCGCCTCCACCTGCGTGCTGGCGGCCGGCGGCTTTGAGTCCAACCGCGAGTGGCTGCGCCAAGCTTGGGGCCAGAACGCGCAAGGCGAATGGCCGGCCGATAACTTTTTGATTCGGGGCACCCGCTTTAACCAAGGCGTGTTGCTCAAGCACATGCTGGCGCAAGGGGCGGACCCGATTGGCGACGCAACGCAAGCGCATATGGTGGCCATCGACGCGCGCGCGCCGCTGTATGACGGGGGGATCTGCACCCGCATCGACTGCGTGTCGCTTGGCGTGGTGGTCAACACCCAAGCCCAGCGCTTTTACGACGAAGGCGAAGACTTTTGGCCCAAGCGTTACGCCATCTGGGGCCGCTTGGTGGCCCAGCAACCCGGTCAAACCGCTTACTCCATCATCGACAGCAAAGCCATTGGCCGCTTCATGCCACCTGTGTTCGAGGGCGTGAAAGCCGCGACCCTGCCCGAACTGGCGCACAAACTGTCCCTGGACGTGAGCACATTCATGCAAACCTTGAACGACTACAACCGCGCCTGCCGTGCCGGCACTTTCGACCACACCGTGCTCGACGACTGCCACACCCAGGGTGTAAGCCCGGCCAAAACCCACTGGGCCAGGCCCATCGACACCGGGCCTTTTTACGCCTATGCCGTCAGACCCGGTGTGACCTTCACCTATCTGGGCCTGGAGACCGACGACACCGCCGCCGTGCGCTTTGGCGGCGTGCCCAGCGACAACCTGTTTGTGGCGGGCGAGATGATGGCCGGCAACGTGCTCGGCAAGGGCTACACCGCCGGGGTAGGCATGTCGATCGGTACCGCTTTTGGACGCATTGCGGGCACACAGGCTGCACTGGCATCACGTGCATCACGTGGCAAACGAACGCTGCAAGCGGGAGGCACCGCATGAGCACTTTGCATCAACTCACCCAAGACGCAAAAGCGCTGGCCAACGGCGAATGGGTGCCCAGTCAAGCCGAAAGCGAAACCGCACGCCAACTGCAAATTTGCAACGCCTGCCGCTATTGCGAAGGCTTTTGCGCGGTCTTTCCAGCCATGACGCGGCGCCTGTCGTTCGCCCAGGCCGACATCCACTTTCTAGCGAACCTGTGCCACAACTGCGGCGCTTGCTTGCACGCCTGCCAGTACGCACCGCCGCACGACTTTGCCGTCAACATCCCCAAAGTCATGGCGCAAGTGCGGGGCCAAACTTATGTGCATTACGCGTGGCCGGCTCCGCTGGGAAAGCTTTACGAGCGCAACGGCCTTACGCTCAGCTTGGCCCTGGCCGCAGGCCTGGCGCTGTTCCTCTGGCTGGCCCAACAACGCGTGGGGGACGCCACAGGCAACTTGGCCAACTTTTACAGCGTCTTTCCGCATAACCTGCTGGTCAGTCTGTTTGCGCCTGTGTTCTTGTTTGCCGTGCTGGCGCTGGCGCTGGGCGTGCGGCGTTTCTGGCAAGACATCACGCCCGCCACCAGCGGCGCGGCGCTGACCGCGCCCGCTACCGCAGAAGCCACGCACGACGTATTGCGCTTGAAATACCTGGACGGCGGTCACGGCGAAGGCTGCAACAACGAAGATGACGCTTTCTCGTTGGCGCGCAAGCGCGCTCATCACCTGACCTTCTACGGTTTCATGCTTTGTTTTGCCGCCACCAGTGTGGCCACGCTCTACCACTACGCCTTCAACTTGCCCGCGCCCTACGACCTGCCCAGCTTGCCCAAGCTGCTGGGCGTGGCGGGCGGCGTGAGTTTGCTGCTGGGCACGGCGGGACTGTTCACGCTAAAACTGCAGCGCCATCCCGAACAAGGTGACGCGGCGCAAAAGCCCATGGACTTAGGCTTTATCGCCTTGCTGTTCTTGATCAGCTTGAGTGGACTGGCCCTATGGCTGGCGCGCGACCAGACCAGCATGCCCACATGGCTGGCGGTGCACTTGGGTGCGGTGATGGCCTTGTTTGCCACCTTGCCTTACAACAAATTCGCACACGGCATTTACAGGACCGCATCCTTGCTGCGACATGCCGTAGAAAAACGACAACCCAACCCCATTGGGCTGGGCAGTGATTGAACACTTCAAAGAGCCACTTATGACAACAACACGCATCCCATTCAAAACCCTCGCTTGCGCGGCATTGGCTGTTCTGAGCTTGTGCGCTACAGCGCAGACCTTTCCCCCCAAGAAAACCATCAGCATGGTGGTTGGCTTTGCGGCTGGCGGCGCGGCTGACACGGGCGCGCGCATCATTGCCCGTAAACTGGGCGAGAACATTGGCGCCTCCGTGGTGATTGATAACAAACCCGGCGCGGGTGGCAACATCGCCCACCAGTTCGCCGCTCAAGGCCCTTCGGACGGCAGCGTAATTTTGTTCGGCTCGGTTGGGCCTTTGACCATTGCGCCGCACATGATGAAGTTGCCTTATGACCCGGTGAAAGACCTGAGCCCCATCACCATGGGCGTGAACTTTCCGAATGTGCTGGTGGTCAACAACCAGGTCGGCATTAAGACCTTTGCCGAGTTCATTGCCTATGCCAAAAAGAACCCCGGAAAGATCGATTTTGCCTCTACCGGCCCCGGCTCAGCCTCGCACCTGGCGGGTGAATTGCTAAACGACATGGCGGGCATCGACACCGTGCACGTGCCCTACAAAGGCGGCGCCCCGGCGATGCAAGACCTGATCGGCGGCCGTGTGGCAGCTTACTATTCCACCCTGTCCACTTCCCTGCCCCACATTGAAAGCGGCAAGCTGATCCCTTTGGCCAGCACCGGCACCATGCGCCTGGCCGCCTTGCCCAAAATCCCCACCATTGCCGAGTCGGGCTACCCCGGCTTCAGCGCCACCAACTGGTACGCGTTTGTGGCCTCATCCAAAGTGCCTGCGCCCATTTTGGAGCGCTGGAACACAGAGTTGGTCAAGGTACTCAAGAGCCCGGACGTGATTGAGCAGCTCAACAGCCATGGACTGACGCCGCAGCCCAGCTCGCGCGATGATTTTGCCAAGTACATGGCCAAAGAGTCAGCCACCTGGGGCCGTGTGATCCGTGAACGCAAGATCACGGCTGACTAAATTTCGCAACGGAGACAACACATGAAACTGATGAACCTGATAACCCGCCGCGGCCTTTTGGCCAGCTTGCTGCTGGCCTGCGCCTCACTGGCCACACAAACCGCCGCTCATGCGGCCGAAATCCGCGTCATCACCTCCGGTGCGTTCACCGAGGCGTATAAAAAGCTGGTTCCCATTTACGAAGCGGCCAGTGGTCACAAGGTCATCAGCGCTTTTGGCGCCTCCATCGGCAACGCGCCCGACTCGATCCCCAGCCGCTTTGCCCGTGGTGAAAAGTTCGACTTGGTGATCCTGTCTGAGGGCGGGCTGGAAGCCTTGATGAAGGAGGGCAAGCTGGTGCCCGGCAGTCGCGTGGATCTGGCACGCTCGCAAATCGGCGTGGCCGTGCGCAAAGGCACGCCCCATCCGGACATCAGCACCGTTGAAGCGCTCAAACAAACCCTGCTTAACGCCAAGTCAGTAGCCTACTCAGCCAGCGCAAGCGGCACCTATTTGTCGACCGAGCTGTTTCCCAAGCTGGGCATTGCCGAGCCCATGCAAAAGACCGCTAAAAGAATCATGAGCGAGCGCGTGGGCGCGGTGGTGGCGCGTGGTGATGCAGAGCTCGGCTTCCAGCAAGTGAGCGAGTTGATCTACTTTAAAGAGCTGGACTTGGTGGGCACTTTGCCTGACGCTGTGCAGCAAACCATCTTCTTTTCAGCAGGCCTGGTTCAGGGTTCGACTGAGAAAGAGGCCGCCAATCAGCTGGTGCGTTTCTTCATTTCCCCAGCGGTGGCTGAATTGGTGCGCAGCACGGGTTTGGATCCGGCCAGTAAATAAAAAAACCCGCAGGCTTGCGCCCTGCGGGTTCGGTGGCCAACGCCAGTCTTAGGTATAAATTAGAACGGGATATCGTCGTCCATGTCGTCAAACCCGCTGGATGCAGCCGGTTTGGCTGCTGGCGCAGGCGCACGGGGTGCTGGGGCTGGACGTGCGGCAGGCGCAGCCGCTGGGCGGCGCGGTGCGCTGTCGTAGCCTTCGTCACCACCTCCGGATGGGGCACCGCCGCCTTCACGGCCACCGAGCAATTGCATTTCGGTGGCAATGATGTCGACCGTGTTCTTTTCCACACCGGCCTGGTCGGTGTACTTGCCGTATTTCAAACGGCCTTCCACATAAATCGGGCGTCCTTTTTTGACATACTCACCGGCGATTTCGGCCAAGCGGTCATAAAAGGTGACGCGGTGCCACTGGGTGTCTTCAACCGTCTCGCCCGAGGTGCGGTCTTTGCGACGGCTGGTGGTGGCAATGCTCACATTGGCCACTGCCTGGCCCGAGGGCAGGTAACGGATTTCGGGGTCACGGCCACAGTTGCCGATCAGGATGACTTTATTGACGGATGCCATGAAACGATTCCTCTGAGATAAGACGCAATTATGGGGCTTTGTGGGCCGGATTTACAGGGGCCTTCATGGGCCAGGCAACCATCAGCCAGACCACCATGGCGCAGGCACAGGCCAAAAACAGCGCCTGGGTGCCAAAATTCTTCACCAACAACCCACCACAGACGCCGCCTGCAAAAAAGCCCAGCGACTGCAAGGTGTTGTAAACGCCCAGCGCCGCGCCGCGCACATGCGGCGGCGCCATGCGAGAAGCCATGCTGGGCTGCGAGGCCTCCAAAATATTGAAGCCGCAAAAAAAAGCAAACAACAAGGCGCCTAGGCTGAGCATTTGAGGTGCGCCCGAGGCCTGAAGCAAAAAACCCAGTTGAACCAGTGCAATCAAGCCCACCGCCGACAAAAACACGGCCCGCAAATAACCCCGGCGCTCCAGTGGGAACAAAGTGCCGCCCATGACCACGAACGAAGCCAGCACAGCCGGCAGATACACCCACCAATGCTGCTCTTTGGGCAGGCCGGCCTGCACCAACAGCGCCGGCACGGCCACCCACATGCCCAGTTGCACCGCATGCAACACAAACACGCCCAGGTTCAAGCGCATCAAGCCCGGGTGGCGCAAGACCACGCTCAAGCGGCCACGCGGCTGGTTTGTGTGTTCCGCCGGTTCGGCCGGCACGCGCCAAAGCACCACCGCCACGCCAGTCAAAGCCAGTGCGCCGGTCAGCATGAACAAACCGGACAAGCCGATCAGCGTCACCAGCAAAGGCGCCAACACCAGTGACAGGGCAAACATCAGCCCAATGCTGGCCCCAACCAAGGCCATGGCCTTGGTGCGCACTTCGTCTCGCGTCAAGTCGGCCAGCAACGCCGTCACGGCCGCAGATACAGCCCCTGCGCCCTGCACGCTGCGTCCGACCAGCAGCCAGCCCAGGGTGGGCGCGCCAGCGGCCACAAAGCTGCCAATCGCAAAAATAATCAAACCCAAGATAATCACTCGCTTGCGTCCAAATCGGTCTGAGGCCATGCCAAAAGGCAGTTGCAACATGCCCTGCGTGAGCCCGTAAATACCCATGGCCAGACCCAGCATGGCCGGATCGTCACCGCCAGGGTACTTGCTCGCTTCCAAGGCAAACACCGGCAAGACCAAAAACAATCCCAGCATACGCAAGGCAAAAATCGAGGCCAAGGAGGCGCTGGCGCGCCGCTCGGTGGCTGTCATGGTAGTGGCGGGCAAGGCAGGTGAGTCGATCGCAGAGGAAGTCACGTGAGGGGTTCAGTTCATCAGTTCAGTGCGCTTATTGTCCTTGATTGACAAAACGAGACCCGCTGGGAGACAAGCGGGGCCACAAGGCCGATAATTGAGGGTTTTGTCTTTCGGCACCAATTTTGAACCACTCTGATGCAACCTTGGCGATAGGCCCTGACGATCGCGCTGAACTGCGCGCCGAACTCGAGCGCGATGACGCTTCGTACTTGGCCAAAGCCTTGCGGCAAACGCATATCAGCGTGCGGGGGGCGCGCACGCACAACCTGAAAAACATAGACCTGGACATTCCGCGCAATCAGTTGGTGGTCATTACCGGCTTGTCGGGTTCGGGCAAATCGAGCCTGGCGTTTGACACGCTGTACGCTGAAGGCCAGCGCCGCTATGTGGAAAGCCTGTCGACCTACG
Organism: Comamonadaceae bacterium; assembly: GCA_947452725.1. Lineage (GTDB taxonomy): Bacteria > Pseudomonadota > Gammaproteobacteria > Burkholderiales > Burkholderiaceae_C > Limnohabitans_A. The sequence continues at coordinate 305 of CANGEG010000034.1, read as the reverse complement.
CGCGCCAGTTTTTGCAACTCATGGACAAACCCGATGTGGATTTGATCGAGGGCCTGTCGCCTGCCATCAGCATCGAGCAAAAAGCCACCAGCCACAACCCGCGATCGACCGTGGGCACAGTGACCGAAATTCACGACTACCTGCGCCTGCTGTTTGCCCGCGCCGGCACGCCGTATTGCCCCGACCACGACCTGCCCCTGCAAGCGCAAACCGTCAGCCAGATGGTGGACGCGGTGCTGGCCTTGCCAGAGGACACACGCTTGATGATCCTGGCGCCGATCGCGCGCGAGCGCAAAGGCGAGTTT
>CANGEG010000033.1 GCA_947452725.1 Comamonadaceae bacterium | reverse complement strand
TAAGTGGCCACGCAGTGCGGACCGTTAAAAATCGCAGGCCGCGTCGGCTCCATGCGGGCAACGCGTTCGAGCAAATGAGCCAAATTCATGGTTTTATCGTCTCCACACAAATAATTTCAACGAGGGTGTAACGAGTTTCACAGCCCAAGCAGCCGGACAAGGCTAACATTGGGCCCTTCTGAAGCCTGTCACGCAAGCTTGGGCACCCCATTCATTCCTCCACCGAGAGCATTTCAATGTCCGTCATCACCACCATCGAAGACCTGCGCGTTCTGGCTGAAAAGCGAGTGCCTCGCATGTTCTACGACTACGCCGACAGCGGCTCCTGGACCGAGAGCACCTACCGCGCCAATGAAAGCGATTTTCAAAAAATCAAACTGCGCCAACGCGTAGCGGTGAACATGGAAGGGCGAAGCACCGCCACCACCATGGTCGGCCAGCCTGTGGCCATGCCCGTGGCGATTGCCCCAACCGGACTGACCGGCATGCAACACGCTGACGGTGAAATTTTGGCTGCACGCGCCGCCAAAAAGTTTGGCGTGCCCTTCACCCTGTCGACCATGAGCATTTGCTCCATCGAAGATGTGGCCAAGCATGCTGGTGAAGGCTTTTGGTTTCAGCTGTATGTGATGAAAGACCGCGCCTTCATTGAGCGCCTGATCGACCGCGCCAAAGCCGCCAACTGCTCGGCCCTGGTGCTGACGCTGGATCTGCAAATCTTGGGTCAACGCCACAAAGACCTGAAAAATGGTTTGTCGGCGCCGCCCAAGTTGACGATCGCCAACATGATCAACATCGCCACCAAGCCGCGCTGGGCGCTGGGTATGCTGGGCACACCAAGGCGACAATTTGGCAACATAGTGGGACACGTCTCAGGCGTGGCCGACATGAGTAGCCTGAGTTCGTGGACGGCGCAACAGTTTGACCCTTGCCTGAACTGGGGCGATGTGGAATGGATCAAAAAGCGCTGGGGCGGCAAATTGATCTTGAAAGGCATTCAAGACGTCGAAGACGCTTACTTGGCGGTGCAGTCGGGCGCCGACGCGCTGATTGTGAGCAACCACGGCGGTCGCCAACTGGACGGCGCACAAAGTAGCATCGAGGCCCTGCCGGCCATCGTCGAGGCTGTAGGCTCACAGATAGAAGTGCACATGGACGGCGGCATCCGCAGCGGCCAAGACGTGGTCAAAGCCCGCGCCCTCGGCGCGCGAGGCGTCTACATTGGCCGCGCGTTTTTGTATGGTCTGGGCGCCATGGGCGAGCAGGGCGTAAGTAAAGCGCTCCAAATTATCCACAATGAACTCGACCTGACCATGGCCTTTTGTGGCCGCACTCAAATGGACACCGTGGACAAAAGCATCTTGCTGCCGGGGACTTTCCCGGTTTGAAATTGAGTCCAGAAGAAAACAGCGCCGTCGATGTCGTCTACCTCTGGGTGGACGGCAACGATGACCTTTGGCGCAGCAAACGCAACGCAGCCTCAAACCGCTCGTCGCCGCAAGACAAACACGACCTGGCGCTGTATGGCGATGTCGAAGGCCGGTACCGCGACAATGAAGAGTTGCGCTTCAGCTTGCGTGCTTTGGTGCAGTTTTTCCCGAACCATGGCCATGTGTACATCGTCACCGACCACCAGGTGCCGGCCTGGCTGGCCTTGTCGGAGCGGGTGAGCATCATCGATCACCGTGAGTTGATTCCACACGCCGACTTGCCCACCTTCGACTCCAGCCATATTGAGTCCTACATACACCGCATCCCCGGTTTATCCGAGCGATTTTTTTATTTCAACGACGACGTGTTTTTTGGCGCGCCAGTGGATCTGGCTGACTGGTTCTCGCCCACCGGCATCTTTGTGACTTGGTCTGACGATCCCTTGGTCAGCAACGAGCCGCTGCGGCGCGATGCCACGTCGCTGGAAAACGCCTCCCGCCTGTCTGAGCAATGGTTGCGTACGCAGGGCGGTGCGGACATGGATCCGGCCTACGTTCACACCTTTCGCACCTTCGCGCATGCGCCCAGACCGCTGCGAAAATCGCTGTTACTGCAACTGGAGCAGCGGGCATCGGAGCTGTTTGAGCGGGTTCGTTCGACCGTGTTCCGTAGTTGGGACTGCCCCACTATCGTCTCCGACTTTGTGCTGCGCTGGGCTCTGGCGCATGGCATTGCGCAGGTGAGGGACTATCGCCACGCTTATGTGTCGATTGGCGACAGTGACGCTGGTGAGCAACTGAGTCGATTAGCGCGCAACTTTGGCGAATTGGACTTTTTTTGTGTCAACGACACCGCCGATAACGCCCACGCAGACGATCCGCGCTTGGCGCATGTGCAGCGCGCTTTGCAAGCCATGCTACCCAAAGCCTCCAAGTTTGAAACCTCAAGTCAGAGGCTTGAAGCGCCACAGCACCTTGCGTTGGCCATCCAGTAACTCCAAAACGCCTTTGTCAATCCGCGCCGAGCGTGCAGCGTTCAAGGCCTTGAGGTAGCGCTGCTCGGTGTCCATGGCTTCGGGCTCGCACAGCATGCGGGTGGTGACGATCAATGTGAACGACACCGCCTGCGCGCCCAAATCCACTTGACTGGAAAACCCGTTGCAACCGGCAAACCCCGAGGAGCGACGCGCCTCTTGAAAACTCAAACTCACGGGCCTGCGGTCTTGCGGGGCGGCCACGTCCACCCAGGTCACTGGCGTGACGGCGCTGGGATCCAAGTCCGTCCCCGCGGATCCGGCTAAGTGGCCTGCAGGCACACAGCCTGCGGTGCAAGCCATGAAGGCCGTGAAGGCCAGAGCCGCACCACACCACCTAGGCTGAATTCTTTTTTGATTTTGCATACCGCTCCCATTTTCTTGCTCATTCCAAGCACCACGACACTGGCGGTCGCAGGCGGTCACAGGCCCTGATCGTAAGGGCCAAAAGCGGCCTCGCGTCCAGCAAAGTGTTACAGCAAGTTATCCTTGGCAGGTGATCGATTCAGACCTGCCTCCATTGGCCCTGCCCCGCCGCATTGCCCACCTTGACATGGACGCGTTTTACGCCTCTGTGGAGTTACTGCGCTACCCGCAACTTAAAGGCTTGCCGGTGGTGATTGGTGGTAGCCGCCGCAAAGAAGACGACCTGCTGGACCGCCTGACTCAGGCCTACCCTGACAAGGAATGGAGCGCCGAGCATCTGGCCGACATCCCTCTGGACTTTTTTCCGCGCATCGCCGGTTACACCGGCCGCGGCGTGATCACCACCGCCACCTACGCGGCGCGCAAATTCGGCGTTGGCTCGGCCATGGGTTTAATGAAAGCCGCCAAACTGTGCCCTGAAGCGATTTTGCTGCCAGTGGATTTTGAACAGTACCGCCACTATTCGCGCAGCTTCAAAGCCATCATCACCGACATCGCCCCGCTGATGGAAAACCGCGGCGTCGACGAGGTCTACATCGACTTCACGCACGTACCCGGCGGCCAGCGCGACGGCGGGCGTGTGCTGGCCCGCTTGATCCAAAAAACCATTTTTGAAACCACGGGTCTGACCTGCTCGGTGGGCGTGGCTCCGAACAAACTGATCGCCAAAATGGCCAGCGAGTTCAACAAGCCCAATGGCATCTCCATCGTCCACGAGGCCGATCTGCAACCCCTGATCTGGCCGCTGGCGTGTCGCAAAATCAACGGCATTGGCCCCAAAGCCGACGAGAAACTGCAAAAGCAGGGCATCCACACCATCGGCGATCTGGCGGCGCGCGACCGCTTTGAGTTGATGGCCAACTTTGGCAAGGTCTACGGCGCTTGGCTGCATGAAGCCGCCTGGGGCCGCGACGACCGGCCAGTCAGCATGGACAGCGAGCCAGTCAGCATGAGCCGCGAAACCACCTTTGAAAAAGACTTGCACGCTGTGCGTGACCGCCAAGAGTTGGGGCAAATTTTCACACGCTTGTGCGAGCAGGTGGCCGCCGACCTGCAGCGCAAGGGCTATGAGGGCAAAACTATCGGTATCAAGTTGCGTTACGACAATTTCAAAAGCGTGACGCGCGACCAGACGCTGGAGCTGTTCACAGCCGACGCAGCCACCATCCGCCAAGTGGCGGGGCAATGCCTCAAGCGGGTGGATTTAACGCGGCGCCTGCGCCTGTTGGGCGTGCGCGTGGGCTCGCTCGTCAAAGCGGGGACAGCACCGGCCGCCGCCACGCCCTACAGTGAGGTGATTGGCAATCCAACTCCTCAGGTGAATGAACATGGACAAACTCAGCTGCTTTTCCCTCTCGATTGAGAGCCACGTGGCGCACTTGGTGCTGAACCGGCCCGAGGCGATGAACACCATGGGCCCGACCTTCTGGAAAGAGCTGGACGAGGTGCTTAGGCGGTTGCACAGCTCGGGCGAGGCGCGCGCCTTGGTGATCTCCAGCACCGGCAAGCATTTTTCAGCCGGCATGTCGCTGGAAACTTTTGGCGGCGCCATCCAAATGGACGACCACAGCCCCGAAGGTCGCGCAGCGATTTTTGATTCGCTCACCGACATGCAAGCCACCTTCACACTGCTCGAAACCATGCGCATTCCGGTGATCGCAGCGATCCACAGCGGCTGCATCGGCGGCGCGGTTGACATGGTCACCGCCTGCTGCATCCGCTACGCCACGGCCGACGCCTTCTTTTGCATCCAAGAGATAAACATCGGCATGGTGGCCGACGTGGGCACGCTGCAGCGCCTGCCCAAGCTTTTGCCCATGGGTCTGGTCAAAGAATTGGCCTACACCGGTCGGCGTTTGCCGGCGGCCAAAGCTCTGGCCCTGGGTTTGGTGACTGAAGTGTTTGACACGCAAGAAGCCCTGGTGGCCGGTGCCCTGCAAGCAGCGAAAGAAATTGCCAGCAAACCGCCCGTGGCCATTTGGGGCACCAAACAAGCGCTGAACTACGCCCGCGACCACAGCGTGGAAGACAGCCTACGCCAAATGGGCTGGCTGCAAGGCGCCATCTGGAGCAACCCGCATGTGAAAGAAGCCATCACCGCGATGAAGCAAAAACGCGAGGCCCAATTTCCAGACCTCACGCCACTGCAAGGCTTCAAAGAGTTCGGTTGAACCGCTTTATTGCCGCGCGGTTCGAATGTTCTTGGGCACAGCGCCCGGATGGCTGGTACGCCAGGGATTGATGTCCAGCCCGCCACGTCGGGTGTAGCGGGCGTACACCGTCAGTTTGGTGGGTTTGCAGCGGTTCCAAATGTCCATGAAGATACGCTCCACGCACTGCTCATGGAATTCGTTGTGGTTGCGAAAACTTACGATGTACTTGAGCAAGCCCGGTTGATCGATCTGGTGGCCGGTGTAGCTAATTTGCACACTGCCCCAATCGGGCTGGCCGGTGACCAAGCAATTGCTTTTAAGCAAGTGGCTGACAAAGGTCTCCGTCACAGGCGCTTCGTCCCAGGTGACGGTGAGCAAATCGGGCGCGGGCTCGTAGCGGGTGCATTCCAGGTCCATGCGGTCCAGATTCAAGCCGTCCAGTTCGTGCACAGGCTCTTTGTCAAACGCTTCGGACAACAGTAACTTCACACCCACTGTGGCCTGCATAGGCCCACCGTGCCACACGGCCTGGCTGATGTCGCTGCAAATGCGTTGGCGTACTTCGTTCACATCGTCGATGCGGGTGTTGTTAAAACTGTTCAGGTAAAGCTTGAACGATTTGCTCTCCACAATGTGCGTACTCTCAGCGGGCACGGTGATGTGCGCCAGCGCCACCTGCGGCTTACCTTTGCTGTTGAGCCATGACAACTCAAAAGCGGTCCACAAATCGGCGCCGAAAAATATCGGTTGTCCGACAACACCGATCTCGGCGCGCTTAGTGGCACGGGGGATGGGGAACAGCAAAGTCGGATCGTATTGATCCACATAGGCGCTGCTTTTGCCGAGCTGGGATTGTTCAGGGGTATTCATAGTCATTCTGCAATTTTTCGGCGAAACACCAAGCGGTCCGGGCTCGACGCTTCAGAGGCGTAGGCGTAACCGTCCAGATCAAAAGCGCGCAGGCCGTCGGGGTGGTTCACTTGGTTCAGCGTGGCGTAACGGGCCATTAAACCCCTGGCCCGTTTGGCAAAAAAGCTGATGATTTTGTATTTGCCGCTTTTGTAATCTTCAAACACGCACTCGATCACGCGGGCCTTGAGCGCCTTGAGGTCAACGGCCTTGAAATACTCTTGTGAGGCCAAATTCACAATCACAGGGGTGGTGTCTTTTGCCAATTTTTGGTTCAAATGCTCCGCGATTTGCACGCCCCAAAACGCGTACAGGTTTTTGCCTTTGGGGTTCGCCAATACCGTACCCATTTCTAAGCGGTAAGGCTGCATGCGGTCGAGCGGCCGCAGCACGCCATACAGGCCGCTCAAAATGCAGACATGCTGCTGCGCCCAGCTCAAAGCCGCGGGGCTTAGGTTTTTAGCGTCCAGCCCGTCGTACACATCACCATTGAACGCCAGCACCGCCTGCTTGGAGTTTTTGGCCGTGAACTTGAGGGACCAGGCCTCATAGCGTGCCACGTTGAGCGCAGACAACGCGTCACTCAAGTCCATCAACTCGGCAATTTGCTGCGGCGACTTCGGGCGCAACACCTCGATCAACTCGGCCGACTGCGACAGAAACTGCGGCAAGGTGTGCGGCACATCGCCCACAGGGGTTTCGTAGTCCAGTGATTTAGCGGGTGACAATAGAAACAGCATGCTCAACATCCTTTACATCGACGATTATCTCGCCATCGTGCACAAGCCCGCCGGCTGGCTGGTGCATCGCACCCCGCTGGACAAGGGCGAAACCCGTTTTGTGCTGCAGGCCCTGCGCGACCAATTGGGCCGTCAGGTCTGGCCGCTGCACCGACTGGACAAAGGCACGAGCGGCGTGCTGGCATTTGCGCTGGACGCGCAGACCGCACGCACCATGGGCCTGCGCTTTGAAAGCGGCGAGGGTTTACACAAAACCTACCGCGCCATCGTGCGCGGCTGGCCGCAGGACGCTGGCCTGATCGATCACGCCTTAAAACGCATGCCCGACGACATGCGCAGCGAGCGCGAAGAGTACCAAGCCGCGCAAACGGCTTACCGCACGCTGCGCCGCGGTGAATTGCCGCTACCTCATGGTGACTTTGCCCGCACCCGCTGGGCCGAGGTGGAACTGCAACCTTTGAGCGGGCGCCGCCACCAACTGCGCCGCCACATGAAGCACATCGCGCACCCGATCATCGGCGACGCCACCCACGGCAAAGGGCCATTGAACCGCGCCATGGCCGATCACATTGGCTTCAATCGCTTGTGGCTCCATGCCTTTCGCCTGGAGCTGCGGCACCCGGCGAACGACGCCGCGCTGCGTATCGAAGCACCGCTGGCGCCGGAATGGGAACTTTGGCATTCTCCTGCGGTGGCTGCGCGCTGATGGCTTACTTAAAGGCGTCACAGTCTCGCCGGGGATAAGCCAGGCCCCGGTAACTGCCTAAGATACCGGTATGAGCCTTCTCTTTACCCCCTTCACCTTCGACGCCCCTGGTGGCCCCCTGACGCTGCCCAACCGCATTGTGGTGGCACCCATGTGCCAGTACTCGGCCGTGCAAGGCCAAGCCAATGACTGGCATTTGGCGCACTGGACCCAGCTGCTCAACGGCGGCGCGGGCATGGTCACGCTGGAGGCCACGGCCGTCTCAGCGATCGGTCGCATCAGCCCCGGTTGCTTGGGCTTGTGGGACGACGCCACGGCCGCGGCCCTGAGTGACCATCTTCAGCGCGCGCGGCGCTTGGCACCTGCGGTGCCAGTGTGCATTCAGCTCAGCCACGCGGGGCGCAAGGCATCAAGCGCCGCACCCTGGGACGGCGGCATGCTGCTCTCGCCGGCAGAGGGCGGTTGGCCCACGGTGGCGCCCAGCGCCTTACCGCACCTGCCGCAAGAAGCGGCGCCGACTCAGATGAGTTTGACCGACATTGCACAAATCCAGGCCGACTTTGTGCAAGCTGCGCAGCGCAGCCAACACATGGGTATTGAGGCGGTAGAGCTGCACGCCGCGCATGGCTATTTGCTGCACCAGTTTTTGTCGCCCCTTTCCAACCAGCGCAGCGACGCCTATGGCGGCTCGTTTGAAAACCGCATTCGTTTTCCGCTCGAAGTGTTCAAAGCTGTGCGCGCCGTGTTCAGCGGCACCTTGGGCATGCGCATTTCGGCCACTGACTGGGTGGACGGCGGCTGGACACTGGAAGAAACGGTGGAACTGTCCGCTCTTCTCAAGCAAGCCGGGGCGCAGTTTGTTCACATTTCATCGGGCGGTGTTTCGCCCTTACAAAAGATTCCGGTCGGTCCAGAATACCAAGTGCCTTTGGCCAAGACCGTGCGCGAGCGCTCGGGCCTGACCACCTTTGCTGTAGGCCTGATCACCGATCCCGAGCAAGCAGAAGGCGTGCTACAGCGTGGCGATGCCGATCTGGTGGCCTTGGCGCGTAGCTTCATGTACAAGCCGCGTTGGGGCTGGGAGGCCGCCGTGGCCCTGGGTGGCAGCTTGCACGCACAACACCAGTACTGGCGCAGCCTGCCGCGTGAAGCGAAAAACATTTTTACCGACGCCCACATTGGCATGCGCTGAACACCCCCAACGGAGACACCTCATGACAAGCACAACCCGCCGAATTTTGAGCGCCACCGCACTCGCTGCGTTCGCCTCACTGGCCGTCCCTTTGGCCGCATGGGCGCAAGCCTTCCCGACCAAACCCATCACCCTGGTGGTGCCCAACCCGCCGGGCGGCTTGGTTGACACCTCGGCCCGTTTGGTAGCTGAACCGCTAGCGCGTGTGATCGGCCAATCGGTGGTGGTGGACAACAAACCCGGCGCCAGCGGGAACCTGGCTTACCAGACTGTGGCCCGTGCGCCCAAAGATGGGCACACTCTGCTGGTGTCGTATTCGGGTTACCACATTGCCAACCCCATCCTGATGGACAAGCTGCCCTGGGAGTTGAAAGACCTGACGCCCGTCGGCCTGATCACCGTGGCCACCAATGTGATTGCGGTGCACCCTTCGGTACCGGCCAACAACCTGAAGGAATTCATTGCCTACGCCAAACAACACCCAGGCAAACTCAATTACGCCTCACAGGGCAATGGCTCGGTCTCGCACATTGGCACTGAGATTTTCAAACTGCAAACCGGCGTGAACATGGTGCACGTGCCCTACAAAGGCTCGGGCCAAGCCATTGCCGACGTGCTGGGTGGCCAAGTGGAGTTGTTCATCACCACGCCGCCTTCAGTTATGCAGCATGTGCAATCGGGCAAGCTCAAAGCGCTGGCCGTGACCGGCAAAACCCGTCACCCCGGCATGCCCAATGTCCCCACTGTGGCCGAGGCCGGTTTGGCCAACTTTGAACTCGAATCGTGGGTGGCTTTGTACGCCCCAGCCGGCACGCCAGCCGCCACGCTGCAAAAACTCTCGGCCGATGTGAAACGCAGCATGGAGCTGCCTGAGACAAAGCAACGCGCAGATGCGGCCGGTATTGAGGTGCGTTTTCTCTCTCCGGCTGAGACCAGCAAGGTACTGGAGCGAGAAACGGCTGAATGGGCCAAAGCCATCAAGGCGGCCAACATCAAGATGGACTAAAACACCGCGGACTTGGCGTCCTGCAGCGGGACTTCAGGCTTTGGACATCACTCCTTCATTTCGTCCAAGGCTTTTTGGAAGCGCTGCGCATGCGAACGCTCGGCTTTGGCAATGGTTTCAAACCAGTCGGCAATGTCGTCAAAGCCTTCGGTCCGGGCGGTCTGGGCCATGGTCGCGTACATGTCGGTGTGCTCTTGCACCTCACTGGCCAGGGCCGAGGCCAGACTTTCGCGGCTGGTGGCAAAAGGCAAGCCGGTGGCAGGGTCACCCGCAGCCTCTAAAAATTCCAAATGCCCATGGGCATGGCCGGTCTCTCCTTGGGCGGTTGAACGAAACAGGGCCGCCACATCAATTTGCCCTTCAATGTCAGCTTTATTGGCAAAGTACAAATAGCGGCGGTTGGCCATGGACTCCACCGCAAACGCCTCTTTCAAGCATTGTTCGGTCTGCGAGCCTTTGAGTGCGGCCATGGGAATCTCCTGAGGGTAAACAAACCTGACACTGTGAGTCAGAAAGTGCGAAGCTTAGCGCCTTATTGTGAAGGGTTTCACAAGTTGTCTGATCACCCAGAAGATTTGCCTCTCCAGTTACGATAAAGTAAACTCGTTACGCATTAGTAAATAATATGGAGATGCTATGACCTCATCCACGTCAGCGCCAGCCCTTGCGTCGTCATTGGCCACTTCTTTGCCCTCATCCTTGCCGGCAGCGTCGGCCATTCACCAGCTGCACCACTACGCCTACAGGGCTAAAGACGCAGAAGAAACTCGACATTTTTACGAAGACATTTTGGGCCTGCCGCTTTACCACATCATCCAAAGCGATGTGGTGCCCAGCACCGGCGAGTACTGCCCATACACCCACTTTTTCTTTCGCCTGCGCGACGGCTCCTTCATTGCCTTTTTTGACTTGGGCGACGACGTGGCCGCTCTGCCCTCGCCCAATACGCCGTTGTGGGTGAATCACATTTCTTTCCGGGTCGACACCAGGGCCGATCTGCAAGCCATGAAAGAGCGCTTACAAGCGCATAACGTTGAGGTGCTGGGCATCACTGATCATCACATTTTTGACAGCATTTACTTCTTTGACCCCAACGGGGTGCGCCTGGAACTGACCGCGCAAAGAGCGGATGAATTTCAGATGCTGCAAGAAAGCAAGACCGCACGCGCGCGCCTGAACGAATGGACCGCGCGTAAAGAGCAATGGCGAAAAGACCGAGCTGAAGGCAACGTCCAACAGCCACTTAAACCCCAACAAAACGACCGCCCCGAATTCAAAGCCGTTTGAGATTTTTTCCCGTCATGACCAATCCACCCCCCGCATTTGCCGATGTCAATTACACCAACGGCTACGAGTTCACCGAAGGCTCGGGGTACGCCCTGCCCGAGTACCCTTTTATCTCGCCGCCTGAGTTGCATACCGACCAGACCTTGCGTCACGCAGTCGTGATTGTGGGCGGCGGTATCACCGGATTGACGCTGGCATGCTCACTGGCAAACCAGGGCATCAAAGCCATCTTGCTAGACGAAGACAACACCGTGGGCGTCAAGGGTGCTTCTTCGCGCGGCATTTGCTACACGCAAAAATCGCTAGAAATTTTTGACCGTTTAGGCGTATACCAGCGCATTGCCCGCAAAGGCATTCAGTGGAGCGTGGGCCGCACATTTGCGGGCAATGAGGAGGTGTACTCTTTTGATCTGCGCCAGCAAAGCAACTTCAATTTGTCCACTCAACCGCCTTTCATCAACATCCAGCAGTTCTATATCGAAGGCTATTTGGTTGAACGCATCATGGAGCTCGGCGGCGTGGACCTGCGCTGGAGCTCGCGTGTCATCGGCTTTGAACAAAACCCAGAGTTCGCCACCCTGGCCGTGCAAACTCCTGAAGGCACCTACAGCATTCAGGCCGACCACGTGATCGACGTCACGGGCTCGCATACGCCATTTCACGCCTGGACCGGCGTGAGCATGCAAAGCACCAAAGGCGACGACCGCTGGTGTATTGCCGATGTGCGTTTTAATACCCATCCCCCCATGGAACGCCACACCTGGATTGAAGCGCCTTTCAACGAAAACCGCGCCGTATGGCAACACCTGATGGCCGACGACGTGTGGCGCATCGACTACCAAATGGCGCCCAACGCCGACGCAGCCTATGTCAGCCGCGAAGACGTAGTGCGCGAGCGCTTGGAGCGCCAGTTTGGCAAGGACGTGCAGGTCGAGATTGTCTGGGTCGGCCCTTACGCCTACAAGAGTCAATGCCTGAACGAGTTGCGCATGGGTCGCGTGTTTTTCATGGGTGACACAGCCAAAATCGTCAGCCCCTTTGGTGCGCGAGGCGGCAACACCGGCGTGGCTGACGCCGACAACTTGGCTTGGAAACTGGGCGCCGTGCTCAAAGGCTGGGCTAGCCCAGAGTTGCTGGACAGCTACAACGCCGAACGGCTCGAAGCCGCTCAAGAAAACGTACGCGTCACCAATCGCACCGCCCGCTTCTTGCGCGCGCCTGAAGGCGTGGAGCGCAGCTTACGCAACGCCGCCATCAGCCTGGCCAAGCAATACCCCTTTGCCCGCACCTTGGTGAACACGGGGCGCATGGCGGTAGCCAACACCTACACCCGTTCGCCCATTTGCGCCGAAAGCGGCGGTCTGTCTTTGCAAAACGTGGCTTTCCAATGGCGAAAAGGCAAAGCGGGCGTGATCAATGAGCTGCTTAACTGGGCCGAAGGCCGCCTACTCTTGCTGGTTTTTGGTACTCAAAGCAAGGCCAGCCTGAGCCGACTCAAAACCCTGACAGAAGGCACGCCATTGCGCTGCGTGCAAGTGGTGGGCAAAAACACCCCCGTGCAAGCGCGTGAACATGTGCTCGACAACAGTCTGCGCTTGCGCACCGCCTGCCAGTTGCAAGGCGACGGCTGGGCCTTGGTGCGCCCAGATGGCTACCTGGCCGCACACGGTAACCGCGTGGACAGCGGCCTTGTTGAAGCCATCGTCGACACCTTGGCTCTGTGAATTACCCCACGAACGACACCATGAAAACCCACGCCAATTTCCAAGACGCCGACGAGTTTTATGAACAGCTGATCAATGCGCACGCCGGCCTGAGCGCAGACCAATCCGAGCTACTGAACCAGCGCCTGATCTTGATCTTGGCCAATCAGATTGGCGACTCAGCGGTGCTGCGCGAATGCATTGAAGCGGCCAAAGGCCTGCAGCAGTAAATAGTCGGCTCGGCGTGAGGACTACTCATCGTAAATGAGCCGCGCAAGAGCGCCGTGACAGAGAAGGTGGTGAAGCTGTCCGGGCTGGGTAAAATCACAGCAATCCTTCTACTTGCACCAACATCGGCGCGTTTATTCGCCGTTGACTTTGAAATACCCCATGAGCAACGCCTCCACGCCTCTTGAACAGCCCGGACTGCAATCTTTGTCCAAATCCTTTGAACCCGCCGCGCTCGAAGCCCATTGGGGCCCTGAGTGGGAAAAACGCGGTTACGGCCTGGCCGGCTTTCGCGGCACAGGCGCCCCGGTGGCCGAGGCTCCTGCGTTCGCCATCCAATTGCCGCCGCCCAATGTGACCGGCACGCTGCACATGGGCCACGCGTTCAACCAAACCATCATGGACAGCCTGACGCGTTACCACCGCATGTCGGGCTTCAACACCGCCTGGATTCCAGGCACCGACCACGCCGGCATTGCCACGCAAATCGTAGTCGAGCGCCAGCTGCAGGGCCAAGGCATCAGCCGCCACGACATGGGGCCAACGCCAGCCGAGGCACGCAAGAGCTTTGTGAGCAAAGTCTGGGAGTGGAAAGAGCAGTCTGGAAACACCATCACCAGCCAAATGCGCCGCATGGGCGACAGCGTGGACTGGAGTCGCGAGTACTTCACCATGGACCCCAAGCTGTCCAAAACGGTGACAGAGACTTTTGTGCAGCTTTATGAGCAAGGCCTGATCTATCGTGGCAAGCGCCTGGTGAACTGGGACCCGATTTTGCAAAGCGCGGTGTCAGACCTGGAAGTGGAAAGCGCCGAAGAAGACGGCTTTATGTGGCATATCCGCTATGACTTGGTGGATGGCAGCGGTTCATTGACCGTGGCCACCACCCGGCCTGAGACTTTGCTGGGCGACGTAGCCGTGATGGTGCACCCCGAAGACGAGCGCTACAGCGCGCTGATTGGTAAGCAAGTGCATCTGCCGCTGTGCGACCGCACTATTGCGGTGATTGCCGACGATTATGTGGACAAAGCCTTTGGTACCGGCGTGGTCAAGGTGACGCCTGCACACGACACCAACGATTACGCCGTGGGTCAGCGCCATCAGTTGCCGATCATTGGTGTACTGAACCTAGACGCCACCATCAACGCCAACGCCCCCGAAAAATACTGGGGCCTGGATCGTTTCGTTGCCCGCAAAGCCGTGGTCGCCGACCTGGAAGCAGCAGGCCATTTGGTCGAAGTCAAAAAGCACAAACTCATGGTGCCGCGCTGCGCCCGCACCGGCCAGGTGATCGAGCCCATGCTGACGGACCAGTGGTTTGTTGCCATGAACAAGGTCAGCCCCATCGACCCGACCGGCAAGAGCATCGCGCAAAAAGCCATCGAGGCGGTGCAATCGGGCGAGGTCAAGTTTGTGCCTGAGAACTGGGTCAACACCTACAACCAGTGGATGAACAACATCACCGACTGGTGTATTTCACGCCAACTGTGGTGGGGCCACCAAATTCCGGCTTGGTACGACGAAGATGGCAAGGTGTACGTGGCGCGCAACGAAGCCGAAGCGAAAGCCCAGGCCCCCGGCAAAACACTCAAGCGCGACGAAGACGTGCTGGATACTTGGTACTCGTCGGCGCTCGTGCCTTTCAGCACCATGGGCTGGCCCGACAAGACGCCCGACTACGACCTGTACCTCCCAAGCAGCGTCCTGGTCACCGGCTACGACATCATCTTCTTCTGGGTCGCCCGGATGATCATGATGACTACACACTTTACCGGCCAAGTGCCCTTCAAGCATGTCTACATCCACGGCCTGGTGCTCGACGCCCAAGGCAAGAAGATGAGCAAGTCAGAAGGCAATGTGCTCGACCCGGTAGATTTGATCGACGGCATCGCGCTCGAGCCGCTGCTGGACAAACGCACCCAAGGCCTGCGCAAGCCCGAGACCGCCCCCAAGGTGCGCAAGCAAACCGAAAAAGAATTCCCAGAAGGTATTCCGGCTTACGGCGCCGATGCGCTGCGTTTCACTTTTGCCGCCCTGGCCTCGTTGGGCCGCAGCGTCAACTTTGACAGCAAGCGCTGCGAGGGCTACCGCAACTTCTGCAACAAGCTTTGGAACGCCACCCGCTTTGTGCTGATGAACTGCGAAGGCCAGGACTGCGGTTTGATGGAACACACCAAAGCCGAATGTCAACCCGGCGGCCCGGCTCATGGCTATATGCACTTTAGCCAAGCCGACCGATGGATCGCCTCGGTGCTGCAACAAACCGAGGCCGAAGTGGCCAAGGGCTTTGCAGAATACCGCTTAGACAACGTGGCCAGCGCGATTTATGAATTCGTCTGGAACGAGTATTGCGATTGGTACCTGGAAATTGCCAAGGTGCAAATCCAAACCGGCAGTCCCGCCGAGCAGCGCGCAACGCGCCGCACCTTGATCCGGACGCTCGAAGCGATTTTGCGTTTGGCGCACCCGGTCATTCCGTTCATCACCGAAGAGCTGTGGCAAAAAGTCTCGCCTGTGGCCGGTCTACCCGGGCCTTCGGTCAGCGTGGCCCGCTACCCTGAGGCACAACTGAACAAAATTGACGAGCAAGCAATTGCCAACGTGGTGCAACTCAAGTCACTGGTGGACGCTTGCCGTAACCTGCGCGGCGAGATGAACGTGCCCGCCTCCACCAAGATGCCACTGTTCGCTTTGGGCAACGCCGAGTTCATGCGCGCCAATGCCGCCGTCCTTCAGTCGCTCGCCAAGCTCAGTGAAGTTAAAATATTTGACGACGAAGCCGCCTGGCAAACCGCTGCGCAGTCGGCTCCAGTCGCCATGGTGGGGGGCACGCGCATGTGCTTGTTCATTGAAGTCGATGTGGCTGCCGAGAAACTTCGGCTGAGCAAAGAAATCACCCGACTGGAAGGTGAGATCGCCAAAGCGCAGAACAAACTGAGCAACGAAGCCTTTGTAGCCAAAGCGCCCCCAGCGGTAATCGCACTGGAAAACAAGCGTGTCACCGATTTTTCAGACACCGTCGTTAAGATGCGTGAGCAGCTCGCCCGTCTGGCGTAAAGCCCATTTGAAAGTCACCGCCCCATGACCCACAACACCATCCGCAAAGCCGTTTTTCCTGTCGCCGGTTTGGGTACGCGCTTTTTGCCGGCCACCAAAGCCGCACCCAAAGAAATGCTGCCGGTGGTGGACAAACCGCTGATTCAGTACGCGGTCGAAGAAGCCTACGCGGCCGGTGTGCGTCACATGATCTTCGTAACTGGGCGTAGCAAACGCGCGATCGAAGACCACTTTGACACCGCCTATGAGTTGGAGACCGAACTCGAAGCCGCGCACAAAGATGAGCTCTTGGCCTTGGTGCGCTCGGTGCAGCCCGACGACATGGTCTGCGCCTATGTGCGGCAAAACCGCATGCTAGGTCTGGGTCACGCGGTGCTGTGCGCCGAGCCCTTGGTAGGCAACGAGCCTTTTGCGGTGCTGTTGGCCGACGACTTGATGGTCAGCTTACCCGGCGGCCCGAGCGTATTGAGCCAAATGGTCAATGCCTTTCGCCAGCAAGGTCGCTCGGTGTTGGCGGTGCAAGAAGTGCCGCTAGACCAAACTCGCCGCTACGGCATTGTTGCGGGCGAGTCGGCGGGCAAGCAACTGATCCGCGTCGAGCACATTGTGGAAAAGCCAGCCCCCGAAAAAGCACCCTCACGGATGGGTGTCGCGGGACGCTACATTTTGACGCCGGGCATTTTTGACGAGATCCGCAACCAGCCAACTGGCGTGGGTGGAGAAATTCAACTCACCGACGCCATTGCCCGACTGATGGCACGTGAGGCGGTATATGCATTTCAATACGAAGGCAAGCGCTATGACTGCGGCAGCAAAGAAGGCTTTTTGGAAGCTACCGTGGAGCTGGCTTTGCAGCACCCGCAAGTGGGCGCCGCTTTTCGCGAATACCTCAAAGGTTTGACGCTCTGATCCTCGCTGTAAATCAAAAGCACGACCTTTAGCAGAGTCCCTTCAGCAGCGACTTCAACGCCGGCGCATCCTAAAGATGAACTGCTCGCCTTCCGTCCTGCTGGACACCAGATCATTGCCTGTCTGGCGCGCAAAGGCTTCAAAGTCACGCACAGAACCGGGATCAGTGGCACGCACTTGCAACACCTGACCTGAAGTCATGTCAGTCAAAGCTTTTTTGGCCTTCAAAATAGGCAATGGGCAGTTCAGGCCACAGGTGTCGATTTCTTTGTCGTAGTTCATGCAGGCTTTTCTGGGTTGCCATAGCGCTCTTCCCAACTCATGAAGCGCGGCTCGATACCGATGCTTCGCAACCAGTCGCCCACGGCGTAACCGGTACCGGCGGGCCAGCAAATGATGTCCTGAGGTTTGAACATCTGGTACTCCGCCAACTCAGGGGATAACCGCACCTCGCCAGACGCCACCGCATGGTACGCAATGATGATCTGGTTCATGCGCTTGAACTCATAAGCGCCCACCAGCTTCAAAGCGCTCACCTTCAAATTGGTTTCTTCGGCAATCTCACGCGCAATGCCTTCTTCGGGCGATTCGCCGGCCTCCATAAAACCTGTGATCAAGGCAAAGCGTCGCCCTGGCCAAGCTGCGTTACGCGCCAGCAAAATCTCGTCGCCCACTTGCACAATGCCCGCCAAAACAGGGGTGGGGTTGTTCCAGTGCGTGAAGGTGCAACCGCCACAGCGCAGGCGCAGCTTTTCGCCCCCATCTTCCATTTGCGACAACCAAGCCAAGGGCTCGGCGCACATTGGGCAAAACCTAAATTCAGACATGAAGAACTTTCTGCAAAAGAAATCGCAGTGTATTGCGCCCACTTAGGCGGGGAACACACCGGTCGACAAATACCGATCGCCGCGATCGCAGACGATAAACACAATCACCGCATCGCGCGCAGTTCGAGAAATTTGCTGTGCCACCCAGCAAGCACCAGCCGCTGAGATGCCAGCAAAAATACCTTCTGTGCGGGCCATTTGGCGGCACGTTTCTTCGGCGTCACCCTGGCTCACCAAGACCAACTCGTCTACTGCGGTGGGATCGTAAATTTTGGGTAAATATTCTTCTGGCCATTTGCGAATGCCGGGAATGCGCGAACCTTCAGAGGGCTGTGCACCAATGATTCGGATGGAAGGGTTCTTCTCTTTCAAAAACCGCGACACTCCGGTGATGGTACCGGTGGTGCCCATGGCGCTGACAAAGTGGGTGATCTTGCCGCCGGTCTGCTCCCAGATCTCGGGGCCGGTGGTTTCGTAATGGATGCGAGGGTTATCGGGGTTGGAGAACTGGTCCAGAATTCGGCCCTTGCCTTGCTCGGCCATGCTGTCGGCCAGGTCGCGCGCGTATTCCATGCCGCCGCTCTTAGGCGTCAAGATCAACTCAGCGCCAAAGGCTTTCATGGTCTGGGCACGCTCGATCGACAAGTCCTCGGGCATTATCAAAATCATTCGGTAACCCTTGATGGCAGCGGCCATGGCCAGGGCAATGCCGGTGTTGCCTGAGGTGGCTTCTATCAAGGTGTCACCCGGCTTGATTTCGCCGCGCTCCTGGGCGCGCTGGATCATGGACAGGGCAGGACGGTCTTTGACTGAGCCGGCAGGGTTGTTACCTTCAAGCTTGCCCAAAATCACGTTGCCATGTGCCGCGGCATCTGCAGCACCGAGTCGCTGCAAGGCGACCAGCGGTGTTTGGCCGATGGCGTCTTCAATGGTTGGAAATTTCATGGACTCCACTGTGCCATATTTCAAAGCCAAGGCCTGACACCCTGGTGCAAGAGTAGGCCTTAGCACTTACCCATGAGCTTTTGCCTCACTCAGCTTGATCTTGCAGAACTGTAATTAAGAAGGGAGGTCCCATTAGCGACATCGCAAATACGCTCCAATTTTTCAAAATCTTCACGCCATCAATAGTTATATCCTAAGTCACTAAGGCTTGTTGCAGTAGTCAATAAAACACCCTGCCTATCGGAGCCAGTTAAATATTACCCCCAAAGGCACTGGGCCAAATGCTTAGTTGTTTGGCTTAAAACACCGCAAAAGGACTGCGTCTTGAAAGCTGTGGGAACACATTAACTGAATGTGTCTAACGGCTTCGTACAAGTGATGGCCTTCGCTTTCCGGCGTGGCGGTGATGACCATCGATAGTGAACGTCGTAAATCAGCGCTGAAATTTGCCAGTCGCTTGAAAAACATGATCTAAAATATGCCATAATCATGCTCTTCACTAGATATCCGCCCGGGTGGTGAAATTGGTAGACTCAGGGGACTCAAAATCCCCCGCCGCAAGGCGTGCCGGTTCGAGTCCGGCCCCGGGCACCATCTCTGGAAATCCAGCAACCATGCGGGTTCCAAGCGAATGAAGGCCAACCCTCACCGGTTGGCCTTTTTTCTTGCCATTCGCGGTGTAGTCACCGGTACGGGGTTTTACACCAGCAAGCTGCAAGGTTGAACGCTCTGGGGTTGTCCCCGATGACATCCCGCCTTGCAGTAGCCAATCTTTCGCGCCAGCAACAGCATCAACTTTGCGTCTCGCTGAGCCTTTTTCTTTCAGCGCAAAATTACGCCCCTCTGTTAACTTTGCCGGTAACCAAGTGGGCATCCAAGATAGTCACGTATAGCGGACACAATGTTCTGGTGCTCTCTGCTTTTGGCAGCCCAGCCAATGCCTGCTTGTAAGCCCCTACGATTCTTTCCGCTTCACGATAGGCTGCGTAGGCTTGAAGAACGGCAGTGTGTGCCCTCGAATCAGGGTCTATCTTGCGCAGGCTTGCCGGGTCTGGCCCATCACCCCAATCACCTTGACATCCTCCCCTGCCTTTAGGCAGGGGAGGATGTCAATGAATGTCTGCATGAGGCACCCTCCTAACGCCCCCCTAAAAAGGCTCCTCAGCAACCAGCGGGAGTCACTGGTGTTCGGCCCGGTTTCGAAGCGGGCCTAGCTGGGGCTAAAACTCACGCAGCCGTCAAAGGCTCCACGCTCAGGCGCAGACCTACGGCGGCGAGCACCTTATGAACCGTGGCCAATGTGGGGTTTCCTGTCGCGCTCAGGGCTTTGAAAAGGTTTTTGTCAGCCACATTGGCCCGCCTGGCCACC
Source organism: Comamonadaceae bacterium (assembly GCA_947452725.1). Lineage (GTDB taxonomy): Bacteria > Pseudomonadota > Gammaproteobacteria > Burkholderiales > Burkholderiaceae_C > Limnohabitans_A. The sequence continues at coordinate 1,709 of CANGEG010000033.1, read as the reverse complement.
TCTGCCATGCCATGTGCTTTGGCAACTTGTCGCAGCGCCACCAACAGTGCGGCCGGGTCTTCAAGGTCAATCACGGCCTCAATATAGGCAGCCGCTTGGGCGGGGTCTTTCATGGACTGAACCATGTAGTCATCAAAACTCACATCACGGGGTGTGGTCATGGTTTGCCTCTTTCTTTCCAGTCTTTCAGATATTCAATGGCACGTTCAATGTCACGGCTTTGGTCGGCTTTGTCCCCACCACATAGCAGCAACACCAGAATTGGCCCCTGCCTGCTCAGATACACCCTGTACCCTGACCCATAGTCGATGCGCAGCTCCTGCACGCCATCGCGAAGGGGCTTGCAGTCGCCAAAGTTGCCAGCCGCTACGCGAACCATTCGCGCCTGTATTTGTGCTTTGGCCCGTACATCTTTCAAGGCTTCAAGCCAAACAATCAAAGGTTGTGCTGATTGCTTGTTGGTGTAGATTCGGATTTCCATAATGGTATCTTGAAACGTACCGCTATGCAACGGCTCTTGATGAAATATGCACCACGCTGGCGCTGGTCTCCGTCAGGAATCGGTGCAGCGTCTCCAGGGCTTCCAGCTTTTGTGGCGCGTAATCGTGCCCGTCATAGTTTGCCGCTTGCACGCCCGTGACGCCATGACTCAGCAAGTGGCCCCGGGTTTCCTGACTGACTCGCAGGCTGGCCAATGCGGTCTCCACGCCGGAACGGATGCGCTTTGCCTGAAACTGGCCCACGGGTTTATCGGTCGGCACCCACTCCACCCCAGCGGCTGCATCTTTGGCCCAGTCTGAAATAGCCTTGGCGCTCACGGGTGACGCGCCACCATCCACCGACAATGGAAACTCACCGGGGTTCAGCGCCAGCAAGGCGTCCAGGGCTTCCCGGGCAGCAGGCAGCAGCGGGATGGTGTGCAGCCTTGCACCACGGCCTGTGCGCCCTTTGGCATCCAGTAAGGTGTAGCGCCCTCCCCCACGTTGGAGCGGACCAACTGGCGCAGTTGTTCGATGCGCTGGCCACCCGTCAGCAGGTGCAGGCGCAGCACCCCGGACATCTTGTAGTGGTTCTATGGCCTGCCAATACTGTCTCAGGTGCACTGGCATCAAAGGGTTTTTGTCGGGCACCAACTTGATGGCCACGGTCTCGGCGGCTGGGTTGTGCTGCACCCCGTAACTCTTGAAGTGCACAGGCACCAGCAGGCTCAACTTGGATGTTCGGGCCATCTCAAAGGCAGCACGACAATAGCTCCGCAGCTTGCCAGCCGTGCGCTCTTTCCCGGCATCTTGCAGGCCACGCAGCAAGTCAGCCACCTGTTCAGCGGACACCAATGCTGCCGCGGTATTGGCCAACCTTGGTCCGCCATCCATCAGGTGCAGCCTAACCATGCCCCGAACCTTGGCGTGTGAGCTCTTGCCCTGTCGCTCCAACTCGTTGGCGTAATCAGCCATCAACGCACCAAATGTGAAGTTGGCCGCTCGTTCTTTTTCGGCCTTAGCTTGTGCTTTGGCCTCAGCCTTGGCTCGGTCCAGCTCTCTCGGATCATCACCCTTGTTGAGCGTCACAGCCAACGCTTGGGCTTCCTTCCGGGCGGCTTCAATGGTCCAATCGCTCACAGCGCCAATCGTGCGGCGGATGGTTTGGCGGTTCAGCTTTTTCTCAAAGACAAAGCTCTTGGTACCTGTGTTGGTCACGCGCACGCGAAG
>CANGEG010000032.1 GCA_947452725.1 Comamonadaceae bacterium | reverse complement strand
CGGTGCCATCACCACAGCGCCTGAAATGCACCGTTTTTTGGTGGATGAGCACCACTGGCTGAATGACCTACAGTTCACCTCGTCCATTGCATTGGCGCAAGCTTCGCCGGGCCCGAATGTGCTGTTTGTTGCTTTGATGGGTTGGAACCTTGGATTGAACGCTGGAGGCGGACCAGCTGCGGGCCTTCATGCCTGGGTCTTGGGACTGTTGGGGGTCGCTGTGATGATGCTGGGCATCATGTTACCCTCCTCGGTGTTGACCTATATGGCCACTCGCTGGGCCCATCGCAATCGCGACATGCGGGGGGTCAAGGCCTTTAAAGCTGGCATGGCGCCAATTGTGGTGGCCTTGTTGGTCTGTACGGGTTGGCTGTTAACTGCCGCACACAACCAGCCTGAGCGGGACTGGCCACTGTGGGCCATGAGCGCGATGACTGCACTAGTGGTCTGGCGCACTCGCATTCACCTGCTCTGGTTGCTGGCTACGGGAGCGGTCTTGGGTGCACTAGGGTTGATTTAGTTGGATCTTGCTGATCAGTGCGGGTTCTCGAAGAAGACCACATTCGAGTAATCACTGAACTCAAAGTAAACCTTCTTCTCAGTGGGGTCCGCCTGCATGTTCAGGTTTTCGTCCATTACACCGTAGCCATATCGGTAATTGCGCGGCTTACCATCATCGGTGCCCAAGGCGGTACTAAGTTTGTCAACCTTCAAAAAGCGGCGCACCACTTTGTCGCCAGCATAAACTTCCAGAACGCCGTTGGTTCCAGTCCAGTTTTGGATGTCGCGGCTGATTTTGTTTTGCTGCTCTTGAGTGCAACCGGCCAGCAACATTACAGGCAAGGCCAAAGCAGCGGCGCTGATTTTCCAAGATTTTTTCATTTTTAAAACCTTACTTAATCACAGTTGATCACAAGATGCGCTGTCGGAGCGCTTCGTACAAACACACCCCGCTGGCCACAGAGACGTTCAGGCTCTCAACCGCACCGTGCATGGGGATGCTTACCAACTCGTCACAAGTTTTGCGGGTCAACTGACGCATGCCCGCCCCTTCTGCCCCCAACACGATGGCGGTCGGGCCCTTTAAGTCCACTTGGTACAAAGTTTTGGGTGCATCGTCGCTGGTGCCGGTGATCCAAATGCTGCGCTCTTTGAGTTCGCCCAGAGTGCGGGCCAAATTAGTCACCATGAAATACGGCATGGTTTCGGCTGCCCCGCTGGCCACTTTGGCCACCGTTGCATTGATGCCGGCCGCGTGGTCCTTGGGTGCGATTACCGCATGAGCTCCGGCCCCATCGGCTACGCGCAGGCAAGCACCCAGATTATGCGGATCGGTGATGCCATCGAGCACCAACAACAATGGCGGGCCAACGACAGCGTCCAGCAAATCATCGAGCGAATGGATTTGAGCCACCGGTTCTACCCGTGCCGCCACACCTTGGTGACCATGGCTGCCGCAAAGCTTGGCCAGGCGCAGGTTGTCAGCTTCGATCAGACGGGCGCCAGCTTCGTTAGCCCTTTCCAAGAATTGGCGCATGCGCGCGTCTCGACGAGTTACTTCATAGTAAATCTCAATGATGGACTGTGGCGCGGTCTTTAAACGCACGCCCACGGCATGAAAGCCGAATAAAACTTTGGGTGATGACATAGCCTGATTATCGGTCCTGCACGGTGCTCGCCTGAGCAACCGACTCGGAAGGGCTGATCTGTCTGCCCGCTTCGATTACCAAACGCCGCTGACAGCGCGCCGCCACGCGTTCGTCGTGGGTGACCAATACCAAGGTGGTGCCCAGTTCTTGGTTCAGTTCAAACATCAGATTCAAAATGGTTTCGCCAGTCGCATGGTCTAGGCTGCCGGTGGGTTCATCGGCCATCAAAATTTGCGGCTGCATCACAAAAGCCCTTGCCAAAGCCACGCGCTGCTGTTCGCCCCCGCTCAGGACTTTGGGGTAATGCTTAAGCCTCTCGCCCAAGCCCACGCGAACCAGCATGGCCGTGGCTGTTGCCACAATTGCACTTTGGCCAGCCAACTCCAAAGGCAGCATCACGTTTTCCAGGGCCGTCAAATTGGCCATCAGGTGAAAGCTTTGAAATACAAAACCCATGTGCTGGGCCCGCACATGGGCGCGCTCGTCTTCGCTCAGGCTGAACAGATCATGCCCCGCCACATGAACGGAACCTTTGCTGGGCGTGTCCAAGCCCGCCATGAGGGACAGCAAGGTGCTTTTGCCCGAGCCTGATGCACCGACGATGGCAAGGGTCTCCCCTGTCGACAAGGAGAAATCGATATCACGCAAAATGGTCAAAGTCCCGCTTGAATCGGTGACCGACTTGAACACATGGGCGACAGAAATAAGGGAATCCAGCATGCACAAACCTTTTTGGAAGCGTAGACACTTTACCGCTATGGCGCTTTCCGTTGGGCTGGCAGGCTATTGCGCTCAGTCGCTGGCCAAACCAGCACCGCTGGTGCTGGTGGTAGGCGACTCGATCAGCGCAGAATACGGTTTACAGCGTGGTCAGGGCTGGGTGGCTTTGCTCAGCACCAAGCTCACGACTCAAAAAAGCCAGATCCAAGTAATCAACGCCAGCTTAAGTGGCGAAACTTCGTCGGGTGGACGCTCGCGCTTGCCTGCACTGCTTGCGCAGCATCACCCCCTGGTGGTGGTCATTGAGTTGGGCGGGAACGACGCCTTGCGTGGTCTGGCCCTAGACCAGACCCAGGACAACTTGCTGACGATGACGAAAGCCGCTAAAGCCTCTGGCGCCCAAGTCCTGCTGCTGGGCATGCAAATGCCGCCCAACTATGGAGGGGATTACGCCAAGCAGTTTGCGGCCGTCTATACCCACGCTGCGCGTCAAGGTCACGCCCGGTTGCTGCCTTTTTTTCTTAAAGGAGTTGGTGACGATGCAGATCCCCTCAAATGGTTTCAGGCCGACCGTATCCACCCCAATGCAGCCGCTCAGCCCCAGCTGCTGAGCAACGTGTGGCAAGAGCTAAAACCCCTGTTGCAATAAATTTCGGGGAGAAGCTTTGGCAACCACAAGCGACGTGTGGTGATCATGCCGTGCACGCGCGTGAGGCCCAAAAAAACCGGCCTTAGCCGGTTTGGGGAGGGGGAGCGCAAGGCCGACGCAGAAGATGTGCGGCGGCTCTTGTACGGTTTTAAACCGCGGGCGGCTCGCTTGTCGCATCAGGCTCGCCTTGCTCTCCAGGCAAAGGGGTGCCCTCTTCGCCATCCTGCTCAAGCTCTTCGCCATGCTCGCCTAGTTTGCGCTCAGACTTGGCCTTAAGCTTGTCTTCTTTTTTACGTTTTTTAGCCAGTTCTTTCTGGCGCTTTTCGTATCCGTAGTTAGGTGTTGCCAAAATAATTCTCTCTTTAGATAGAACTCGACTGTATCAGCTTGCCAAAGCATCGGGCCAACCCACAGAATCACGATAGGCATGCCAACTGGCGTGACCCAACCAAGGTCCGACCAGCATCAAGCCCACAGCCCCAGGCCAAAGGGCTAAAGCAATCAGCAAACAGATCAAAGCGCCCCATAAAAGCATCACCATGGGATTGGCATAGACAACCGCCACGCTGGTGATAGCCGCAGATATCGCATCTGTGTCACGGTCCAAAATCATCGGGATAGACACCACAGCCAAAGCATAGACCAGAGCGGCAAATACACCGCCAATCGACAAATAGACCAAAATAAATTCTAAATTTTCGGGGTTGAAAATGGCATCCACAACGCCCGTAGTTGAAGGCATGCCGGTGTTAAAAAAAACCGCGAATACCACCAGCGAAGCCCGGCCCCAGAGCAACTCAAGCACCATGAGCACCAAGATCAACATCGCCATGCTGCGAATGTGACTGTCCCAACAAGTCAGCGAATCACTGAGATCACAAGCCTCACCTTGCTCGCTACGTCGGCTAACCTCGTACAACCCCATGGCCATGAATGGGCCTACCAACAAACAGCCTGAGATCATAGTCAGCATGTACTCGGGTGCACGCCGAAAAACGTAGCCTAAGAACTGCGCCATCAACATAAAACTGACACCATAAAACCCAGCAATCCAGGGATGTCTGAGCATGTCCTGAAATCCTTTGCCCAGCCAAGTTAGCGGGGCAAACCAGCTAAGAATAATCATCTCGGGCCGGATGCCGCTTTCTTGCGGTGGCTCATAAGGAGCCGCCATCACGGGAAGCGCACTGTCTGATTTTTCTTGTTTCATCAGTCTCCCTCTCTTATTTAATTTTCACTCCGGTAACGCCTCCATCAGGGCCTGTTGCAGGTCTGACTTCAAATCTTGAGCAGCTTCTAAACCCATCGAAAAGCGCACCAAGGTGCCCTGCTTCAAATGCGTTGGCCAGCGATGCCGCATCGACCCGATGTCGTAGGGCACGACCAATGAGACAGGACCTCCCCAGCTGAAGCCGATTTTAAAAAGCTTCAACCGGTCACAAAAAGCATCCACTTGGGCTGACGAATACCTATCTGAGATCATGACACTGAACAAGCCCGCAGCCCATCCGGGTCGACCCTGACGGGCGCACAAAGCTAGCCAGTGTTCATGGCCAGGCGAATTAGGCAATGCAGGATGCAAGACTTGCGCGCATTGCGGCTTCGTAGCGAACCAGTTAGCTAGATCACGCGCCGTAACGTCTTGTGTCTTGTAGCGAACGCCGATGCTGGGCAAGGAGCGCAAAATGGTCTCGACATCATTGGCCCCAACGCCCAGCCCCAGGCGCATGTGGCATAGTTTGATTTGAATATGCAGGGCCTTGTCGCGTGTCATGATGCTGCCCATCAGAACATCACCGCCACCGCTGGGGTATTTGGTCAGCGCGTGGGCGCTGATGTCCACGCCCCACTGGCCGTCGCCCAACAGGTCAAAAGGTTGAAATGCTAGGCCAGCGCCCCAGGTGTTGTCCAGCGCGCAGATCACCCTGTGCTCTCGGCAAATACGCACCAGGGTCAATAAATCTGGGAATTCCATGCTCACCGACCCTGGCGCTTCCAGCCACACCAGCCGGGTGCGCGGCGATATGCGCGCAGCCAAATCGGCCGAATTCAACGGGTCGTAAAACTGGTGGGTGATGCCAAAGGCTTTGAGCTCGCCTTCGGCCAAGGCTTTATTCGGGCCATATGCGTTGTCGGGCAACAGCACTTCATCGCCGCACCGTAAGGTTGCAAGGGCCACGGTGGACAAGGCCGCTAAGCCGCTGGGCACCAGAACACACTGAGAGCCCCCTTCAAGGGCGCACAAGCGCTCTTCCAATAAGTACGTGGTGGGAGTGCCGTGCAGGCCGTAGGTGTAACTGGACTTGTCTTTCCACTCGCGCTGGCGCATGGCGGCCACGCTAGGGAAATACACCGTTGACGCTTTAAAGACCCCAGGTTGCGGGGCCTCAAAGTCGTTAGGAGCCGTATACGGGTGGTGAATCAGGTGAGTGACTACGGGGGCAGCAGAATCATTTTTCATGCTGCCATCGTAGCCTCAGACCTTCCACTTTTCCAACAATTTTTCCGGGCGTGTGGAGTCGTACCCTTCAAATGGCTGGTGAATCCAAGGATTGGTAGGCAAGAAGTCAACCGAATAATCAGCCTTGAAGTCCGACACGCCCTTGGTCCACAGCACAGCGGTACGCAGCTCTGTGATCGGGGCGTAATTGGTTTTCAACATATTGACCACGGCCTTGAGCGTGTGACCTGTATCAGCCAAATCGTCAACCAACAGCACGCGACCTGCAATCTCGCCTTTGGGGGTGGTGATGAAACGAGCAATGTCTAAGTGCCCCTGGACCGTGCCGGCGTCGGCACGGTAAGAGCTGGTAGACATGATGGCCAAAGGCTTGTCAAAAATTCGCGACAAGATGTCGCCAGGTCGCATGCCGCCACGGGCCAGACACAAAATGGTGTCGAACTCCCAGTCTGACTGGTGAATTTTGATGGCGAGTTTTTCAACCAAATTGTGGTACTCGTCATAGCTCACATACAGGTGCTTGCCGTCTTCTGTCAACATGGGGTGTTCTCCAAAAATAGATCCGTGCGGCCCAACTAGACCGCACCATATGGGTTCAAGCGACTAAAGATCAGTCTGCCAAAAAGGGATGGCGCATCATGATGGTGTGATCACGGTCCGGACTGGTCGAGACCACATGGATCGGCACTCCTGTCACTTGCTCAATGCGCTGCAAATACATGCGCGCGTTCACTGGCAGTTTGTCGTACTCAGTCACGCCCACAGTGTTGTCGCTCCAACCTTCGATGGTTTCGTAAATGGGTTTGCAACGCGCGATGTCATCCGCCCCCATGGGCAAGATGTCCACAATCTCGCCGTCCAGCTCGTAACCGGTGCACAGAAGCAATTCTTTCAAGCCATCAAGGACATCAAGCTTGGTGATGCACAAACCAGTCAAACCGTTGACCTGAGCGCTGCGCTTGAGCAAAGCCGCATCGAACCAACCGCATCGGCGGCTACGTCCCGTAGTGACGCCTTTTTCAGCGCCCACGGTGCTCATGTGCCAGCCTGGTGTGCCTTCTTTTTCCCAATCCAGCTCTGTAGGGAAAGGGCCGCCGCCCACACGGGTGCAATATGCCTTGGTAATGCCCAGCACGTAGTGCAACAGGCCGGGGCCCACACCCGCACCAGCAGCGGCATTGCCAGCCACGCAGTTGCTCGACGTCACGTAGGGATAGGTGCCGTGGTCAACGTCAAGCAAGGTGCCTTGCGCTCCTTCAAACAAGAGGTTGGCGCCATCTCGGTGCGCGTCGTTGAGTTCGCGGGACACGTCGGCCATCATGGGCTTGAGTAATTCGGCATGGCGCATGGCCTCGCTAAAAACTGCATCAAACTGCACTTGGCCATCAACTATGTACGGTGACAAAGTGGGACCAAAATTGAATTTCTCCGAACCCAAGTAAGTAGTCAACACGTGGTTGTGCAGGTCGAGCAATTCACGTAGTTTGTGAGCAAAACGTTCGGGGTATTTCAGGTCTTGCACACGCAAAGCACGGCGGGCAATTTTGTCTTCATATGCGGGGCCAATACCGCGACCGGTCGTACCTATTTTTTCGACTCCCCCTTGTTCCCGAGCTGCTTCACGGGCCACGTCGAGTGCAGCATGAAAAGGCAAAATCAAAGGACAGGCTTCGCTGATTCGCAGGCGCGAACGCACTTCAACACCGGCTTTTTCCAGGCCTTCAATTTCTTCAAACAATTTACCGGCCGACAGCACCACACCGTTACCGATATAGCACTTCACCCCCGGGCGCATGATGCCGCTGGGAATCAGATGCAAAGCGGTTTTAACACCATTGATCACCAAGGTATGGCCCGCATTGTGACCGCCTTGAAAGCGCACCACGCCTTGGGCGCTCTCGGTTAACCAGTCGACCAGTTTGCCTTTTCCTTCGTCACCCCATTGAGTGCCAACGACGACGACATTACGTCCTTTAGTCATGTTCATGCTGATCTATCTATTTCAAAGAGCTTGTACCACCCACTGCCCTGCCGCTTGAGCAAGCGTGCGGTCGCAATGGAATTCATCAACTTCACTTTCGTGGCCTGGCAAAACACAGACTACGATTTCACCCTGCGCTCGCAAGCGAGAAATTACAGCGCGTAATCCGGAATCATCACCCCAAGGCGCGCGAATAGCCGCCTTGAGCGGCAAGGCGGGCACGGCGCCGACCCACTGTTTTAAATCTAAACTAAAACCCACGGCAGGCCGTTCCCGATCAATCTTATGACCGAAGACGGCGCCCACGCCGTCGTAGCGGCCACCGCGCACCAAAGCGTCGGATGCGCTGTCAGCGTAAATGGCAAAACGCAAGCCGCTGTAGTAAGCGTAACCACGTGCATCAGCCAGATCAAAACTGACTTTGACGTGACGTATTTGGCCTGCCAACCATCGCAGTTGGGCCAGCGCCTGTTGTATGGCTGGCGTACCAGGGAGTACTTTGGCCGCTTGATCTAGCACAGATGCATCGCCATACAATTCAACCAAAGACAACAAAGCGCTTTGAACCAAGGGATCAAAGCCACGTGTTAACTGCACCAACTCGCTGCTGTTTTTGGACGCCAAAGCTGTGTGAATTTGCAGTCGAACTTCATCCGTAAGATGCAGGCCTTCAAGCAAACTGGCGACGATGCGGGCATCGGCCAAGTCAACTTGTGGGTTCTGCACCTGGGCGGCACGCAGTTGATCCAGCGCCAATTGCAAAATTTCCAAATCGGCTTCAAGTCCAGCATGGCCGTAAATTTCGGCCCCCAACTGCAAGGGCTCTCGCGTAGCGTGGGGACGGTCGGGTTGCGTGTGCAGCACTGGGCCGCAGTAACACAGTCGGGTAACGCCTGCACGGTTGAGTAAATGCGCATCGATACGCGCCACTTGCGGCGTGGTATCTGCTCGCAGCCCCATCATCCGACCCGACAGCTGGTCAACCAGCTTAAAGGTTTGCAAATCAAGCGCCTGACCTGTGCCCGTGAGCAAGGATTCCAAGTGCTCCAGCAACGGAGGCATCACCAGCTCGTAGCCATAGCCACGGGCAGTGTCGAGCAACAAACGGCGGAGTTCTTCGATGTGCCGGGCCTCAGAAGGCAAGACATCGGCAATGTGATCCGGGAGAACCCAGGCAGACATAGGATAGGTGGGGCTGTAAAAACCGTGATTTTACCTTTTGAAAAGGCCGTTCACGATACCAAGACCAAGAGAATAAAGCCTGCCACTACACTGCACAGGCCGAAAAAACGAATTTGTCCATTTTCAAGCTGCAAAAGCTGCTCAAACATCTTGCGCCAGCGCGAAGGACAAGCCATAGGCAAAAGGCCCTCAATGATCAACAAGAGGGCCAGTGCAAAGAGTAAATGCTCAACCACCAATTACTTTTTGGCACCCGCAGGCGCCACGTTGCCCTTCATGGCTTTGAAGAACTCCGAAGAACCGGGATCGAGCACCATCACGTCCGACTTTTTGGCGAAGGTGGCTTTGTAAGCATCCAAGCTTCGATAAAACTGCGCAAACTGAGGATCCTTGCCAAAAGCTTCGGCGTAAATGCGAGCCGCTTGAGCGTCACCTGCACCTTTGATCTTTTGCGCTTCCCGGTAGGCGTTGGCAATGGTCACTTCGCGCTGACGATCGGCATCTGCGCGGATCTTTTCGCCCTCGGCACCGCCGGTGGAACGCAATTCATTGGCGACGCGCTTACGCTCCGCTTCCATGCGACGGTAGACCGACTCGGTGATCGCGTCGACGTAGTCAGCGCGGGTAATGCGCACGTCAACAACGTCCACTCCCCAAGGCTTATCTCCGCGGACTTTTTCAAGCACTTCACGTTTCACATCGGCCATTAAGGCTTCACGCTGCTCTGACAGCAATTCTTTTACGGTGCGCTTATTGATCTCTTCTTGGAACGCATTGCGAACCACGCGGTTTAATTGATTGGCGCCCGATTTTTCGTCCAAACCCACATTGCGGATATAGGCCTGCGGATCGGTGATGCGCCAGCGCACAAACCAGTCAATCACTACACGCTGCTTCTCTGCCGTCAGCATTGGCTCTGTGTCAGGGCTGTCCAGGGTAAGTAAACGTTTATCTATGTAACTGACGTTTTGCAAGGGGGGCGGCAATTTGATGTTCAGCCCTGGCTCAGTGATCACTTCTTTGATCTGCCCCAGCGCATAGACCACACCAAATTGGCGCTGATCGACCACAAAAACCATTGAGCTGAACAAAGCCAGTCCTATGACCATCGACGATATCCAAAAACCAAGTCGGTTCATCAAAATCTCCCTTGCTCAACGCACATCACGTTCACGCGATCGCGAACTGTCCCGCGTACGCGCGTCAGCGGGCGTAGGCGGCAAAATAGTTGGTTGCACCGGCGTCGCGGCGTTAGACGCGCTCGCATCAGTTGTGGCTCCAGTCGCTGCCGTGCTGGCTGCGCTTGCGGCACTATTGGCGTTCATTTGCATAATTTTGTCCAGCGGCAAATACATCAAATTGGAGCCCTGCTTGCTGTCCACCACCACCTTGGTCACATTGCTGTAAATCTGCTGCATGGCGTCGGTGTACATGCGGTCACGCGTCACCTGTGGAGCCTTTTGATATTCAGGCAAGATCGATTTGAAGCGCTGCGCATCACCCTCGGCTTGCGCCACAATTCGCTCGCGGTAGGCGGAAGACTCTTCCTTCAATCTCGAGGCTGCGCCCACAGCGCGAGGCACGACATCGTTGGCATAGGCCTGGGCTTCATTTTTGCTGCGTTCACGTTCCTGGCCGGCTTTGAGAACATCATCAAAAGCGGCTTGAACTTGCTCGGGAGGTCGTACACCGCCCTGCTGCAAGTTGATGCCCACAACCTCAATACCCACTTTGTAACGGTCCAAAATCACTTGCATCAAAGCCCGAACACGCGGAGCAATCTGATCGCGCTCGTCAGATAAAGCGGCATCCATTTTCATTTTCCCCACCACTTCGCGTACGGCTGTCTCGGCCGCTTGCACCACGGCTTCAGTCGGGTTTTTGCTTTCAAACAAATAGGCACGTGCATCATTTAAGCGGTACTGAACGGCAAATTTGATTTCCACAATGTTCTCGTCCTCTGTAAGCATTGCAGACTCACGTAGGCCGGTTGCCTTAATGACGTTGTCTCTTCCAATGTCCACCGAGCGAATTTGCGTAACAAATACCAGTTCATGGCGCTGCAAAGGGTAAGGCAAACGCCAGTTAAAACCCGCCCCCACCGTTGTTTTGTATTTGCCAAACTGCGTGATGACGGCTTGCTGACCTTCTTGGACGATAAAAAAACCGGTACCAAACCAGATCAGCAAAGCCACGGCCGAGATCACACCCAAACCAATGGTATTTAAAAATGGTGGCAAACCTGGACCGCCGCCGTGCTGGCCCCCTCCCCCGTTACTGCCGCCTTGGCCCGCCTTCGCACCACCACCTCCAAACAAACTCCCCAGCCTGCGGTTGAAGTCACGCCAGAGCTCATCTAAATCCGGAGGACCCTGGGTCGCACCCTGGCGACCGGGGCGATCCATAGGGCGATCTGTGGGTCGATCCACGGCAGGCGGTGTTGCCTGCGGTTTGTCCCCATCTATGGAGGGTGCTGGCTCGTTCGACTTGTCGTCGCCACGACCCCAGCGGGGGTCATTTAGATTGAACATGCCGCGCACGCGTGGCAAGAGTTCAGTCCATCGAAAGGCGCGGATATGAAGGGTCATTCGCAAAGGTCTTTTGAAAATCAAAAAATTTAAATTGTGCCCACTCAAGGCGCGTCATCAAGCCATTGTGCTGGAAATTCCAGGGGCTTGGAATCGTCCTGATCGTCAGAGGGATTTAACCGGACCGCTCGCGCAGCCAAACTTTGGCGCAACTGCGCCAAGCCAGCGCCGGATCGAGCACTGACGAACAAGCGCTCCATGGCCACGCCATCTTGGTCGTACTGATCATGCAAGGTCACCGGCTGCTTTTCGGATGGCACGGCATCGAGCTTGTTAAAGACCAACAACTGTGGCACATCACTGGCGCCAATTTCGGCTAACACGCGCTGAACCTCAGCCATTTGCTCAGGAAAATCGGAGTTCGAGGCATCCACCACATGCAGCAATAAATCGGCATCGGCGGCCTCTTGCAAGGTGGCCTCAAACGCGTCGATCAAGCCGTGAGGCAGATCGCGAATAAAACCCACAGTGTCGGACAGCGACACTGAACGGTCGGCTTCGCCCAGATACAACTGTCGGGTGGTGGTATCCAAGGTGGCAAACAGCTGATCAGCAGCATAGGCCCGGGCTTTCACCAGGGCATTGAACAAAGTAGTTTTACCAGAGTTGGTGTAGCCAACAAGTGAAATAGTGAAGGCATTGCGCCGGTCACGCTGCTTGCGCTGGGTTTGGCGTTGTTTTTTTACTTTTTGCAAACGCTCCTTGGTGCGCTTGATGGCATCGCTGATCATTCGTCGATCCAACTCGATTTGAGTTTCGCCAGGACCACCGCGCGTTCCAATGCCACCGCGTTGCCGCTCCAAGTGCGACCAACGCCGCACCAAGCGGGTGCTCAGATACTGCAAACGTGCCAGTTCCACCTGCAATTTGCCTTCATGACTGCGGGCACGTTGGCCGAAAATTTCCAAAATGATCAAGGTTCGGTCATTTACCGGCAACCCGATATGGCGCTCCAAGTTACGCTGCTGCGCCGGACTCAGCGATTGATCAAACAATATTTCTTGAGCGCCATGCTGCTCGGCCATGAATTTAATTTCATCGGCCTTGCCACTGCCGACAAACAGAGCAGCATCGGGTGCACGGCGTTTGCAGGTCATGCGGGCCACGGGTCTAAGGCCTGCGGTTTCGGCCAGCAGACCCAACTCTTGGAGTTCGCCATCAAAATGAGGCGCACCAAAATCAACGCCGACCAACAAGGCCGGCGCTGTGTCCTTCAACACGGTATCAGACAATCAGGTCGCCAAAGCGTCTTCGGTGGCGTCAGACGGATTCAGGTTTACTGCGCGACCCGGCACAATGGTCGAGATGGCGTGTTTGTAGACCATTTGCGTAACGGTGTTACGCAAAAGAACTACGTATTGATCAAATGACTCGATCTGACCCTGCAGTTTGATTCCGTTGACCAGATAGATAGAGACAGGAACATGTTCTCTGCGCAAGGCATTGAGAAAGGGATCTTGCAAAAGTTGGCCTTTGTTGCTCACGATATGCTCCGTGTTCAAAAATAGTTATAAAGAGTTTGACCTTACCACAGGGTCAAGCGGATTGGACGAGCCGGGGAGGAAAATTGCCCCTCCGATCACGCGTCTTTGTCGGCGAACGGGTTTTGCGAGGTCTTCATCTCAATGCGCAGCGGAGTGCCGGCCAGATTGAAAGCCTTGCGAAATCGTCCTTCCAAAAAGCGTTTGTAGGTTTCGGTCACATGTTCCAGGGAGTTGCCGTGGATGATGATCACCGGTGGGTTCATCCCTCCCTGGTGGGCATACCGCAATTTTGGTCGGAACATACCGCCGCGCTGCGGGGTTTGAAATTGAACCGCCTCAAGCAGCAAACGGGTCAACACGGGGGTCGACATTTTGCACATCGCGGCGCGATGCGCCTGTGCAATCGACGCCCACACCGGCCCCAAGCCTTGACGCTTTTTGGCCGAAATGAAATGCAAATTGGCGAACTTCAAGAACGGCAGACGTGTTTCTATGGAGCGCTGCACCAACTGACGTTGGTATTCGTCCACCGCATCCCATTTATTGATCGCCACAACCACGGCGCGGCCACTTTCCAAAATAAATCCGGCAATGTGGGCGTCCTGGTCTGTAACGCCCTGCTCCGCGTCGAGCAGCAGCAAGACCACATTGGCTGACTCGATGGCTTGCAACGTTTTGACCACCGAGAACTTCTCGATGGCCTCAAAAACTTTGCCTTTGCGGCGCAAGCCAGCGGTGTCGATCAACTCAAATTTTTGTCCATCGCGCTCAAAAGGCACGGTAATGGCATCACGGGTCGTACCCGGCATGTCAAATGCCACCAAGCGCTCTTCACCCAACCAGGTGTTGATCAGCGTGGATTTGCCCACGTTAGGGCGCCCTGCTACAGCCAGCTTGATGGTGCTGGTATCAACTTCAGCTTCATTTTCATCCTCAGGCAAATGCAGAGGCTCCAGGGCCAACTCGACCAGGTCTCGGACCCCCTGCCCATGTGCGGCGGAAACCGAAAGCACATCGCCCAAGCCCAACTCGTAGAACTCGCCAGACTGAATGCCTTCGCGCATACCTTCTGATTTATTGGCGACCAACAAACAAGGCTTGCCAATGCGGCGCAGGTATTTGGCAATGTCATGGTCTTGCGCTGACAAACCCGCACGGGCGTCCACCACAAAAATCACCACATCCGATTCGGCTACCGCTTGCTGCGTCTGTTTGGCCATCTCTTTGTAAATGCCAGAACTAGCGTCGGGCTCAAAACCACCGGTGTCGATAACGATGTACTCGTGCTTGCCCAAGCGGCCTTGACCGTAATGCCGGTCACGTGTCAATCCCGCGAAATCGGCCACGATCGCATCCCGGCTTTTGGTCATCCGGTTAAAAAGCGTGGATTTGCCCACATTGGGGCGGCCAACAAGGGCCAAAACAGGTATCACGGGAGAATTTCCGATCGTTCAATCAAGGCGATAGCCAAAAAGGCCACCGCTGCGCGTCGCCACCACCATCAAGCCCGCAGTTTCCACAGGACGTGTAGCTATAGCGGAGCCGTCAGTGGTGCTGCGGTTCAGGGTTTGGCCGTCGGTCAGGGACAGACGATGCAACAAGCCCGCCTCATCGCCCACCACAAAAGAAGGCCCCCAAACCAGCGGCGCAGTCAGGCCGCGAAAGCGCAAAGCTTCGTTGGTCCAAGCGGGTTGTCCATTGGCACGGGACCAGACCAGCATTTTGCTGTCCGACTCCACACCAATAACTTTTTCATCATTACCATCCAAGCCTTGAAAGCCGATGGAGGGCCTTGTCCACAGCGTCACACCCTTGGCTGCATCCACGCAGGACACAGCCGTTTGAAAGGATCGGGCACAGATCACATTGCCTTGTCGGCTGACGCCTGCCACGATGTCCACCAGTCGCTCGACTTCGTTGGTGCCGCGTGAGGCGCCCACCACCGATTCCCATCGCGTGCTTCCATTGTTCGGATTCAGGCCCACCAAGCGACCCGACATGCCAGCCACTAAGGTGTCACCAACTGCCATAAGCAAGCCGGCTTGCCGCAGTACCAGCGGATCACCCGCGCGCTGCTGCGACCACAGTCGTTGACCGGAACCGCCGTCCAATGCAATTACGGTGCGATCTGCGGTCAGTACAAACACTCTGCCACCTGCCACCAAAGGTGCGGTGTACGTTGAGGCGTTTAGGCGGTAACGCCAAATCACTTGGCCAGCTTGAACCGCAATCACCTCATTGCTTTGAGTAACAACGGCAAATCGAATGCCGTCCCCGCCTACGCCGGCTTGCACCGGGGTGTTCAAAGCTACACGCCAGACATCGCGGCCAGAGGCAGCATCGATCAAGGCCACGATGCCGTCGCTTGACGCCACGGCCACTTGACCGTCCTGCACAGACAGGGTAAGAGGTGTCGTGATGGCGCCAACTTTATTCGCCCAGAGCCTTGTCATAGACGAGGTCGAGGACGTCAAGGGTGGTAATTCGGGCGATTTGGGTTTATCAGGTGTGCTGGAGCAAGCGCCCAGCAGGTTCAACGAGGCTGCAATCAGCAGCAGCCGAGTGAAAGCCAAGTTTTTTTGCATCACTTGCTGGCTCCCGCAGTTGCAGCAACGGCCTTGGGATCCACACCCAAGGCGTTGAGTTTGGCTTCGACCAAGCGGCGGTATTCATTGCTGTCATCCAGGTGCTTCCATGCATCGCTGTAAGCCGCAATGGCTTCTTGCGGCTTGCCTTGCGCGTTCAACACGTCGCCGCGTAAATCAGCGGCCAAAGGCGCAAAGGGCGCGGCAAAAGGCTTGGAAAGCCGCTCCAGCGCCGCGTCATAGGAGTGACTTTGCAGCAGCAAACTGACCAATCTCAAACGCGCGATTTGTGCATACGACTCATCTGAGGTTTCGTCGGACACCCAAGTCAAAGCAGCCTGAGCCTGCTCAGATTTATCTTTTTGTTGAAAGGTTTTGGCCGCCAGCAAAGCGGCTTGCTGAGCGTACAAGGTGCCGCCAAACTTATCTTTCATATCAGCCAACGAGCGTTCCACGCGGTTCAAATCACCGATTGCAACGGCGCGTTCCACTTCGTCGTACAAAGCCGAAGCTTTGGCCGACTGTGTTCGCTGCCAGTAACCGTAGCCGTTCCAGGCGGCATAGCCGCCCATCGCCACAATCAGCAACCATGAAATAAAGTTGCCGTAGGTTTTCCAAAAGTGCTTGAGCTCGTCAAGTTGCTCTTGTTCTTCAAGGTCGAGAGGTGTTGCCATGGGTATTATTCGAAATCAATGGGTCGATTGTAGGGTGTGCGCCCAATCGGCAACCAAAGCCAGGTCTTGCAGACGCTGCGCGCCCACCCCGTCGCGCAAGGATTTGACAGTGACCTGACCGCTGGCCATTTCGTCAGCACCGAAAATCAGGCCAAATGCCGCGCCACTGCTGTCGGCTTTCTTGAACTGCGACTTCATACTGCCCATGCTTTCGCCCGAGCCAGCGTGCATTTGCACAGCCACGCCGGCGATGCGCAAAGTCTCAATGACTTGCATGGCCAAAGGCAAACTGCTTAAGTCCGGGATGATCGCGTAAACATCAGGCGCAAGCTCAGCCATAGGCTCGCTTTGCTCTTTAACCAGCTCCAGCAAACGTTCAATCCCCAAACCCCAGCCCACGGCCGGGGCCGGTTTTCCACCCACCTGTTCAATCAGGTAGTCATAGCGCCCTCCGCCGCAAACAGTGCCTTGGGAGCCCAAACTGTCGGTAATGAACTCAAATACAGTCAGGTTGTAGTAATCCATACCGCGCACCAAGCGCGGGTTGATACGGTAGGTTAAACCGTTTGCATCTAGGATCGTTCGCAGAGCGTTGAAATGCGCCATCGACGCCTCACCCAAGAAACCCAGCAACTGCGGAGCGGATTCCACCACCGACTTCAAAGCAGGATTCTTGGTGTCCAAAATGCGCAGTGGGTTGGTGTGCAAACGACGTTTGGCCTCTTCGTCCAACAGCCCTAGGTGCTGCTCGAAGTGGGCAATCAGGGCTGCGCGATGAGCTAAGCGCTCAGCTGGCTGCCCCAAGCTGTTAAGTTCCAAGCGAATATCGCGCAAACCCAGCTCTTTAAACAAGGCCGAGGCCAACAAAATCAACTCGGCATCGACCTCAGGGCCCCCAAAGCCCAGAACTTCAGCGCCGACCTGGTGAAACTGGCGATAGCGGCCGCGCTGGGGGCGCTCGTGACGGAACATCGGACCCATGTAATACAAGCGCTTGCCGCCCTCGTAGAGCAAGTTGTGCTCAACCACAGCACGCACCACCCCGGCGGTGCATTCAGGGCGCAAGGTCAGGGCTTCACCGTTGAGGCGATCCTCAAACGAATACATCTCCTTTTCCACGATGTCCGTCACCTCACCCAATCCACGCACAAACAAGGCGGTAGGCTCGACAATAGGCGTGCGGATATTGCGGTAGGCGTAGCGCGACATCAGGTGGCGTACTTTGCCTTCCAGCCACTCCCAGCGGGCAGAATCGGGCGGAAGGATGTCGTTCATACCTTTGACGCCGACCAGTTTGGTCGGTTTAGGCGCGGTAGCGGGTTTGTTCTCGGACATATTCAATTAGTCAGCTTCAACAATAGCCTTGGCTGTGCCAAAGCGGTTTTCAATATAGTTTTCAACTAGGGTCTGAAACTCGGTTGCGATGGAGTCGCCCCGCAAGGTGAGTTTTTTTTCACCGTCGATAAACACCGGCGCAGCTGGGGCCTCACCCGTGCCGGGCAGGCTGATGCCAATGTCTGCGTGTTTACTCTCGCCAGGGCCGTTGACAATGCACCCCATCACGGCCACCTTCAGGTGCTCCACCCCGGGATAGCGACTGCGCCACACCGGCATTTGCGCACGCAAAAAATCATCAATCTGCTTGGCCAATTCTTGAAAAGTACTGCTGGTGGTGCGGCCACAACCTGGACAGGCCGTGACGCTGGGCACAAACACACGCAAGCCCAGGGCCTGCAAAATTTCGTTGGCAATCACCACTTCTTGAGTGCGAGACTCACCCGGCTGGGGGGTCAAAGACACACGTATCGTGTCACCAATTCCCTCTTGCAGCAAGATGGAGAGTGCCGTAGTGGACGCCACAGTGCCTTTGGTGCCCATGCCGGCCTCGGTGAGACCCAAATGCAATGGGTAATCGCAACGTCGGGCCAGTTCGCGGTAAACCGCGACCAAATCTTGTACGCCTGACACTTTGCAAGAGAGCAATATTTGCGAGGCTTTCATGCCCATCTCTTGTGCCCTCGCGGCCGAACTGATTGCCGAGGAAATCAAGGCCTCGTACATGACCTGGCGGGCCTCCCAGGGCGTGGTACGACGGCTGTTTTCGTCCATTAAATGGACCAGCAGCTCTTGATCCAGGCTGCCCCAATTCACACCAATGCGCACCGGTTTGTCCCAGCGCAGTGCCGCTTCAATCATTTGTCCGAATTGACGGTCTTTTTTATCGCCCTTGCCCACATTGCCCGGATTGATACGGTACTTAGACAAAGCCTCAGCGCAGGCCGGGTAGTCGGTCAGCAAGCGATGTCCATTGAAATGGAAGTCGCCTATCAGTGGCACATGGATACCCATGCGGTCCAGTTGCTCGCGAATATGCGGCACGGCAGCAGCAGCTTCAGGGGTGTTGACCGTGATGCGCACCATCTCTGAACCAGCCAAGGCCAGCTCTTTGATTTGAATCGCCGTGCCAATCGCGTCCACCGTGTCTGTGTTGGTCATAGACTGCACGCGCACGGGGGCGTTGCCGCCGACGGTCAACACATGATCGCCCCACTTCACTTGGGCTTGCAGGCTATGCCGGGCAAGCGGCTGGGCAGCTGGGATGGGAATGCCGTTATTCATTACTTCACCTCAAAACGGGCCACAGCACCACGACTGAATGGCGTTAAATCCAAGGGCTGACCACGCACCAGTACATCGACTGCGTCGGCCATACCGACCACCACGGTCAGTGTCGGCATGCCCTTGACAATATGCGTTTCACCAGCCTTGACCAACCTACTAAAGACCACAACGCCGTTGCGATCTTGCACTTCAACCCAAGCCTCATCGGACCGGCCTTTGAAGACAACTTCTAAGGCGGAATTTTCGGCTGGCACCGGCAAAGCAGCACCAATTGAATTTGCAGTCTTTAATCCGGGCAGAGCACTTCCAGGTGCAGCATCTGCAGCCGACTCGGAAGGCAGCAACACCACCATCGGCGCCTGTGGCGCTAGGGGCTCCGAGATCGGTGGCGTCGTCTCGGCAACAGGTAAGGCAGACAGGCTGTCTGCGGCTGGCCATTCAGGCATCCAGGCAACCAGGGCAATTAATACCGCCATCAGCAAAGCCAGTAAAACAAATTTGCGATTCACGGTCCAGCGACGACCAAAATGTTGCCCAGTCAAATCGGGTCGAGTCTTCTCCAAACTAGGCGGCATGACTTTCATATGTTGGGGCGCTTGAGGCAACAAAGCCAGAACCGGTGTGGCATCGATTTTCAATTGACGGCACACGCTACCGGCCAAGGCCCGCACGAAGACAGGGCCCGACAACTGCGCATGGTTGTCTGATTCCAGCGCCGTCAAATGGCTTACCGGCACTTTCAAGGCCACCGACAACATGCCCAGATGCAAGCCAGCGCGCTCGCGGGCTTGTCGCAGCAAAGCCCCAGCACTGGGCGCCAATGAGATCGAAGGCTGGGCCTCTTGCGGCTCGGTCACTAGAGTCACTATGGGATCAGTCATCGTAGGCCTCGCGCATGAAAACGTCCCATTGGGACGAGGTAGGAAACCGATTTTTGCAAAACCAAAGCGGAGAGTTTGACAGCATGTGAATCGGTCAATTTATTTATCCATTGCACGTTGGACCACAAGATCACGGCAGTCGCACTGTCGATGGCGCGCAGGATAGGTTTTTGCTGTTGTTCACTTTTTACCAGCGTCAATGCAGACTCGGAACTGGAATTCAAAGCCAGGGACTGCGTCCACAGGGATAGCTCAGCGGTTTCGTCGCCTGATTTTTCCGCGCAGACGCCGCAAATCCAAAATGTTCTGACTTTGTCGGCGTACAAAGTCAGTTGAACGGCAAGGCCAGAGTGTTCAAAAGCTGTGGGGTCATGGCATTGCTGGCACAACAACAAACCCTGGTTATGGTCAAATTCCAGTTCCTGTCCGGATCCAGGTTCAGTGCAAAAGAATCCGCTCGTCGCCAAAGCGAACGCTTTCAGCCGCTCACAGGCCTGTCCTTGCAAAGCTAGGGCAGGCGGCTCATTGGGCCGTGCCTCCAACTCGTTACCAGCTTCGTCAAGGGCAACGTGGCACTGACCATTTTGGCAATGGTAGTTGGCCAAGGTCGAAGTCGTAAATGGCGTGGAGGCGGACAGTGGCTTGACTGACAAAGCACAAGCAAATAGGCCAGTAAGAAGTAGTCCACCCAGTGACACAAGGGGGCGCAGGACCGAAAAATCGACCAGCAGGGATCGCATGTTCATGCCATTTTGTCAGTGTGAAGATTCGTTAACAGGTCGCAACATGATCGTGCGCTGTTGTGCGATGCGCGTATGCACCTGAGTCCGGTCCTTCACATCCCCGGCTAGTTGGCCGCAAGCGGCATCAATGTCGTCTCCTCGGGTTTTGCGTACGGTGGTCACTAAACCGGCGTCTTGCAGTTGTTTAGCAAAGGCTTGGACGCGCACCTGCGGCGAGCGTAGCAAGCCCGATGCTGGAAATGGATTGAACGGAATGAGGTTAAATTTGCAACGCAGACCATTGCGCCCATGATGACGCACAAGGGCAATTAAAGCCTCTGCGTGTTCGGGTTGATCGTTCACACCGTCTAGCATGCAGTATTCAAAGGTTATGAAGTCGCGCGGGGCATGGGCCAAATAGCGGGTGCAAGCTTGGAGCAACTCGTCCAAAGGGTATTTGCGGTTCAGCGGCACCAGGTTGTCGCGTAGCGCATCTTCGGGCGCATGCAAGGACACAGCCAAGGCCACGGGACAATCTTGCGCTAAACGGTCCATCATCGGCACTACACCCGAGGTGGACACCGTGACTCGGCGGCGGGACAGTCCATAACCATGATCGTCCAGCATGGCTTTCAAAGCGGGTAGCAAGGCACTGTAGTTTTGCAAGGGCTCGCCCATGCCCATCATCACCACATTGGAGATGACGCGTGCTTCAACTTTGAGGTGCTTGCGCAAAAAATGTTCGGCAAACCACAACTGCCCC
Organism: Comamonadaceae bacterium; assembly: GCA_947452725.1. Classification (GTDB taxonomy): domain Bacteria; phylum Pseudomonadota; class Gammaproteobacteria; order Burkholderiales; family Burkholderiaceae_C; genus Limnohabitans_A. The sequence goes on along the minus strand of CANGEG010000032.1, from coordinate 1,451 downwards.
AAAATTTCGGCCGTGGTGAGATTGCGGCTAAAGCCTTGATGGCCGGTAGAGCAAAAGCGGCAGCCGACAGCGCATCCCGCCTGAGAGGAAATACACAAAGTACCGCGATCATCTTCAGGAATGAACACGGTTTCAACTGCGTTGCCATCGCCCACATCGAATAGCCATTTGATCGTGCCATCTGAGGAGAAGTGTTCAGAGACGACCGGTAGGGATTTCACGTGGGCATGAACTTTGAGTTTTTCTCTCAAAGACTTGGCCAAATCACTCATCTGGTCAAATTCGCTGGCTCCTTTTTGATGGATCCAGCGAAACAACTGTGTGGCTCGAAAGCGCTTCTCACCAAGCCGCTCACAAAAAACGGCCAGCCCTTCCAAGTCGAATTCAAGAAGGTTGGCCGTCATGGTTCAAAGGTCGCGAAAAAGTCGCGACTGAATTAACGTGAGTAAACGTTCATGCCAGCAAAGAAAAAGCCGATTTCCACAGCGGCAGTTTCAGCGGCGTCAGAACCGTGCACAGCATTCGCATCAATGCTGTCAGCAAAGTCAGCGCGAATAGTGCCAGCCGCGGCGTCTTTAGGGTTGGTGGCACCCATCAGGTCACGATTTTTCAAAATAGCGCCTTCGCCTTCCAACACTTGGATCATGACGGGGCCGGAGACCATGAAGTCCACCAGGTCCTTGAAAAAAGGACGTGCTTTGTGCACGGCATAAAACTGCTCTGCTTCGCCGCGGGACAGGTGCGCCATACGAGCGGCAATCACTTTCAAACCTGCAGCTTCAAAGCGAGCGTAAATTTGACCGATCACGTTTTTGGCAACGGCGTCAGGCTTGATAATAGAGAGAGTGCGTTCGATGGCCATGGAATTTTCCTGTTATGTGGAGAGTTTGAACTAATTTTGCTCTTAAGCAAAGCCGCTTATTCTAACCCGAGACGCCAGTGCGATTGAGAGGTGAGGGCCCACAACGCACGGGTTTCAGAGGGCCACGTTAGCGGCCGCGACCGCCACCACCAGAACCGCGACGTGGACCGCCGGAGCGTCCACCTGGTGCTTTCGTCTGGCGCTGGCGACTGAAGCTTTCAGCGCCGATATAGCCCTGAGAGGTTTTCAAAGGATCGGGCTGGCTTGCGCCCTCTTGACGTGTTTTGCGATTACCCGCGCTAGCCGCTGGCACCGCAGTACCCGGCATGCCACGGCCCATTGGGCGTGGCCGACGATCGCGACCTTGGCCAGGACCGCGGCCGCGAGGTGCCGTTCGGGGAGCTGGTGCACGCGCCAGCGCTTCAGCACCACCGGCAGCTTTCATCAGGGCGCGAATATCAGACTCTTCCAACTCCATCCAGCCGCTGCGGCGCAAACCATGAGGCAAAACCATAGCGCCATAGCGAATACGAATCAAGCGGCTCACGGCATGGCCCACAGCCTCCATCATGCGTCGCACTTCGCGGTT